>CAZNLT010000093.1:0-23451 GCA_964573705.1 uncultured Desulfobacterales bacterium
GTTTGCCTGCGTACTGGAACGTTTTCTGGGGCAGTATGTTTCGGTGAATTCTTTCTCCCAGGTGGTGGCAAAGACGGTTCAACGTGAAGGGGTGCTGAAGAAATGGCCGCCAAGAGCCGGAAATCAAATACTACTCTGAAAGATCGTCTTTTCGAAGAGTTCTATCGCTTTTCCTTTTTTAAAGCGGTGGATCTGATCGAAAAACTGCTTCCGGACAAAGAGCCGATCGGTAAAACCCTGACCCCGGCGAAAGAAGCGGTGCGGTTTTCGGTTCGACCCAGTTTTGTATTTCCGCCCAGCGACATCACTGATTTGAAACAGACGCACCCGGAAGATCCGGCAGAAATGGCGGTCGCATTTCTGGGACTGATCGGTCCTGCGAGGGTGTTGCCGAACTGGTACACCGAAATGGCCCTGGAAAGGAATCGTCAGCGGGATTATTCCATGACCGCTTTTTTCGACCTTTTCCACCATCGATTGGTTACCCTGTTTTATCTGTCATGGAAGAAGTACCGATTTCCTGAAAATTATCTGTCCGGCGCCAAGGACACCCTCTCCGGCGATCTGCTGGCTCTGATCGGTTTGGGTACTCAAGGGCTGACGGGTAGAATCGGGCTGCCGGAAGAATCCCTCGCCTTCTATACCGGACTGCTATCCCGGCCGATGGCATCGAGTGTGTCTATCGAGGCCACTGTCGGATATCTGTCCGGAGAACGGGTCTGGATCGACCAATTCATTGACCGAATGCTGCCGCTGGATAAAGAGGATCAGAGCCAAATCGGTGCGGCAAACAGTCTTCTGGGGGAAAATACGGTCTGCGGCAGTTTTATCTGGGAGAACCAGACCAAATTTCGAGTCAATATCGGTCCCCTCGGTTATGATCAGTTTCTTCGTTTTTTGCCCTCCGGGGATATGCTTCGGCCGATCTTTTCTCTGGTGCGCTACATGGTCGGGGTGGAGTTTGAATTCGAGATCCGGGTCTATCTCAAGCGGGAAGAAGTGCCCGGATGCGTCCTCGGGGCCGATGTTCCGCAACCGCGTCTGGGGTGGTCGACCTGGACGAAACACCCCGGATTTGTCCATGAGGCGGACCCGAATATTACTTTTTTGAATCCGGAGCCCTGATTTCATCCAAAACGATCTAAAAGTCACTCGAAGTATTATTGGTTATACCGACTTGCGAGTTCGCTCCCCTTTCTCATCTTTCGCGGGTCCACCAACATTCAGAAAGGAGTTGAACCATGCCTGGTATCAATCTTAAATCTCTGGTCGGAAAGCTGAACCCCACATGCCGAAATGCCTTGGAAGGGGCTGCCGGACTCAGCCTGTCTCAGACCCATTATGAGGTTGAAATCGAACATTTTCTACTTAAACTTCTTGATTCCACCCATACCGACCTTCATAAAATTCTCAGGTATTTTGAAATCAACTCAGACCGCTTGGTCTCGGATCTGACCCGGGCCATGGAGGGCTTTAAAACCGGAAACTCCAGAACCCCCGCCCTTTCTCCTCACATACCCACCATGGTCCGAGAAGGATGGCTGGTGGCTTCCGTCGATTTTCAGGCGCCGAGGGTGCGATCCGGGCATATTCTTCTGGCGCTTCTGAGCAACGATGAAATGGCTCGAATGTTGACCGAGAGTTCCCGGACTTTTGCCGATATTTCCTTGGAAGAACTGAGCAAGAATTTTGAAGATTTGACTTCCGGATCAGCCGAAGCGGAAGCCGCTTCGACTGAACCCGGGGCGGAAAAAGGGGCGGCTCCGGGCCGAGCGGTCAAGGGCGGCGGCAAAGCCCTGGATCAGTTTACCATCAATCTGACCGATCGCGCTCGACAAGGGCATATTGATCCGGTATTGGGCCGGGATTTCGAAATCCGCCAAATGGTGGACATTCTGATTCGGCGGCGCCAGAACAACCCGATCCTCACCGGTGAGGCCGGCGTCGGCAAAACCGCTGTGGTTGAGGGGTTCGCCCTGCGAATCGCCGAAGGGGATGTCCCGGAGATTCTTAAAAATATCGAGGTCCGAACCCTGGATCTCGGTCTTCTTCAAGCCGGTGCGGGAATAAAGGGTGAATTCGAAAACCGGCTCAAGTCGGTGATTGATGAAGTCAAAGCCTCTCCCATTCCCATTATCCTTTTTATTGACGAAGCCCACACCCTGATCGGGGCCGGCGGTGCTCAGGGCTCGGGAGACGCGGCGAACCTGCTGAAACCGGCCCTGGCCCGGGGGGAACTGCGCACGATTGCGGCGACTACCTGGTCCGAGTACAAGAAATACTTTGAAAAAGACGCGGCCCTGGCCCGGCGCTTTCAGGTAGTGAAGGTGGAGGAGCCCGATATTGAGAAGGCCATGATCATGATGCGCGCTATCGGACCCTTTCTTGAAAAACACCATAATGTCATGATTACCGATGATGCGTTGCTGGATGCGGTGAAGCTTTCGAGTCGATATATTTCCGGCCGTCAGCTTCCGGATAAGGCGGTGAGCGTTCTCGATACCGCCTGCGCCAGGATCGCCATCGGGCTCACCACAAGTCCGCCTGCCATCGAGGATGCCACCCGGGAGATCGCCGATATCGAACGCCAAGAGAAACTCCTTCGCCGGGAGACCCTCATCGGACGGGATCACGAAGAGCGGCTCGCTTCCCTCGAAGCCATAAAAGAGAAGGTGGGGAAGCGATTGGAAGAACTGACCGAAAAATGGGAAAAAGAAATGGAGATCGCCGGTCAGCTGGTGGAAATCCGGCGGGAGATTCAAGAAATCCATGAAGCGGAAGGGGGCGGTCAGCCAGAGCAGCTTACGGAGAAAAAGGATCGCTTTCGGGAGTTGGAAACGGACCTCTCGTCCATCCAGGGCGATTCGCCCCTGGTTCAGATTGCGGTGGAATCCCAGACCGTTTCGGAAGTCATCTCCGGATGGACCGGCATTCCCACCGGCAGAATGATGACCGATGAAATCGAATCGGTCCTGAAACTGAAAGACACCCTTTCCGAGCGGGTCATCGGACAGGATCATGCCCTGGATGCCATTGCCCAGATGATCCAGACCGCCCATGCCGGCATCGAAGATCCATCCAAACCCACCGGGGTTTTCCTTCTGGTAGGCCCCAGCGGCGTCGGAAAGACCGAAACCGCCCTGGCGTTGTCGGAACTGCTTTACGGAGGCGAACAGAACCTGATCTCCATAAACATGTCCGAATACCAGGAGGCCCATACGGTATCCGGTCTCAAGGGATCGCCTCCGGGTTATGTCGGATATGGAGAAGGCGGCGTACTGACCGAGGCGGTGCGCCGGCGGCCTTACAGTGTGGTACTTTTGGACGAAATCGAAAAGGCCCATACCGATGTCACCGAGCTTTTTTATCAAGTCTTCGACAAGGGAGTTCTTGAAGACGGTGAGGGACGGCGGATTGATTTCAAGAATACCCTGATCATTATGACCTCAAATCTCGGCACCGACCTGATCATGAAGGTCTGCGCCGATGAAGAAACCATGCCGGAGCCACCGGCGTTGGCTGAAATGCTGCGTCCGGAATTGCTCAAGCAGTTCAAACCCGCTTTCCTGGGTCGATTAAAGGTGGTACCCTATTTTCCGATCACCGATGACAACATGCGCCTGATCGTCAGGCTGAAGCTGGATCGAATCGGGGCACGCATGAAAGAGAACAAAAATGTCGCCTTTGCCTACGATGAAGGCCTGATCGATGCCATCGCCGACCGATGCACCGAGGTCGACAGCGGCGCCCGAAATGTGGATCATATTTTGACCAATACCTTGCTGCCCGAAATGTCCCAGGAGATTCTGTCTCGAATGGCGGGCGGGGAGCAGATAAAGTCAGTGAACGTGTCGTTGGAAAATGAAGGGTTCACATTTTCAATTCATTAGACCTAACAGCAAAAACGGCTCTTTTACTTTTTGGAATCAGGTCTGTTTTGAAATAAGGAGGTGAATGATGAGTGCTCTCTTGCGAATAGGATCACGGGGCCAGTCTGTCAGTGATCTTCAACAGGTGCTGAATCAAAAAATGGTTCCTTCGCCCAACCTAAAGGTCGACGGTATTTTCGGTCCCAACACCCGTCACTCGGTTTTGGCATTTCAACGAAAAGAATGGCTGGTTGAAGATGGTGAAGCGGGGCCCTGCACATTGGGGGCCCTAAAAGGAACGGATAAATACAAAATACTCCATCAGGTCACCCTCATACCACAGCGGGACCCGTCTGCATGCTGGCTGGCCGCCACCTCGATGCTGCTGAGGCAGAGCATTCCTCGTTCGAGTGTTCCGTCCGAACTGCTCGCTTCCGATGGGGGGTTGCTCAATGATTCTGAGCTGAATAAACCGGTCCACACCCGGGCATACGCAAGAAAGTTCGGGTTGCGCATGCATTATCCGCAGAGCTGGACAACCATGGGACTGGCCAATCTAATCCGACAGGGTCCCGCGGCGACCCATATCCTTTGGAATGTATCTGGGTATATCTCTGGTGCCGGCAGCAGCGGCCATTTTGCAGTGATTGCCGGGATACGAGGTGACGGCACGGCCATCGGCACCACTTTGCGTATCTATGATCCCTGGCCGCCGAATCAGGGAAAGATCGCCTCTTTCGGTTACCAAAAGCTGATGACCGGTACTCCGGCTCTCACTTACCAATTATTCCAGAAGTGAGTTTTTAATTCCCTTGTGACCGGCAGCCAGCGGACCTTCATTTGGATTCGCTTCGATTTATGAACTTTGGCCCGACAATTGAATAATCCCTTTGTAAAGGAATCAAAATGACTGAAAAGAGCTCCTTCGGAATTCTTAAATTGGGGGTAGATGTCCCGAAAGGACTGCCCAAACCGGAGACCCCTTTTCGTATTCTCATCCTCGCTGATTTCTCCGGACGAAAGAACAGGGCGCTCTCCGGTCCGCTTACCGGGCGAACACCGATAATGATCGATCGGGATAATTTTGATGCGGTTTTGGCCCAGACGGCGCCTGAACTCCAGCTCTTTTTTGTCGAAGAAGACAGCCCGCCGATTACGATCACATTCAAGGAGTTGGAGGATTTTCACCCCGATCGGCTCCTGGAAAGATTGGATGTATTCCGTGCTTTGCGACAAGCGCTTAAAGACCTGAATGATCCGGAAGCATTGGATTCGGTGGCCGCAAAATTGGGGCAATGGACTGAAACCGAAGTTTCTGTTGATTCAGCTGAGGAGGAGGGCGAAACAGAACCCGGTTCAGACAGAGAAATCGGCAATACCGACAATCTTCTGGATATGATTTTAGATGAAAGTCAACCGTCCCCGATCCGAAAAGAACCGGCGGAAGGATCTTCTTCCTGGGATGACTTTCTTCACCGACTGGTTCAACCGCATCTGGCGCCCGATGCCGATCCCCGCCAAGCCGAATTGCAAATTTCAGTGGAGGCCGCCATCTCGGATGTCATGCGAAAAATCCTTCATGATCCGGGTTTTCAGGAACTGGAGGCGAATTGGCGGGCTCTCTTCCGGCTGGTGTCCGGGCTGGAGACCGATGATTTTCTTAAAATTTACATGATGGATGTTGCCCAAAGTGAACTTGCCGCAGATTTGTTGGGCGAGGAGGATTTAACCTCGTCCGAAACGTACCGGATGCTTGTTGAACAGATGGTGGAAACCCCCGGAGCGGACCCGTGGTCGGTGGTAGCCGGCTCCTTTTTCTTCAAGCCTCAGATCGAGGATATTCAAGTCTTGGGTCGAATGGCCAAGATCGCCTTCCGTGCAGGGGTTCCGTTTCTCTCGGGCGCAGATGAAACCCTGCTCGGTTGTAAATCGCTGGCCGATACCCCGGATCCGTCCGATTGGACTCTCGGCTTCGATGCGGACACCCGGGCGGCCTGGGAGGTCCTTCGAAATTTGGACGAGGCAATCGCATTAGGCCTTCTCCTGCCCCGTTTATTATTGCGCCTTCCCTACGGAGAAGAGACGGATCCGACCGATCGCTTCGATTTTGAAGAAATGGAGGGTGAACCGATTCATAATCATAATCTGTGGGGAAATCCGGCATTCGTTGCCGCTTACCTGCTCGGCAAAACTTTTGCTCGAAAGGGCTGGGATTTTAGTTCGGGACCTGTTTTGGAATTACCAGACCTTCCCCTGTATATTTACCAAACGGCTGGAGAATCCAGAGTGAAACCGTGCGCCGAGTATTTAATCCCTGAAAGAACCGCCCATGAAATTCTGGAGCGGGGATTCATTCCGCTCCTTTCGTATAAGAATCAAGATGTCGTTCGACTCGGACGATTTCAATCCATATCAGATCCGCCGACTCGGCTTATCGGCCAGTGGGAGTCTGCGTCATGAACTGGAGAATCGAACAAGGGCCCTTTACCCTTGATACGGAGTTGATCACCGGTATCCGGAAGGTTCTGGAAACAGCCGATTTCAATGAAAAGGGGATATTGGATCACCTGAATCAGGAGGATTCGGTTCGGGTGAATCAAAAAGACTTTCCGCGCCTGCTGCGATTGACCGCCGGAGGTTCCCCCCTGGAAACCTTGATCCGCCTCTTGGTGATGAACGTGGCCGTGGACAGGCGGAGTGTTCAACGGGCGGTGGCCCCCATGACCATAGCATCCTGGGTTGATACCGGGCTTCTTCGATTTGAGGGAGAGGATTCGGTTCACTCCAATTTTCGGATGATTCCATCAGGTCCCTTGTGGGTGGCCTTCGATCCGTCGCACAAGGACAGAAATCAGAAAATCAAACCCGACCATGTGCATGGCCCGGGCCCCTCTTCCATCCGGCTGATTCATGCTACGCTGCGGCGGGATGTCGTTCAGGTGCTGGATATGGGTACCGGCTGCGGCATCCAAGGGCTTTTGTGTGCATCCCACAGCGACCGGGTCATCAGTACCGATGTCAATCCGAGGGCGCTCAATATCGCCGCCTTCAATGCAGCCCTGAACGGAATCCGAAATATTGAATTTCGAATGGGAAGTCTGTTCGAGCCGGTTCAGGAAGACCGTTTCGATTTGATTGTGGTCAATCCGCCGTTTGCCATTTCACCGGAGAATCGTTTGATCTTTCGCGACGGTGGAATGGAAGGGGATGGGTTCGTGGAGCGGATCATACGGGAAGCCCCCCGCTTGCTCAACGAAGGGGGATTCTGTCAACTCAACGCCCAATGGGCTCATATTCGGGGAACGCCTTGGGAGGAGCGGTTTCGGGACTGGTTTCAAGGCAGCGGGTGCGATGTTTGGGTCCTCAAACTTGCGACGGAAAGCCCGGCCTCATATGCGACCAATTGGCTGAATGAGACGGAAAAGCTGGACCGGGATTCCTATATATGCCGATGGGAAGATTGGATGCAATACTACGAAGAACAGAAGATCGAGGCGGTCAGCACCGGATTCATCAGCATGCGAAAAACAGATCGAACCCAACACTGGTATCGCTTTGATGAGGATGGCGAATATCTGGATGAGGAGGCGAACCGGTTTGTTCAATTGGGGTTCCATCTGCGGGATTTTTCTTCGACGGCTTCAGGAGAGGCGCTTCTTGGAACACGGTTTTTATTATCCGATTTTGTTTGCCTCAAGCAGCATTCCAGGCCTTCCGGTGATGGTTGGGGGGTGGAAAAACTGGTTCTGACCATGACCCGGGGCATCCATTACACCGGCAATCTGGATGGCCGAATGATCGGATTGCTGGGCCGTTGCAACGGCAAAAGGCCGTTGGGAGAGTTGATCGCAGAGCTTGCGGATGCATTGAATGTGGACCCCGAACGTATTTCGGAATCGGTGCTCGGCATTATTCGGAAGCTGATGGAAAGGGGCTATATCATTCCGGACCATCTGCTGGCGTATTCTCCCCAAAAGGCATAATTCGAAAAGAGTAATTCGATAGAAGTGAATACGGGGCAATAAAGTGAGCTGGGAAGGATCTGATCTTCAACAATTCATTTTTGTAAACACGGAACTTACCACGACGCCCTTGGTGCCGGAATTACAGCTTTATCTTTTGAAACCCGATTCGGATTTGTGGCGCGCATTTGATCCTGAATATACGGCTTCCGATATTCAGCGCCCTTATTGGGCGTTTGCCTGGAGCGGCGGGCAATCGCTTGTCCGGTATCTTCTGGATCATCCGGAGCTGGCAACAGGCAAACGCATTCTCGATTTTGGATCGGGATGCGGTATTACCGCCATCGCCGCGGCCAAGGCAGGCGCCGCGTCGGTGCTGGCTTCGGATATCGATCCTGTGGCGATTCGTGCCATTACTATGAATGGGGGCATCAACGGCGTCGATGTGGATACGTGCTGTGAGGACCTGATCTTCAGTGAAAACCGAGGATGGGATCTGATTCTGGGCGGGGATATCTGGTACACGACCCGGCTCTCCCGGCATGGTCTCAACTGGTTTCGGAAGCTCGTCGGCCAGGGCTGCGAGGTGCTGACCGCCGATCCCGGTCGGCGGTTTTCACCTTCCCGCGGATTGAAACCGCTAAACACCTACTCGGTTCGAAGTGTGCCGGATGTGGAGCACCCCGGGTTTCAGGAAGTGGTGGTATCTCGTGTTCTGCCGTTGAAGGATTCTGTTGATGCATTGGTTTGAGCGAGGTGAATCGGTAACAGAAATCCCTGGGCGATCAGCGATCGGACGATGCCGCACAAAGGGCTGGTGAGTTTTTCCACAGGCTCGTTTAGGGCAGCGGCCGCTTGGTATACCAAATGGTTCAGCGGTGTCCGGCCATTACACTTGACCAGCAGATTGGCCACAATAGGATCGACATTGGCGGAATAGGCCAAGCCATCCGAAATACGCAGGCGGAAGGATTGATCCATCCACCCCTCATCCGTGGGGATGCTTTCCCGATCGAGACGGGTTTTTGGAGATACCTGTAGTACCGACTGCATCAGATCGATATCCTCGGGAACGGATTTCAAGTAATCCTGAAGGGCGAATCCCATGGCGATGTCCTCTCCGCAGTTACCATTCATCCTTTCGGGACCGTCTTCAGCCCGGAACCAGACGGACCGTCCGGGGGATTTTCTGAGGGTGATCATGCCGGCGCCGATAGACCGGATCGATTGCCGTTCATAATAATCGGTCCATTCTTCGAACCGGCGTTCGAAATCGTCCACCGCCTTTTTTTCGGTATGCCGAATCCAGGTGGATGCATACGTCCCGGCGTCTCGGGTTTCAGAACGGATCACCCATACGTTGCAAGGCGTGCGTTCAAACCAGGACCGAAGGCGTTCTTTCCAATCCTGATCCGCCTCTTCCGCCCAGTTGCAGAGGATGTGGCAGTATCCGCCCTCCGAGAGATAATCGGGGGCTTGGCGGGCGATTTTTTTTATGAGTTCATCCCCGGCCATGCCGCCGTCCCGATAGATATAGCGGTTTTCCGGTGAAATCACGAAGGGCGGGTTGGTGATGATCAGGTCAAATTGCTGATCGGGCACCGGTTCGAAAAGGTCTCCTTGGATGCAATTGATATGGTCCATTCCATTAAGCCGGGCATTGAAGTCGGCCAGGCAAACGGCTCGCGGGTTCTGATCGGTCGCCCAGACTTGTTCGGAATGTTCTCCCGCCAGCAGGGCTTGAATACCGCAGCCGGTGCCGAGATCCAGCGCCTTTTGAATTGGTCTTCGAACGGTCAGGTTTGCGAGTGTAATCGTGCTGCTACCGATGCCCATGACATATTCAGGTGCCAGGTCGCCCAAGAGTATTCGGGGTTGATCGAATGCGATGATGAACCCCTTGAAGGGCAATAATTTTACCAATCCGTAAACAGTTGTCTTTTCGACTCGGATGAGATCAGCCTCAATCAATACCTCCATGGGAAAGGGTTCCAACGCTTTCCTTACGTTCTGAATCGAACAAGGGGCTTCAATTAAAAAGAGACGGATCAGCGTCTCTAGGGGAGTTCCGTGCCGGGTTCTTTTCAGCAGAAGGGCGGAATCTCTTTCTCCAAGCGCCGGGAGATCCTTTATGTTTAAGATCTCCAAAATCGATTGTTCAGTGAAGCCTGTTGATCGAAGAACCTCTCGAAATCTTCTATAATTGACTTGGTCTTTAAATGAAAAGAGCGGTTTTGATGTTTTTTTAACCGGCATTCAGTACTCCTCAATAGAATCGCATTATGGTGGAACGATACATGCCTGGAGGGCGTTATTGCCATAACGGAGAAGTTCAGTTTCCATTCTGATGCATTAGATTGGAGATAATTTAATTTGGAAGAAGGTATTGACAAGTGTCAAGGAGGTGGATATCATAATGAACAGGAATCATTGCCTAAATCTAACTTATTATTCTATCGTAAGTTACACCTTTTTCCATCCATATTCAATCCATTATTTATTAAAAATCGGTGGCCCCATCAGCCGGCTTTATTGCTTTCCAATATATTGAGGGGGGAGTCCATGCCGACGTTTTCACAAGAAGATCGTTTGATCGCCATCGATACACCGCTGGGCAAGGATATACTTTTGCTCACAGGTTTCAACGGCGTGGAGAGCGTGTCCGCCCTGTTCGAATTTCAGTTAAATTGTGTCTCAGAGAATCACAGTATATCATTTCCCGATATCATCGGGCAGAATGTCACCATTACCCTGCTGTTGGCGGAGGGTGGAGAGCGCCATTTCAATGGCATTATCTCCCACTTCTCGCAGGGGCGGGGTGGGGGTGAAAGCGGCACCAGTGATCCCCGGTTTTCCTTTTATACGGCCAGAATGGTGCCATGGCTGTGGCTTCTGACCCAGACGGCGGATTCTCGAATTTTCCAGGACAAAACGGTATCCGATATCGTGGATCAGGTTTTTACGGAAAAAGGGTTTCAGGACTACAGTCTGCGTTTGCAAGGCGATTATGAGCCATTAGCCTATTGTGTTCAATACCGGGAAACCGATTTCAATTTCATTAGCCGACTGCTGGAAGAATACGGAATCTTCTATTTTTTTGAACATGAAAAGGGTAAACACAATCTGGTCATTACCGATACCCGAGATGAAAATAAACCATGTCCGACGCAGTCGAAAGCCCGTTATCAGATCAGCGGCGGCGGATGGCTCGAAGAGGATGTGATCACTGCACTTGAGTTTCAGCAGGAGATTCGACCGGCCAAATATTTTCTTCGGGATTTTAATTTCGAAACGCCTTCGGCCATCGAACATGAATCCAAATCCAAAGAGGTGTTGGGGCCGGGTGAAAGGGAAATTTATGATTATCACGGCCGTTTCATGAAACGGGCATTGGCCGAGCATTTGGCCAACCGGCGGATGGAGGAGGAGGAGGCTCAAATCACCACCATCATCGGCCAGAGTGATTGCCGGGCCTTCACCTCGGGTTACCGGTTCAAGCTGATGGACTATTATCGGAAGGATATGAATAAAAAGGAGTTCCTTCTGATTTCCGTAGAACATGAAGTTTCCCAGAAGTCCGAATACCCGGGAACGATATCCGAGATCGGTGAGGGAGAGTTGAATTATTCCAATCGTTTCCGGTGTATTCCCTATGATGTGCCGTTCCGGCCCAGGCGCATCGCCCGAAAGCCGGTGGTGCAGGGCACCCAGACCGCCATTGTGACGGGTCCGGCCGGCGAGGAAATCCATACCGACCAGTATGGACGGGTGAAGGTGCAGTTTCACTGGGACCGGGAAGGAAAAAAGGATGAAAACAGCTCCTGCTGGATTCGGGTCAGCCAGACCTGGGCCGGCGGGGGATGGGGCGCGATGTTCATTCCCAGAATCGGACATGAGGTCATCGTCGATTTCATCGAAGGCGATCCGGACCGGCCTATCATCACCGGCCGAGTGTATCATGGCGCCAATATGCCGCCATATGGGTTGCCCGGTGAAAAGACCAAAAGTACCCTCAAATCCAATTCCTCCAAAGGCGGGGGCGGATTCAATGAAATTCGGCTTGAGGATAAGAAGGGAGACGAGGAGGTTTTTTTTCATGCTCAGAAGGATGAAAACACGGTCGTTGAAAATGATCAAACCCTCTGGGTCGGAAATGATCGGGCTGAATCGATCATCAGAGACAGAAGTTTGGAAGTGGGCCGTGACAAATCAGAATTGGTGAAAAAGGACAAAGCCATCCAGATTCTCGGCCAGCATGATGAGAAAATTACAGGTGATATGAATATTCTGGTGGCATCCAACCTGACCGAATCGGTGGCCATCAATTATTCAGAATCGGTCGGAGCCGCCATGGAACTCACCATTGGCGGCTTACTGGCGATTTCTGTGGGTGGGGCCATGACGGAAAGTGTGGGCGGCGCCAAAAACGAAATCATTGGATCTGCAAAATCCGAGACCATCGGTGGATCCCTCTCTCTGGACGTCGGATCCAATGTTAATGAGACGATCGGAAAAAGCAGAACCATTCGAATCATGAAAGATCTTGAAGAGAATGTCGCCAACAATCACCGGGAGTCGGTTGAAAAAAATTTTGTCCTGGAAGCCAAGAAAGTTCAGGTCATCGGAAAAGATGAAATCAATATCAAGACAGGCAAGGCCCAGATAATCATGAAACAAAACGGAGATATCACTATTAAAGGCAAAAAGATCAACATCAAGGGGTCTGGCGATGTCAAGATTAAAGGAAGTAAAATCAAGGAGAATTAGCAATGGCCGATACCGCTGCAGCAGAGATGTTGCCCTGGATGGCTTTAATGTCCGGAAAAGGGCAACACATAGGGGTCGGGTGGATGTCGCATATCGATGAATCCGGGCGCCCTTTCGTCTTTTCGGAGGAACAGGCCGAAACCCCTGTTTTGGCCCGCTCAATGGTACAAATTCCGCCGGGGAAAGAACATCGAATCCTCAATAGGCCGGTACTGATCTTTCACGGGCAAGAACCCACCCAGACGCCGATTATTCTGGGAATCATTCACGATCGAATAGTAGATAAAAAATTCCCAGATACCGCGTCTGTACGGGAAGAAGATCCGACACACGTACCCGTATCCGGATCCCGCAAACGTCGTTTAGCACTCGATGCAGAGGAGGAAATCCAGATTCGCGTCGGCAAAAGCGCTATTATCCTCAGGCGGGACGGAAAAATATATATCAAGGGTTCGAATATCGTCAGTCGGGCTTCCCAGGTTCAAAAAATCAAAGGAAGTGCGGTGAAGATCAACTGATGCAGAAAGATAAGAGGGTTGATAAACCCTCGGGAGGTGAGCCATGCCGGTGACAGTCGGAGCCAATAACATGTCAGTGGTGCACAAGGGGAGTAACGGGGTGACCATTGCTTTTCCGGACGTCTGCAAAACACCGACGCCGGCCGGTCCGGTCCCGATTCCCTATCCCAACATTGCCCGGTCTGCCGACACGGCAAAAGGCAGCAAAAAGGTGAAGTGTGATGGCAATTCCATTTGCCTGAAGACCTCTAATTTCAGGATGAGTACAGGTGACGAGGGCGGCACCGCAGGCGGGGGGGTGGTTTCGGGAAAAATCAAAGGCAAGGCTGAGTTTGTCAATTTTTCTTTTGATGTTTTCGTAGAGGGTAAAAATGTTGCCAGGGCATTCGATATCATGCTTCACAATGATAAAAACACGCCGCCGTTCCCTCTGCTTCAAGGTCCCATCATCGCGATTCCGTCAAACGTCAAAATGGTATGTCCGGTATGCCGAGAAGAGTATTCATCCTGATCTCGTTCGGCTTTGGAGGCTGAATGGACGCAGGTATTTACATAACCGCCCTTGAAATGGTGACGCCTCTGGGGCCTGATGCCGGCCACAGCTGCGCTGCATTTCGAGCCGGCATTCTTCGAATGGGAGAGCTAAAAAACCTCAATTTCCTCGACAAAGAGATGTTTGGGGATCCTGTCCAAGGCCACACAATCGCTTTTTTGCCTTCCGGCTTTGTCGGTTCGGCCAGAGCCTTACTGATGGGCTGCCATGCGCTGAGCGGGTTGCTGGGAAAGGCGCCTTATCTGAAACAGGAAAAGGATAACACCGGTTTTTTCCTGAATCTTTCGGATTACGCTTTGCCCGATCGAAAGCATCATTTGGAAAAAGCGTTTGAGGCGGAGCTGGAACGACAATTTGGTGTGGATGATGACCCGGCGAATCCTGCGATTTCCATGGAGGACACTTTGCCATCTAAGGAGTGGAGGCGGCAGCATCAGGGGGTTCTGCCAAAACTGCTGGAGAGGTGTGATCTTATACTGCCCAGTTCCCACCAACATCTCTATTTCGGAGGGCACACCGGGGTGATCTATGCCATCCATGACGCAATGGAAGCCATCCGGGCTGGAAAATACGGCCGATGTATTGTGGGCGCCATCGATTCTTTTATTGAGCCGCCTGTTTTGGAAGCGGGCGCCCTGACCGGTATGTTGAAAACCCAAAACAACCCGTCTGGGTTTATTCCTGGAGAGGCGGCGGGGTTTTTCCTTCTCGAAAAACAGCAGGATGCCGTCCGGAAAGAGAGTCAATTGATGCTGTTGATTTCAGACCTCGCTTTAGAAAAGGAAAAATTCGACCGGTTTTCAGAAGATCCGCCGCTTGGAAAAGCCCTCTATAGAGCTTTGGATCGTCTACTCGATTCTGAAAAATCATTGGGAGATGAGGTCGGATGTATCCTCTGTGATTTAAATGGAGATATATATCGTGCCAATGACTGGGGATATGCATTGGTTCGGCTTCAAACCAAGTATTCGCTGGGCAACCTGCCGATGTTTTTGCCTGCGGTCGGATTTGGTGAAACGGGAGCCGCCACCGGCGTGCTCTCGTTGGGGATCATGAATGCTGCCTTCAGAAACGAAGAATGCCAGGGGTCTGCAGCCATTTTATGGCTGTTTTCAGAATCGGGTGAGCGTGGCGGTCTTCTGGTAAAGATTTTGAGGTCTTAAGGTTTTTTTTGATAAATGCCAAAATCCATCGAACATTTCAAAGACCCGGAACACTGGAAAATAAAAAGAAGCCGAAATACGGATCATCTGGAAAATTGCAGCAGTGGCTACTATAAGCCGGTTAAATGGCCCTTTTCAGCTGTTCACCATATCGTCCCGATCTCTTCCGTGGCGGATGCCACCATTTTTGACGAATTGGGGCAGAACGTCGGTGATTTTATGGTGATCCGTTTTTGTCTGGCGGAAACCGACTGGGACATCAACAGTGCGGACAATACCATCGGGTTGCCGATGAAGATGGCCTTGGTTTACAAATCTTCCAACCGTTGGAACGGGTATCCCTGCCATGAAGTCGACCACAATCCCCATTATACCAAACGGGTGAGCGACAACCTCAAAGACAAGGTATGGAATCCGGCTTTGAGAAAGGCGGAAGAATGTGAATTCAAAGGTGAAAATTTAGAGGCGGCCTTAAAGGCCCGGAGCAAGGTATGGCGCAAATTTTTGACCTCCCGAGGGGCCTCCCATCAGGGGACCCAACATTGCTGGAAACATCGGGAGGATATACCGAATACCTGGTATATTCCTTTTTCCATGCATCCCGGCACTCCAACAAAACGAAAACCGCCACCGGACTGGGATGCCATGTCCGGGAAAGTAAAAGAAAAATTGAAAGAACTTTTTTCCATTATCAAGTAGATACGCTGTCTGCTTCTAAAAAAAGAGGGGATTCAGTATGAGCAGTGAATTCTTCATATGGGAGGATGATTATGAGGAAGGGTATTGTGTCATTAAACCGCCGCTCGGCATTGAAAAAGCATACCAGCTTGGCGAGGGCAAGCCTCGGTCAGCGGACTGGCCTGCGGACGCCCGGTGCGAAATGGATCCTGACTTTCCAAAGGACATTCAGCTTTCCGACAGCCTGTATGGTGCCGGGCTCAGGGTGATTTCCGGTCAACTGAAGGGGTTTATTGAGCGGGAACAAGCTGAGCATATCGAATACCTTCCTCTTACAATTATAAACCATAAAGGCCGGGTGGCTTCCAAGGATTATTTCATCCTCAATCCAACCGGTTTGGTCGATTGTATCGATATTCAACAATCGAATGTCGAATGGAATCCCATCGATTCGGAACTGATCGATGAATGTGATCAACTGGTGATTGACGCCGATCAAGTTCCATCGGATCGATTCGTGTTCAGGCCGAAGTATCTCCCTTCCCTGATTCTGATTCGGAAGATCTTGGCCGAAAAGATGAAGGCCGATTCCTTTACCGGGATTTTTTGGAAGCCCCCATCGGAATATATAGGATTGTAATCCCAATGGATATCCGGCAAATACACACGGATCTTATCCCGATCATTCAACAAGATATGGCGGTGCTTGGCATGGCCTACCCCGTGAATGAGGTGGGGTATATCTATGAAAGACTGTCTGAGCTGTTTCAAGCGTTGTCTATTTGCCACTTGTTAGAACGTCTGGACACCGGATCCTTTCGTGAAAATTTGGTCCGAAGCGGTTTTGCCCGACAGTTTTTTTTAAAAAAATCTCTTGAATCCGGTATTCTGGATGACAGAAGGTTGGCCATCAGCCGAACAGAAGCCTTTCTGGACGCGCTTGTGTCCGGTTACACCCCGTTGTGGGTAAGCATTGATCGCTTTCAGCCCAAGCAATGGCATCCGGATTGGGAATATGAAGATGACTTCGCCTATTTTTTGTTTCTGCATACCCTGTCTGTCCATTCCAATGAAACATCCGTCTCTAAAAAATTGAAATCAATCATGGATCGATTCGAAGCCTCCCTGGAGGGACAACAGGCCACCCGATTTCAAATTTGTCAATCCCTTCTGGATAAAGATGTGGCCGGTTTTCAGGATTCCCTGCATCAGTTGATGGATGAACTTGAACAGAAAAACGAAACCAGAAAAGCCCGGTTTCTGGAACCGGATCCTTCCCAGTTGGTGTTTTGGACCCGCTCCTTCGTCTCCATCGAAGGATTGGCGCTTCTAAAAGTGTCCGAGCTCCTGGGTATGGATGTAGAAGACGAATTTTCACTTTGCCCTCCATCGGCTCGATTGATCGAGACCGGCAGACCGTTCGTGGATATTTTTGTAGAATTAGACGCAGTCCTCGATTAGTGTATGGTAAGATATGGCTCAACCGGAAATTCAAAACAAAACTCCGTTTGCGTTTGAGCCCCTTTTCATGAATGATGAAGTGGGGCGGCCAATAATGGTGCCGGTTGTAAAGGCGACCTTCTCCATTGATAAGGACCGATTGGTGTTTACGCCCGAAGACCAGACACCCGTGAATGTTTCCGGGGAGTATCGGGGTGATCCGGAAACCTCAAGTTACAAGTATGAGCCTGAAATCGCTTTTTCAAAACCGTCTACTGATGTGGTCCTGATTGGCAGTGCCCGCACCAGCCAATCGGGCTCCACCGAAATCCATGTCGGCTTTCAGATTGGGTCTATAACAAAAGTAGTCCGGGTGGTTGGGAATCGAATCTGGGAAAAAAATCTTGGAATCATCACCATGACCGATCCCGAACCGTTTGAAATGATGCCCCTGATTTATGAGAATTCATTCGGGGGATGGGATCGAAGCAAGGGGACTCCCCAAACCCATTCATTCGATCCAAGAAATCCAGTCGGCACTGGGTACCGGGACAAAGACACACGCTTCGATGAAGGAATCCGACTACCCAATTTGGAGGATCCAATACAGCCAATCCAGAATTTCGGCGACAGACCCCGCCCCGCTGGATTCGGATTTGTGTCCCCCCACTGGCAGCCGCGGGCCGGGTTGGCAGGAACCTATGATGAGGCCTGGCAAAAAGAACGGATGCCGCTGCTTCCCGAGGATTTCGACCGGCGTTTTTTCAATGCGGCTCCCCCGGACCAGGTCGCATCCGGCTATCTGAAAGGGGATGAACCGGTGATTGTGACCAATGCTTCCAAAACCGGCCGGATCGCATTCAACCTGCCTGGAGTGGAACCTCCGTCCTGCACGGCGATGCTCAAACAGAATCGATTCTATGATCTTCGGACCCAGCTCGATACAGTGATCATCAATTCTGATGAAAACCGGGTATTTCTAATCTGGCGAACCCATATGGCGCTGAAAAACGGGCCGCAGGATGTGGCGAGGATTCAAATCTATTCGGATACCAGCTCAGGGGCAATGGACATTTTCGTGAAGCGAGGGTGATGATTAAATGGTGGTTTCTGTACAGGATTTTCTCAGTGAACTCTTCCAGGAATACTTAGAAGAAGCCTCATTTTTGTATGAACAGCGTCTCTCCCTGTTGGATGATTCTGAGATTTCCTGGCAAGATCTCGAAGACTTTGAAGCCCGGTTCGAACCCCATATCGATGGCCTGGTGGTGGGGGAGGCGTCTGCCCTCGATATATGTCGGCAGCGTTTTGAAGACGGTGATTTCGGAGAATTGCATGCTGCAATGAGGGTTTTTTGTCGACAGAACCGATGGGATTTGGTGGAAAAGTCGATGGATGCGCTGGATTATGATGATGAAGAGAAGGTAAAAGCGGTTTCGGACGCTTTGTCTCAGGAGTTTCCTGACCCGTGGCTCCCGAAAATGCGGGCGATGCTGGATGAGCAGAGAAACGGCCGGGTGCGTATCGCCGCTCATGTCTTGGGCTTCCGCAGACTATCGGCCGGACCGGATCTGATCCGGATTTTAGAAAGGGACCGTTCGGAATCCCTTTCGACCATTATTTGGGCTTTGGGCCGTCTGCGAGAGGCGGGTGCCGGCGCCGGTTTGTTCCAGGTGTTGACCCATGGCCCGGAATCGATCAAACCGGCGGTAGCCCTGTCCCTGCTTCGAATGGGAGAAGCGCGGGTTTTGAAGGAATGCATTGACCGCCTTCTCACCGAAGACTGGCCGATCCTGCCGCTGGGGCTCGGCGGGGGGCAGGCCGAGGCGGAAATCCTCATGAGCGCCTGTTCCCGTCGGCCCTGCCCTGATGCGATGATGGCGCTCGCCCTGCTCGGGGATGTGTCCGGAACCGAAATACTCATTGATGCCTTGGCTGATCCGAATCTGGCCGATGCGGCTTCGATGGCTCTGAATCTTTTGACCGGGGCAAAACTCTACCAGGAGAGGTTCACACCTGAAAAAATTGACGAGGAGGAGTTGTTCGAAGAGGAGATAGAAAAGCTTAAGAGGGGTGAGCCCCTTTTTGCTGTTGGTGAGGAACCGGGTTTCATCACAACAGCACCCGCTCGGGATTCAGCAGTGTGGTCTTCGTGGTGGAAGGAAAACAGATCGCATTTTCAACAAGGGGTTCGGTATCGCAATGGTCTACCCTATTCTCCCGAACAATTGGTCCGGAATTTAGAATCCTCACAGAGCCCGCGGCTGGTTCGCCAGTTGGCTTATGAAGAGCTGGTGATTCGTTACGGGGTGGATTTACCGTTTGAAACCGATATGACCGTCGCCCAACAGAAAGACAGCATTTCCTCTTTTAGGGCCTGGCGACAGTCGAACCATTCGCATTTCTACGATGGCAAGTGGTATTTTGCCGGGCGTATAATGACATCGTGAAAGGGGAATAACCCCAAAATATAATTGATTATAACCCAACTTGTATAAACGGGAATCGGCACAATTTTCAAACCATCATTGAAAGAGGGTGCGATATGAGATGGCTCAAAAGCATCAGATTGATTGTTTTGGGACTTTTACTATTGGGGCTTCTGGGTTGCACCTCCCGCATGGCTGGTCGTTTCGACATGAGGCAGGGGGATTATTCATCGGCTATTCAGAACTTTCAACAAGTGGCTTCCGAAAACCCGGACGACTGGGGGGCTCAGGAACAACTTGGTATCGCCTATTACAAAAGCGGGCAAATTCCAGAAGCCGTCAGCGCCCTGAAAGCGGCGCTTCAGCACCATCCGGATGCGGCGGATGCCCGATATTACCTGGGGCTGGCTCAATTGAAGGCGGACCGGCGGGATGAAGCCATTGAACATTGGGAAGAATATGAAAATCCCGACGCCCCGATCGTTCAGGACGCAGTCAATGAACAGCTCACCCTATTAAAAATCAACGACAGCCTCCAATTTGCTGAAGCGGCATTGGCCAGAGAGGCGGCCCTTCAGACCAGCCCGCCCCAGCCCAATTCGGTGGCGGTCTTTTATTTTCAAGATCTCAGCCCGGACAATCAGTTCAAATATCTGCAAAAGGCCTTGGCCTCCATGATCATCACCGACCTGTCCCGGGTCGTGTCGCTTAACGTGATTGAGCGTCTGAAGGTGCAGTATCTTCTGGAGGAGATGGAACTCGGATCGACCGGAATCGTCGACCAGAGCAACGCGCCCCGCACCGGGCGATTGCTGGGCGCCGAGCACCTTGTGGTCGGGACCTTGGATTCCGGAAGCATCGTCAATCAGACGGGGATAGCTTCCACCCGGAAAAAGGAGGTGATCGCATCTTTCAATTTGAAGGAGGATCAAGGGGAATTTTTTGAGCTTCAAAAGAAGATCGTCACCAACATTTTGCAGGTGTTGAATGCCCGGGTGACCCCCTCTGAAAAACGCAGAATCAGCCGATACCATACCAAAAGCCTGAAAGCCGCCACCTTTTATGGCCAAGGGCTGGATGCCCGGGATCGGGGGCAATGGAAAGAAGCCAAGGTCTTTTTTGGAAAAGCACTCAAAGAAGATCCGGACTTTTTCCTGGCATTTTGGCAAAGCGATAACAGTCCTGATGAATCCGCCCCTAGTCTCGGCCAATTAGAACAAATGACAGCATCAGAGATTGCTGATTCGGCTGAAAATGCTTTCCAGGCTGCACGATCTCAGCAACGAAGCGCCACCGCTCGCACCCAACAGCAATCAGAACAGAAATCTACCGGTGATGAGACCGGCGCCCGGGAAACGGGTGAAGGTGATATTTCGGTGACCTGGTAGCAACCGGGTCTATATCGGGAACCGAGTCATACAAGGACCGAATCTTAATAACGAGGAGATAAAAAAATGGGATCCTTTTTTCAACATCGATACGGTTTTCGGTGCTTGCCGGTTTTGCTTCTGTGGATATGCGGTTTTATCTTTATCGGCTGTAGCGGAGGGGGCATAGACGATTACGAAGCCGCCGACACCCAAGGAACCGGTGCCATCGCCCTGAGCCTGCGAATAGACGATGGCGATATGCAAAGGCTCCAACGGCAGGCGGCTCGGGCCGAGTTTGAATGTGTCGCCAACGGAATCGTTACCATCGAGGTGATCGTCTATGACCAGGAAGGAGAGACGATCGCTTTCGGAGGGCCCTTTGCCTGTGAAACCGGGGAAGGATTGGTATCCGGGGTCGAGGCCGGTATCAATCGAACGGTGGTGGTGCTGGCCAAAGATGAATCGGGACTCACCATTTTCAGGGGCGAGGTGATGGGCGTGGTCGTCATCGCCGGGGAAACCACTGACGTGGGACCGGTCACCCTCTTTCCTGTGTTGAATCGACCCCCGGTGCTGGAACCCATCGGCCCTCAGTCGGTATTTGAAGGGGAAATGCTGAAGCTGTCGCTCACTGCGAGTGATCCGGATGCCGATAACCGGCTCACCTTCAGCGCAAGCAGCCTTCCGCCCGGTGCCCTGTTCAATGCCGAGGACCAAGAATTTGTGTGGTCCACGGAGATAGGAGATACCGGGGTGTACAGGGTTCTTTTCGTGGTTACGGACGATGGGGATCCGCCGTTGAGTGATTCGGAATCGGTGACGGTATCTGTGGGGGCCGCCAACCGACCGCCGGTCTTGGAGCCGATCGGGGATAAAATGGTCAAAGTGGGGGAATTTTTGGAGTTCACGGTGTCGGCCAACGATCCGGACGGGAATATGTTGACCTACCAAGCTACCAATCTACCGGAAGAAAACCTGTTCGACCCGGAAACCCAACTCTTCAGTTGGACGCCCGGTTCTGAAAAAGTCGGGAGTTATCAGATTCTTTTCGCGGTGTTTGATGACGGGGCCCCGTCCGAAAGCGACACCGAGGAGGTGACCATCACGGTTGGGGCTACCAATCGGCCTCCCGAATTCGACCCGATCGGTAACCAGGAGGTCGATGAGGGCGAATTCCTTGAGTTTGTTGTCACGGCCGTGGATCCCGATGACGACCTGCTGACATACGAGGTCTTCGATCTTCCCGAGGGGGCCTCTTTCGATCCAGAACTCCAAAAGTTCCAATGGCAGACCGGGATCGGGGATGTCGGTACCTTCACGGTCCTTTTCTCGGTCAGGGATGACCGCGAGCCGCCGCTGAATGATTCGATGGAAGTGACCATTACAGTGGGCGATATCAACCAGCCGCCGGAATTCACTCCCACCGGATCCGTGATCGGGGGAACAGAGGGGAATCCGATTCAATTTCGGGTCATCGCTGAAGACCCGGATGGAGACGCATTGACCTACACCGCTCGATCGCTCCCCTTTGGTGCCAATTTCATTAACCAAAGCTTTTTTTGGATACCTGGTTTTCAGGATGCCGGAACCTACCGGGTGACTTTTACGGTGGTCGATGATGGGGACCCCCCTCTCAGAGATGAAATGGAGGTTCTGATCCGTGTGGGGGATTTTAACCAGGCGCCAAGTCTGGCTCCCATCGGCGATCAAATTGTGAACTTTTCGGATTTTATCGAAGAAACCCCTTTTTTGGAATTTACGGTGAGCGGGTCCGACCCGGACTCGAATAGCTTATCTTACAGCGCCGACAATCTGCCGGCGGGATTTGGCAGTGATGCGACATTTGATTCGGATACCCAGACCTTTCTTTGGCCGATCATTACTTTCAGCGACATCGGCAGCTACCAGGTGCGGTTCACCGTGAACGACAACGGCTCCCCTCCCCTGAGCGACAGCGAGACGGTCACCATTGTGGTGGGTGACAACAATCCGCCGTTTTTTACGAGCGTCAACGGCCAGACTGCTGGAGGGGGGATCCCGGTCAGTGTCTTCGGATTTGAAGGTTCACCATTGGTTTTCGATGTCCAGGCAACTGATCCGGATGAAGACCAACTGACCTACACTGTTACCGGGCTCCCTTCGGGGGCGATCTTCGATCCGGCGACCCAAACTGTTTCGTGGGCGTCTCCTGTGAACGGAACCTATCCCCTCGAGTTCACGGTGACTGATGACGGTGTTCCGGTTTTGAGCGCCACCCAGGAAGTCACTCTGATTATCGAACTGTTTGGTTAAATTGGCGAAAAGCATATTTAATGCATTTCCTGCAGATATGCGTCGATTGCCGAAAAGGAGGCCAATTTTCAGTCGTTATACCCTGCTTTTAGGACTTGGTTGTTTGATTTTTGCCGGCCTCGCATGGTCCAGTGGACAAGGGGGAAAGAGCGTTGTGTTTCCCCTTACCCAAAAGGAGGCTGAAACCCTCACTGTCGATTGGCTGGAAAATCGAGGCTTTGCGGTCGAGCGTGAGGTCCTTGACATGGGGCGGCTTGAGATCAGGGGGGTGAAAGCCGGGGCTATATGGTGCATCCGTCTGCAACCCCGTTCCTCCTTGGCCACCCGTGTTCAAGCCCACTATTCGGTCGAGGGCTCATCTTCCCCCCATGCGGAGCGGGAATTATGGGCCCATCTGTCCGGGGAGATTC
>CAZNLT010000094.1:0-23134 GCA_964573705.1 uncultured Desulfobacterales bacterium
GGGTCAACCTTGAACAAGACATTGATCCATGTCTCACCAGATCGGTTCGTTAAAATGTCCTTTCCCGGAAGCGGGTGTTCGATTAGAATGCCCTTTCCGAATTATCCGCCGATGACCTGATTGTTTACTGATCTTCAACCGAATTCACTGATGGAAATATGAAAATACATTTGCCGGCCTTTTCGATGCTCATCTGCATGCTTCTCTTTTTTTCAGGCTGCGCCAAGGTCTACTGGGACTCGGAGTGGCGTTATGAAGGGGTGGTGACGAACCTGGAAGAGGAGGAAATTCGGGTGGACAGCGACCCGCCCGCCTCCCTGTGGGTCGACGGGGCGTTTGCCGCCAAAACCCCGGCCACCCTGAAACTGAACTATTCCGTCGCTGAGGTGTGCCTGTCCAAAAGCCGGTATAGAGAAACCCCCGGCAATGAAAAAGAGGTGCTGGACCGAATGGAAAAAAGCGAAGAATTTCTTCAGAATGCGTTTCACCTGCTTCGCTTCAAGGCCCCGGGGTACCATGATCTGGTTCTGCCGGTGGAGGTGCCCTACGGGGACGATCGAATCCGGGTTGCCCTGCGAAAGAAGACCGGCATCAACTACAAAATCGACTGCGTCCTGACCATCACCGCCCGGGAGGCCTATCTCCCGGAAATCGAAGCCGTCATCAGCGACCACGCCCTGGGTCCCGACATTCAAAAATCTTCGAAAGGCCCGGTGGATTCGAATGATCCGGATGTGTACCGGCAGACCTTCCGCTTTTCCGTCGGCGATGCCGGGGTTCTGGGTCGGTTGACCGATACCCTGTTTTCGGAAGCCAAGAAGAAAAATTTCGTTTTCAATGTCTCCGAAGCCAAAACCGAGGCGACATTCACCACCAACCCTTCCCGGGAGTTCCGGGCGGTCTGGATCAGCTACCTCGACTGGCCTCAGGGGGAGACCGACCCCGAACGGCAGAAGGCGTCTCTGCGGGAGATGCTCGACACCTTCAAGCACCTCAACTTCAATGCGGTTTTGTTTCAGGTGCGGGCCGCGGGCGAAGCCCTCTATCGGTCCGACATCGAGCCCTGGTCGGCCCTGCTGACCGGCGCCCAGGGCCGGGACCCGGGCTACGATCCCCTGGCGTTCGCCGTTCGGGAGGCCCACAAGCGGGGCATGGAGCTTCATGCCTGGCTCAACCCCTACCGGGTGCGACTCTCCTCCCGGTGTGAAAACGGCGGCCGTCACACCGCCGCCAATCACATCACCCGAACCCGGCCCGACTGGGTTATGCAGTTTCGGCTGTCGAACGGTAAAAACTGCTGCTGCTACACCATGCTCGACCCCGGCATTCCCGAGGTCACCGAATACATCGCCCGGGTGACGGCGGATATCGTTCAGCGCTACGATGTGGACGGCATCCATTTCGACGATATGTTCTATCCCTATCCGTCCGGCGATTTTCAAGGAATCGGTTCGGAAGACAGAGAGACTTTTCGCCGGCACGGGCGGGGTGAAAGCTCCATCGCCGGCTGGCGAAGAGAAAACATCAACCGCATGGTCCGCCGGGTGAATGCGGCCGTCAAATCGGCCAAGCCCTATGTCCGGTTCGGCATCAGCCCCTTCGGCATCTGGCGGCACGGGGTGCCCACCGGCACCGCCGGAATGAACGCCTACAATGTCATCTACAGCGATGCGCTGACCTGGCTTGAGGAGAAAAGCATCGATTACCTCTCCCCCCAACTCTATTGGAAAACCGGGGGAAACCCCGACTACGGCAAGCTTTTGCCCTGGTGGGCCGGGAAGGTCAAAGAGGCTGAACGCCATATCTATCCGGGCCAGATCGTCTATTACGTCCGCCCGGGAATGGTATCGACCCACTCCGGCAAACCCGAAACCGCCTATGAAATCATGAGCCAGATCTATCTGAACCGGGACCATCGCTCAAAAAACGTCCTGGGAAACGCCTTTTTCAGGGCGATGGGTGAAAACGGAAAACTTCTGGGCCCGGATGCCTTCAAAAACCTCCTCAAAGAGGGCCTGTATGCCACCCCCGCCCTGCCCCCGGTGATGCCGTGGCTCGATTCCGATCCCCCCCTTCCGCCTGCGGAGGTCCGAGTGGCCGACCGGAAGGACCGAAGCCTGCGGGTGACATGGACCGCCGCCGCCCCGCCCCGGAATGTTCGAAAATATGCGGTTTACTCCGTCTACCACCAGGATGTTTCCCGGGCCGACTCCCTCAAGGATGCGGCCCACCTGATCGCCGTCACCGGTGAGAATGAAATCATTCTGAACGGCGACATCCGCTTTGAAAAAGGGGATTATCTGCTGGTGACGGCGGTCTCCCGAAACAATGTGGAAAGCGACCCGGGACCTCCGATTCGGCTGGAGTAGCAGCGCCCGCCTTGACAATTCGGGGGAGCGCGATTTAAATTCAGGTATTGTTTCATTTCAACCTCAAATCGGAGCAGCGCAATGGACCAAGATACCTATGACGTCGTTATTCTCGGAACCGGACCCGCCGGCCTTCAGGCGGCGATCCATGCGGCCCGCACCAAGGTTTCCGTGCTGGTGCTGGGGCGGGAGCACAAATCGAGCCTCTACCGGGCCCATATCGAAAATTATTGTTGTCTGGAGAAGATCTCCGGGGAGGAGATTCTCAACCAGGGGGTGGAGCAGGCCAAAAAATTCGGCACCCGTTTTCTTTCTGAAGATGTGATCAAAACCGAGCAGGATGGCGACCGGTTCGTCATCAGCACCGAAAGCCAGCGAAATATCACCACCACCGCCCTGGTCCTGGCCATGGGGATCAGCCGCAACCGTCTGGGCATCCCCGGCGAAAAGGAGTTTCTGGGCAAAGGGGTGAGTTACTGCGTCGACTGCGACGCCAATTTCTACAAAAGCGCCAAGGTGGCTGTGGTGGGCAATGAATCGGCCGCGGTTTCCGGCGCCCTGACCCTGCTCTTTTACGCCGATGAGGTGCATCTGGTTGCCGAAGACCTTCGGGTCACGGATCGCCTTCAATATCAGGTCGAGGAGTCGGCGGTTCGGGTCCATTCCGGAAAAAAGGTGAAAGAAATCCTCGGAAACAATGCGGTGGAAGGGATCATTCTGGACGACGGGGAGCGGCTGGAGGTGGAAGGGGTCTTCATCGAAACCGGCGCCAAAGGCGCGGTGGAACTGGCCGCCACCCTGGGTGTAGCCCTGGACCCTGAAAAATACCAATACATTGTCGCGGATAAAAAGCAGCAGACCAACATCCCGGGAATATTTGCCGCCGGCGACATCTGCGGCCCGCCCTGGCAGATGGCCAAAGCGGTGGGGGAAGGATGCGTGGCCGGCCTGACGGCGGCGGCCTACGCCAAGAAAATGCGAAAGAAATAAGACATCAATGCATGGTCCGGGTCCGGATCTTTTCGGAATTGTACAAGGTCAGTTCCCAGAACCAAGATTCGGTATCGAACCGCAGAATGTACACGGACCCGTCATCCCCGAGGACCTTGAAATACCGGTGATCCGGGCCGATCCACCGGTCGATGACTTCCCAGATCTCAACCTGGTTTTTCCCGAGCCAAAAGCGGCGAGGTGTCTCCTCGCCGCGGTACCCTGAATAACATTCCACACGCAGGTCCTTCATCCGCACCACCTCCTTCGGCATTCGATCGCTCTTCTGATGACGAATCTGTTCAAAAGAATAAAACAGCCTCGCCGAGGATGCAAACCGCCCCCCATGGGAAGCGAAGACATCAAAGAATATGCCGAAGAACCTTTATAAACGGAGTTTTACGTATCCGGGGCGATCCATTCCCACCCTTTTCGATAATTCAGGCTGATCTCTTTGAGCCGTTTTTTTTCAGCCGAAAAGCGGTCCTTCATTCCCCGAAGCCATTCGCCGTGGGCGATCACGTCCTCTTTTTTCAGAAACAGCTCGTGATTGCTCCGCCCGATTCGAAATCGAGGCCCCTCCGGCCCCATTTCCATGTCCCCGTCATTGCTGCAGAGCATGCAGCGGAGCTTTCGGTCATCCAGAAACTGAAAGGTATCTCCGCCGCATTGAGGGCAGGAAGGGCCGGTTTCGGGCAGAGGTGAACCGAACAGCGCTTTCCCCAGGCCCGCAAGGATTTCCCGGTTCCTTCCCGTCCCCGAACAGACACCGGTAGCAGGCGATGCAGGGTTGAATATCGAAGTCGTTGAGCCGGATCATTTTCAATTGATGGGGCTCCTCGATTCGTGATCCGATTTCCTTGACCGCCAGTTCACTGTTTCCCAGTTTTCTATGGGATGCCACTATTCCCAATACATGTTTCATCAATGCTCCTCTACTTGTCTCGATTCACGTCGGTTGCGGGTTTTCCCCAATCGATTACAGATTTTCCCGCCCTTGACTTGTGCTCTGGTTTTCCTTATAAAGGCTACGGATTGAAAAAAGCAACAGCTGAAATTTCATCTCATTCTCATTCTACAAATTTGTTTCAAGTAGCCGCCTATATTACAATTTTGTAGGAACTTCCTTCGGCGCAACATTCTCCTCCGATTCGAAATTGCCTTGTATATGAGCAGGTTATGCCTGACGAATTAAGACGGGCATGTTAATTGCTATATGAACCCGGTAGATACCTTTTCACCCAAACCCCTTAAGAGAACGCGGCTGAGACAAGGGATTATCCACCCAGAGAGGAGCATATGGGCATTATTAAAATTCATCGGAAAGACCAAAACATCGAACTCGCATCCAAACTCATGAACAGCGTGGCCGCCAAATACGATTGCAGCGTCAAATACAACACCGAAAGCGGCACCATCAATTTTTCCGGAGACGATGTCTTGAAACGCCACATCATCGAAGAGACTGCGAGTCTGTTCATGAAACGCCGCTAGATTTTTTTATCTAAAATTCGTAGGCTTATCTCCCCACCTATCCTCAAAGCCTGATCGATTTCCTCAGCCTTCCCTTTGAGCCGAATCATTCGATTCGGCTCTTTCTTTTGGGTCATCCCCCTTCTGTTGGATTTCCCCCATGCCGTAGGGGCAGGCCCCCGTGCCTGCCCTGGTCGCATCGCCCCGGTGTTCGTGTTGGCCTCGGTTTCCCGTTTCGTATCCGATTTCCCGATCCATGAAAACGACCGGTGCGGTGCAACGGCGGACGCGGGGAAAACGCATATTCGGTGGAAAAACCAACGGCCGGGGCGGACGCGGACAGGGCAACAAAACCAGCGGCCAACGCAGGCGCGGACAGGGCAACCACGGGGGGTTGCCCCTACAATCCATTGCGTGCCTGTCGGTCATACCGTGGGATTGCCACCACGCCGTAGGGGCAGGCCCCCGTGCCTGCCCTGGTCGCATCGCCCCGGTGTTCGTGTTGGCCTCGGTTTCCCGTTTCGTATCCGATTTCCCGATCCATGAAAACGACCGGTGCGGTGCAACGGCGGACGCGGGGAAAACGCATATTCGGTGGAAAAACCAACGGCCGGTGCAGGCGCGGACAGGGCAACAAAACCAACGGCCAACGCAGGCGCGGACAGGGCAACAAAACCAACGGCCAACGCAGGCGCGGACAGGGCAACCACGAGGGGTTGCCCCTACAACCGTTGCCATATCCGTATCATGCCGTAGGGGCAGGCCCCCGTGCCTGCCCTCCTCTCAATGTTGAATTATTCCGCTGAACTGGTTATATTCCTGAATAGGATAATTTACGACGATGAATTTATGACACCGGGAGGTCTGCGGTTAATCTCGATGAACATGGAGAACGCAAAATGAACAAGATACTATTCAATTGAGATATTCAAGGAATAAGTTTGACGTTCTTTTGAAAATGGCATATTTATGGTTGCAATTCTCGAACAATCTCAAAAGGGGCTCTTGTGGTTTTTGAATTCATGGAAAAGGCCCGAAACAATCTGAACGCCGCCCGACTCTGTCTGTACAGTGGCTTTCTGGATGCCTCCGCCAACAGGGCCTATTATGCGGCATTTCACGCGGCCGTCGCGATCCTGACCCACAAGGGGTTCCGGAAAAACCGAATTGACCATGAATGGGCACAGGCCCAGTTCAACGCCAAGCTGATACGCGAGAATAAAGTGTTCCCAGGCAAAATCAAATCCTACCTTTCGGATATGCAGTCGGTTCGGAATATCGCCGATTATCGAGAAATCAATGTAGGGAAGAAAGCGGCCGCTAGGCAGGTGGCCAAAGCGGCGGAAATGGTTGAATTGATTGGAGAGGAGATAGATCGAAAATGAACCTTAAACAACAGGAAATCATCGAAGACCTCATGGCGCGGATCAAGCGCCGTTACCCGGAGGTGGAACTGATTTCCGTGCAGAAAAGTCCGGAAAGCTCGACGACCTTATGGATCGACGTCACCGCGCCGGAGGATGAGGATCGGTGCAATGAAATGCGGGAATTTGGCTCGGAACTGGTAGCGGATATCCAACTGGACTACGGCTACCATATGCTGGTCATGCCAATTCCGAAAATGGCTGCGGAATTTGCCTGAGAAAACCGAATGCCCCGCCGATGCGGGTAGCGAATTCGGAAGGCTTTTCCGAGGGTTTTGGCTCGGTTTTTTGTGAAAACCCAGGCCGGGGCAACCACGGGGGGTTGCACCTACGATTCATTGCGTACCCATCGGTCATGCCCGTTGGATTTCCACCATGCCGTAGGGGCAGGTCCCCGTGCCTGCCCTGGTCGTTTCGCCCCGGTGTTCGTGTTGGCGTCGGTTTCCCGTTTCGCACCCGATTTCCCGATCCATGGAAACGGCCGTGGCGGTTGTCGCGGCCCGTTTTTTAACTGTAATTCATGTGATTTTTGTGATTAACTGTGATTGCCTCCGGGAATAATCCTAAGAATTACTCAAATGGCGAAAATCACAGTTCATACAATGCCCATGATTCACATTATCAACATTTTCATAAGAACAGCAAGAATTCAGGAGATGGGATAATGGTCTCCGAATATTTTATAAAGGCGAAAGCCAATCTGGCCGCAGCAAAAATCTGCTACGAAAACAAGCTTTTTGATGCAAGTATAAGCCGGGCCTATTTTGCGGCCTTTCAGGCGGCGATTGCAGCACTGTTGCATTCCGGGGAATGCCGTGGTAAATTTGATCATAAATGGGTGCAGGCAAAATTCACTGAAAAGCTGATCAAACGCCGGAAAATCTTTCCCAAAAGATTCAGATCCTATCTCATCGAAATGCAGGGGCTCAGAAACGCGGCGGATTACAGGCATGAACCCATCAGTCAAAAAAAGACGGCCGAACAGCTTCGGAAGTCAGCAGACATTGTCTCCCAAATCGGGGAGGAGTTCCTGAAATGTTAAATTTCAAACAAGAAGAACTGCTGAATGAATTCGTAAATGACATCCTGAAACAATATCCGGATATACAATTTGTTGAAGTAACCGAAAGCCCCGAAGATCCGGAAAGTCATTGGGTATTTTTTACGGCGCCGGAAGATGAAGACCGGGAGATGGAACTGATCCGATACGCAAGCGAAAAGGCGATGGATATTCTATGCGACTATGGCTATCACTTCCTGATCATGCCGACCCGACAACCTGGTGGCAGGAGCTGTGAAACAACCGATTCATCCATACCCGCCAACATCATATAATTCAGTTCACCGAAACCGTCCTGAACTGTGAATCGCGAGATCACCTGAATCACAGTTCAGACAACGGCCGAGGCCGGTCAGCATTAGAATGCTTTTTCCGCGTCGCCAGTGTCGTCCGGGGGAAATCCGCCATTCAGATAATAAATCGCATTGAATAAGGCCAATGCGAACCTTATCTTCCTCCTGGAAAGGAGGTATTCAATGGCAAACACCCAAAGAAACCGTATCGACGATTGGATGGAACTGATCCTGCTCAACTGGGCGATGATCGCCTTGGTCATGTTTTACAGCATCGTCCTGGGGGTTGTGGGTGGGAGCCTGCTGATTTTGATTATCGGCTTTGTTCTGGAAGGGCTGCATATTCCAAGCGGTTTTCTGGCGCTTTATCCGGCACTCGCACCCGCATCCCGCATCCTCATCAGCGTCCTGATCGCCGCCATTTTCATCTTCACCTTTCGCAGCACCCGCTATGACTGCCTGACCGGGCAGTATTTTCTCAAGGTATCCCTCTATTTCCTCAAAAAGCCGGCACTCAGACTGGCGCTTTTCCTGATCGTACTGGGTGCCTTCGGGATCATCATTCGGGCGGCTTAGACCCTGGAAACCCCTCGAGAGCGGCTTCAGGGGCGGCGCGGAAAATTATTTCCTGAACCCTGCGCACAAAGTCCCATCATCGGCTTTCCCGCTCTAAAAGCTGAGACACATGTTCCCGCAGTTCATCGGCAATCCGGGTTTGGACCTCATTCCCCTCCACTTCTTCTTTCAAAGGAGCGACATTCACCGGCTCTCCGAAACGGACGGTGATCTTTCGAAACCGGGGCCGAAACCGCCCCACCGGCATCGCCTCAAAAGTCCCTTCAATCGCCACCGGCACCACCGGCACCGGGTATCTGTTCAACAGAAACCCGATGCCCGGTTTGAACGGCAACAAATCCCCTTCGGGAGAGCGCATTCCCTCGGGAAACCAGACCATGTTTTTGCCGCGTTTGACCACGGCTGCGGCAAAGGCGAGGCTAGAAACAACCCCCTTTTGGGGATCGATGGGCACCGTCCGGGCCAATCGGCTGCCGAACCGGAACAGCGGGTTGTTGAAGGCCACTCCGACCCACCCGGCCCAATAGGTATTGCGCAACCGCGAATACCCGAGGGCGGCGGCCACCGCGAACGGGTCCAGATAGCTGACATGGTTGGGGGTCAAGAGATAGGGACCTTCTTCCGGCAGGTTGGAAAGGCCCTGAACCTTCAGACCGAACAAAGACCGCACCAGAAACCGGTTGAGGGCGAAGAGGCGCCGGGCAATCCCGGAAAGGATCGGCGGAAGCGGATTCAGCCACCGTTTCTGTTTTTCGGTCAACATCTCCTCGGGGTTTTCCAGGGCCTCCATTCCCGGACCGGCCGTCCCGCCTTCGGCCGCTTCCGTGACCTCCCGCAGAAGGTCCCGCACCGTATCGATGCGGCCGATAGCCTCCTCATCCAGTTCCACCCCGATCCGCTGGCGAATCTCCATGGTGAGATTGAGCCACTCCAGAGAATCGACCCCGAGATCGGCCTGGGGGCTGGAATCGGGACTCAGGGGAAAATCCTTGAAGCGCCCGGCCAGCCAATCCCAGGTCCGACGGGCGGCCCGGTTGGACAACAGGGCCCGGTCTTCGTCCCTCATTTCGTCGGGTGACAGCGGTTTCTGCTGAATGGAGCCCCCGGCTTCGGCTTCCTGTTTGGCTTCATCATACCGGTCCCGCAGCACATGCCGCCGAATCTTGCCCAACCGGGTCCTGGGAAGGGCCTTTCGGGTGACCGCATAGTCCGACACCCGCTGGTAAGACGGCAGCTTTTTGGATCGGGTTGAGATCGCCTCCCGAAGGGCATCTTCCGCATCCGCCATTCCCCGGTTTCGAATTTCACCGAGATCCGGCACAAACAGCCCCACCAGCCTGGTATCCTTCTGAAACACCCCGGCCTCCCGAATCACCGGACTCTGCTCGTAAGCCTCTTCGATGGTATCGGGCTGAATGTTTTCGCCCCCCTCGGTCACCAGCATGGTGGAGCGCCGGCCGACCAGAAAGAGGTAGCCGTCCTCATCCAGATAGCCCAGGTCCCCGGTGCGGTACCATCCGTCTTCGGTAAAGGAATCTTCGGTTTTCTCGGGCATATTCAGATAGCCCCCGAACACATTGGGGCCTTGGGCCAAAATTTCTCCGCGGCCATCGGATGTCCCCGCTGTATCCCCATGGCTTTCCCGCCCATTTTCATTCGCCTGATCGGCCTGCTCGTCGGGCCGGGCCGACGGATCGATGCGAATCTCCACCCCGGGGACCGGCCGCCCCACGCTGCCGAGCCGAAAGGATTCGGGGAAATTGATGGTCAGCAGAGGGGAGGTCTCGGTCAATCCGTATCCGATGGCCACATTCCAGCCCAGGGCCCGCAGGTTACGGGCCAACTCCGGCTTGAGTTCGGATCCACCCGAGGCCAGGAGCCGCAAATCCGGGCCGAACCGGGCGTGAATCGGCTTGAACAGATACCGCCCCAAATTCTGTCCGGTTCGGTCCTGTACGGTCTTGCAGAAAGAGAGCAATCCGTTGAAGAGGCCGGCGGCGATTCGACCCCGGCTTTCAAATCTGGAAACGATCCCTTCGTAGAGGGCCTTGTACAAACGCGGCACCCCGGCCACCACCGTGACGCCGCCTTCTTTGATGGCATGGACCACCTGGGGCCCGGTCAGCGATTTGGGGCGGACGATGGTCAGCCCGACCGCCAGGGGCGTAAAGGTGGACATCACCAGGGGATAGACATGATGAAGCGGCAGGGGCAGCAGCACCCGGTCGCCTTCATGGACAATACCGGCCTCGCGAATAATATTGAGCTGAAAAGCGAGGTTCCCGTGAGTCAGGGGCACCCCCTTGGGCGGCCCGGTGGTGCCGGAGGTGTAAAACAGGGCCGCCGGATCATCGGATTCCAGGGAAGGCATATCTCGGTCGGTATCGGAGAAATGATCCTGAAGCCGGGAATGGTCGTCACCATCGGAATTCAGGAGAACCACCGTCAATTGATCCGCCTGTTTGACCGATCGAAGCTGTTCGAGGTGATCTTCGGTGGTGAAGACAATTTGCGCTTGGCTGTCGTCAAAGATGCCCTCCAGGATCTCGCTGCCCATCTGCACATCCAGAGGCATGGCCATTCCGCCGGCCCGAATCACCGCCAGACAGGCGACCAGCCATTCAAAACCGGGCTCGGCCAGCAAGGCCGCCGGTTTGCCTTTTTGAAGTCCCAGGTCCGGCAATCCGTTGGCCAACCGGCGGGATTGACCCGCCAGTCGGCGATAGGCGTATTCCTGAACGCCGTCGGCGGTAAATTGCATCCAAACCGTATTTTCTTCGCGCTGTGAAAGTTTTTCGATCAGTTCGCCCAATGTTCTTAATCGATGCATGGTATGTCCTTTTGATCCGTTGCTTCAAGTTGTGAATCAGAAACTCCAAAAAGTGGGGGCGGCTTCGCTTCCTCTTTCTGGCCGGAACTGTTTTTCTCGGAGCTTTTGACAATTCTATACCGGTGTTTACCCTTTTTTTGAAGTTTAACAATTTTTTCATTAAACGAACATTTTTTGTTCCATTTTTCACTCCTATCCTCGACCGTTTTTCAGGAGGCATCAGACTTTCATACGGTATTATAGATAGATAAATTACTTTTATTGGGGTATGGCATACCCCTTGCTAGAGGATTATAGTATGAGTAAAGGAAAACACGAGTTCGAACCACATAGAACAGTCCAGTCGGAAAAACACAAAAGGAGGGCATGATGAGCGTCATCAAAATCAATCGAAAAAATACGAATGTGGAAGTGGTCAGCAAACTGATGGACAGCATTTGTTCAAAATATGACTGCAGCGTCGAATATAACTCGGAAAACGGAACGGTGGACTTTCATGGCGATGAGATCTATAAATCCTTCATCGCCGAAGAAACCATGAACCTTTTTGCGAAGAAAAAATGATCATGGACGGCGCACACGATATTACCGGCAGGGTCTGATCCATCCTCATCCGTCCGGGTGAAATGGTCAGGCCCTTTTTTCACTCCCCCGAAAACCCCGCTGAAAGTTTCTCAACCATCCAGTTTCAAGATCACCTTCCCCAGATTCTGATTTCGGGCCACGTATTCATGGGCGGTCTGGGCCTCGGTGATGGAATAGACCGAGTCGATTTCGGGCTGTAAAACCCCGCTGACCAGCAGAGGCCAAAAAGTCTTCTCGAAATCCCGCGTGATCCCAACCTTTTGAGAAAGCGGCCTGGACCGCAACCGGGACCCGATCAGGCGCAGGCTTTTGCCCAACAGAAGGCCCATATCCATTTCTCCCTTCGTACCTCCCAGCAAGCCGATGTTGACCAGCCGACCGCCGGCCCGAAGCACCCTCAGATTTTGGAGGAGATAGGGTCCGCCCACCGGGTCCAGAATCAGGTCCACCCCCCGGCCGCCGGAGGTCTCCATGACCGCCGCGGAAAAATCCGCCTCTTTGTAGTTTACCGCCAAACTTGCCCCGAGATCCCGACACCGGGCCCGTTTTCGTTCCGATCCGGCGGTCACATAGACGGTGGCGCCGATATGGCGCGCCAATTGAATGGCGGAGGTACCCACACCGCTGGCTCCGGCATGAATCAAAATCGTCTCATCCGGCTTCAGGTCCCCTTCCATGAACAGGTTGGAAAAAGCGGTCAGCCAGACCTCCATCACCGCCGCTCCCGTAGTAAAAGACCACTCGTCCGGCATTCGCACCAGCATGTCGGCCGGCGCCGCCGCCTGTTCGGCATACCCGCCGCCGGGGAGCAGAGCGCAGACCCGATCCCCGATTGCCCATCCCTCCACCGCATCGCCGACAGCGGCGATTTCTCCGGCCATTTCCAGACCCAGAATCCCGGAAGCCCCGGGCGGCGGCGGGTAATGACCCCGGGCCTGGGACAGATCGGCACGGTTGACCGCCGTGGCCCGCACATTGACCAGCACCTCATGGGGGTCGTACCCGATGTCGTCCACCGTTTCCCATTTGAGTACCGGTTCCTCCGCTTCAGAATACACTACAATTGCCTTCATATCAGGGCCTCCGTTTCAGTTCAGGAAGGCTTTGATCATCGTTTCGGCCAAGCCTACCTGAATGACAGGAAGGCCACCCCGGGATATTTTCCCGGGCCGGGAAGCTGTTTGAGCGACAGCGAGTTCTTGCCGGGCGTCGGGGAGTTATTCTTGGGGTGGCCGAAACGGTGATCATGGCCTTCAGGAATGATCATGGGAGTTGATTCCTGGAGCATGATGAAATCGGCGTCTTCCACCCCGATCCGGCCCGGTTCGATGATTCCCTCCACCCGAGGCAGAATGACCGCATGGGGAATGTCGGACCGGCTCCGAACCTGGGCCGGTATTCCGAGTTTACGGGCATGGCCCTTGCCGGCGATCACCACCATGACCCGTTCAGGATTTTCCGACAGATATCTCAAGGCGTGAATCGCCATGGCCTTGTCCCAGACCAGCTGGGCTTCGCAGAAATGGAGAAAATTGAGGTCTCCGTGCCCGTGCATGCCGTGGGCCTGTTTGATGAACCCCATGTACTGGTCATCCACTTCGCAGGTCACCTCCGGCAAAAGCCCCTTTTGCGCTTCGGTCAGGGATTGAAATCCCTTCATCGCTACCTGCCGGGTGATGTCCCGGGATATATTGAGCCCCACCACCGGAATCCGTTCTTCCCGGGCGTACTCCAGAATATCCCGGTACAGCGGCCAGGGAAAGTTCCATTCCTCGTAATAGGCTCGAATGAAGGTTTTGGGATCGGCCGCTCCGCTGACCCATCGATCCAGGAGTTCCTGGCGGTCGGTGGTGAACATCTCCATGCCGATGGCCACCGGAACCCCCGCTTCATGCAGGGACTGAATGACCTGCAGCTGGGCTTGGTGGTGAAATTCATCATCATGCAGCTCTCCCACCAGAATCATCCGGTTGCGGGATAAGGTTTCAATCGACTCCGCCAGCGGCGTTTCGCTCTCCAGGGCGATGTCGTAGAGCACCGGACCGTCGTGATCGACCGCGGCGCTGACCGCCGCAAAAACGAGCCAGGCCGCGCCGATGGTCAAAATCACGTTTTTCATTGAAAAATACCTTGGCTGGTTCATGGCAAAACCTGTCTTTTCGAATTCATTTTTCAGGACAAAAAAGGATCAAGAAGCCGGACCCGGAAAATGATGAATCAGCGGCGAATCGGTCACCGGCCAGGCGCCTTTGTCCTGATTGGCGCCGCCGGTGAAAGCCAGATAACTGTATTTGCCGTAATGGGTGATTTTTCGGGCCGTGATTTCTGCGGAGGGCCCCTGTGCCAGAAACAGGGCCGCCACTTTTCCCTCCGACCGGGGATGTTGGAAAACGCCGAAAAAACCACCCGACGGATATTTATAGAACCGATCGTTCAAAGCGAACCCGTTTTTCCGGGCGGATACCGTCTTCGGTATCCCTGCTAAAAACCGATCGTTTTCCGGAACCCCGATAAAAATCAGATCATTCTTTGCCGCCATCGATTCCGTCAAGGCATCTTCGTTTATGATGTGCGCCCGATCCAATCCCAGGGATCGAATCAGAAGATCTGCCGCTTCGGCGCTTTCGGGAGTGCGGTTCTTCGCCAGCACCACCAGGACCGATTCGGATCCTTTCAGGGAATTGACGGACGGGGGAATCTCGGAAGGATACAGTCTGCGAAAGAGATCCGCATCGGAGTCGAGGATCAGTAATCGGGGCGGATCTTCAACCGATATTTCAAATGCTGTGGAAGCGCGATTCGAATGGACGATCTCGGTCTCTTTTCCAGCGGCGGTTTCCACAGTGACCGGCACGTAGAGATCGAACACCGGCGTATCCTGCAGAAGAATTCCGGTGATTCGATAGCCGTCATCGTTTTTCGTCAGTGCCACATCGGCCAGAGAGAGACGGGCCGCACCGGTTTCCCTCACCCACTGGTCAAAAAAATCCTCGAAAGAGGTTTCGGCCATGGCTTCAAAGGTCCGCTGAAACTCCTTCCAGGAGATCGGCTTGAAGAGATTGTCCATGTAGATTCGGCCCAGAGCGTCCCAGAAGAGATCATCCCCGACCCGCCGCCGCAGCATGTGAAAGACCATGGCCGCCTTGTCGTACCCGACCGCCTTGGTGACCGGATCGATTCGCCCTTTGAATCGGGTCAGTGGAATCTCCTGTTCCGGATTCACCAGAGAGGCATAGTTGCGAAGCATTTGAATCCGGTATTCCCGGGCCGCCGCCAAAGATTCCCGCTCTTTGTACAGATAGTCCGACACGTAGGTGGTGAGCCCTTCGCTCCAGTTTCCGCCGTTGTAGTCCACCTGAACCCCGTTTCCCCACCAACAGTGGGCGATTTCGTGTCCCAGGCTGGTGTGGATGATGAACGGAAGCCGAATCACCCGGCTTCCCAGAAGGGTGTAGGAAGGGAATCCGTAGCCGGTGGGGAAAAAATTTTCCACCACCGCGAATTTGTCAAAGGGATAGGGACCGAAAAGATCGGCATACAGGGCGATGTACCGGGCCGAGGCTTCAAGATAATCCGGAGCCAGGGAGGCGGTTTCAGGGAAGAAATAGGTCGCCACCGTGGCGCCGGCCGCCGATTTTTCCATCACCTCATACCGGCCCGCGCTTAAGGCGAGAAAATCGACCGGATTATCCACCTGCCAGATCGACACCGTTCTGCCGTTTCGATTTTCCGATCCCAGGGATTTGCCGGCGGTGACCGAAGTCATTCCCGGGGGTGCATCCACCTCGATGCGATAGGTGGAAGATTCGGCCGGTGTGTAGGGATACCATCCCGACCCGCCCAGCAGCAGAACGCCCCGGTCGGAAATCGTACCCGACACCCCGAAACCGGGATTGTCCATATTCACCGGTTTCACCGGCGCCGAATCAGTAAAGACGGATTCATATCGAATCTCCAACAGAATTTCACTGCCCTGCGCATCAAAATTCAAGGGGATGGACAACGCACCTTTGCGAAAAGTATATTCGCGAGATCGTCCATTAATAGCTATGTCTTTTATTTCCGTCTGTTCGGCCAGATAGAATGTCAGTTCCGAAACCGCTTCGGGGGAGATGCGGATGGTATCGTCCCCGACCAGACGGCTTTCTTCCGGTATCAAGGTGATCCTCAGATCGTGGTGGGGCCGAACCGGCCGGGACTGGGAAGACTCCGTGCCCGAGCAGGCCGGAAGAAACCCGCACAGAAGCAGCACCATGATAAAAGCGGATAACGGGAAAAAAGGAGTGCAATCCTGATTTTTATGAAATGGAAGGATCACGGCGCAAGCTTCCTCGGAATGAAATTTTTCTTCTGAAATCAAGGAGCAACAAACCTCCCCGGCCCGGCAAAAATTTGCTTTCGCTCAAACAGCCTCCCGACACAAAAAAATATCCCGGGATGGCCGCAATCATTCAGGATTGGCCGAAACGATGATCGAGGCCGGTTTACACGAAAGATAAGGGGAAGGCTTCAGCCTGTCAAACACCGCCGCCGCCGCCGCCGCCGCCGCCGCCGCCGCCGCCGCCGCCGCCCTGAGGTACTCCCGATCCGGATTAAATTCTCGGGGTTGCTTGATTTGAATGATCCCCGCCTTACAGTAAGGGTCAGACCCTTTACACCCAATTTGAAGACGAGGTCACCATGATCGATGACTTAAGAGATATCAAGATAGAAAACACCTATGCGGACCTGGGCCCGGCATTTTACGCCGATGCCCGGCCCACAGGCATTTCCGCCCCCTATCTGGTGGCGTTCAATCCGGATACGGCGCGAATGCTCAATCTTGCCCCCTCGGTGGCGGATCAACCCGAATTCTTATCCTTCTTCAGCGGAAACCGGCTGCTTCCCGGCTCAAAACCGGTGGCCATGCGCTATACCGGGCACCAGTTCGGCCAATACAATCCGGATATCGGCGACGGACGGGCCATCCTCCTGGGAGAGGTTCGGGACCGGGACGGTCGTTTGCAGGACCTTCATCTCAAAGGCGCCGGCCGAACCGCCTACGCCCGCATCTTCGATGGCCGGGCGGTGCTGCGCTCCAGCATTCGGGAATACCTCTGCGGCGAAGCCGTGCACGGATTGGGCATCCCCACCACCCGGTCCCTCTGCCTGGTGGGAAGCGACGACCCGGTCCAGCGGGAAACCGTCGAGACGGCGGCCATGCTGGTGCGGGTGGCGCCCAGCCATGTCCGGTTCGGGTCTTTCGAGCCCCTCTATGAAGCCGGAGAAACCGAGCACATTCGCCGCCTGGCCGATTACGTCATTCAGCGGAATTTTCCTGATGTCCCCGCGAATGATGAAGACCGGTACATCCTCTGGTTTCGTGAGGTGGTCCGCCGCACCGCCCGGTTGATGGCCCGGTGGCAGGCGGTGGGCTTCACCCATGGGGTGATGAACACCGACAACATGTCCATTCCGGGTTTGACCATCGACTACGGTCCCTACGGATTTATGGAAGCATATGCGCCCGGATACGTCCCCAACCATTCCGACCGCATGGGCCGGTATGCCTTCAACCGCCAGCCCTCCATCGCCCTGTGGAACCTGCGGGTGCTGGCCACGGTCCTTTCCCCCATTCTGGACAAGGCTGCGGCTGCGGACATTCTGGATGGATTTGTCGCCGGTTTCGAAACCGACTACCTCAACCTCATGCGAAAGAAGCTGGGCCTGCGGGAAAAGATGGACTCGGATGCCGATCTGGTTCAGGATCTTTTGAAAATCATGGCCGATACCGGCCTCGATTACACTATTTTCTTTCGCTCCCTTTCGGATTTCACCACCCGGACCCGGGCCGCCGGTTCGGCCCATCCGGCCGCAACCCGCCCTGAATTTACCCATTGGCGAAAAGCCTACCGGGAACGGCTCAAGGCCGAAAACAGCGTCGACGCATTCCGCAAAAGCGCCATGGACCGGAGCAATCCCAAGTTCATTCTGCGCAGCTATATGGCCCAGACGGCGATTCAAAAGGCCGCCGAGGAACGGGACTACTCGGAAATCGACCGGCTTCGGGAACTCCTCAGCACCCCGTTCGATGAACACCCGGAAATGGCGTCCTATGCGGAAGAACCTCCGGAGTGGAGTCGAAACCTCGTGTTGAGCTGTTCCTCCTGATCCGAATACAGAAACGTCATTCGCGGCCCGGCGATTGTTTGCTTATTGAACAGCGCCGGGGTTTGGGATACCTGGGATTACAAAGGAATCAATCATTTGGGCATCGAGTTATGACAGAAGAAAAGGGAATTTTATTCAACCTTCAGAAATATGCCATTCACGACGGGCCGGGCATCCGCACCACCGTCTTCCTCAAGGGATGCCCCCTGGCCTGCTGGTGGTGCCACAACCCCGAGGGGCAGCGGTTCTCCATTGAACGCTGTGAACCGGCTGCGGATTCATCGGGAGGCGGTATTGGATCGTCCGAAACCTTCGGATGGGCCGCCACGACTTCCGAGTTGGCCGCGGAAATCGAAAAAGACCGCATCTTCTATGAAGAATCGGGCGGGGGCGCGACTTTTTCCGGTGGAGAGCCCCTGTCTCAGGCCCGTTTTCTGAAATCGCTGCTCGCCGCCTGCGCCCAGCGAGGCATCCATACGGCGGTGGATACCTCCGGATACGCCCATCACCGCGTGGTCACGGAAATCGGACCCTTGGCCGATCTCTTCCTTTTTGATCTGAAATTGATGGACCGAATGGCGCATCTGCGTTATACCGGAGTTCCCAATGAACTGATCTTCGAAAATCTGGAAGCCCTGGTCGAAATGGGCAAACCGATCATTATCCGCTTCCCTCTGATCCCCGGCTTTACAGACAGCGAGCGCAATATTCAGGCGATCGGGCAATATGTATCTTCTCTTGCAACCGTCCAAACCATCGCCGTGCTGCCCTATCATGAGATCGCTGCCGGAAAATACACCGCCCTCCAGCTCCGCAATCGCATGGTGAATACGCGACCACCGAATGAAGAACGATTGAAAGAAGCCGCGTCCCTGCTTGCATCCTGCGGACTTGAGGTCACCATCGGGGGATAAATCAAAGGAGACAAAGATGAACCCACGCATTCAAAAGCTGAGGCAGGAAAGCCTGGATACCCGCGAAAGCCTCTCCCCCGAACGGGCCTTGCTGGTGACCCGGTTCTATGAATCCGGAATCGCCCAGAAAGAAGCGGTCCCGGTGCAGCGGGCCCTCTGTTTCAGGCATATCATGAAAAACAAATCGCTCTGGATCGGAGACGGGGAACTGATTGTCGGGGAGCGGGGCCCCGCTCCCAAGGCCACCCCCACTTATCCGGAGATCTGCCTCCACAGGGCAAACGAATCGAGGATGCCCGGTGCGGCGGCGCCAGCGGGTGTGTGGAAAGCGGAGCCTTCGGAAAAGAGGCCTATTTTCTGACCGGTTACTTCAATATTCCGAAAATCCTGGAATTGACCCTCTACAACGGCACCGACCCCAGGACCGGAAAAGTGGTCGGGATTCAGACCGGGCCGTGTCGCCGGTTCACGGATTTCGAGACCTTTTTTGAAGCCTTTCGGCGACAGCTCCGGTTTTTCATCGACATCAAAATCAAGGGGAACAATATCATTGAACGTCTCCATGCCCGGGACCTGCCGGTTCCCTTTTTATCGCTCCTCATCGACGACTGCATAGAGAAGGGGAAAGACTACACCGACGGCGGCCCCCGGTATAATACCTCCTATATTCAGGGGGTGGGGCTGGCCACGGTCACCGATTCCTTGACAGCCATCCAGTATCATGTATTCGATCGAAAGGGGATCACCCTGTCAGAGCTGGTTTTGGCCCTGGAGGACAACTTCCAGGCCCATGAAACCCTTCGCCACGATTTGCTCCATCATACGCCTCGGTACGGCAATGACGACGAAGCCGCCGACGAGGTGCTTCAGGCGGTGTTCGAATCCTACTACGCGGCCGTCAACGGACGGCCCAACACTCGGGGCGGGGTCCACCGGATCAATCTGCTTCCCACCACCGTTCATGTCTATTTCGGCGCCATGATGGGGGCCACACCGGACGGGCGACGGGCCGGGCAACCGCTGTCCGAAGGGATTTCCCCGGTACAGGGCGCCGACCGGAACGGACCCACGGCGGTTATCAAGTCGGCATCCAAAATCGACCACATCCGCACCGGCGGCACCCTGCTCAATCAGAAATTTCTGCCCCGGGTGCTGGCAGATGATGCCGGCATCACCAAACTGTCCCATCTGATTCGGGCCTATTTCCGGCTGGACGGGCACCACATTCAATTGGGGGTTTGCATCTTGACATCCCGGAATTCGGGTCTATATTTTCACCAAACTCGAAGGTGCTATACACTTGAAAATCAGAAGGATAGAAAAATAGTAAAGTTTTTGTTCGGATACCGGCGGCCAAGAAAAATCCACTTGAACTTCTCTGCCGAACCTGGTAAAAGATGCGCTGCTTGAATCGAGGCAGTCCAGATCGTCATATTTTTAAAATTTGGAGGAAAGATCATGCCGTACTATGAATTTGAATGCAATTGCGGGAAGGTGACCGAGGAGCTTGTCAAGATAGGGACGGATACCATCCATTGTCCCGCATGTGGTCATGAGGCGCACAAGATCATGTCCCGTTGTTCCTTTTCCCTCAAAGGCGGCGGATGGTATGCGGATGGTTATGCCTCTAAAGGGTCCGGCGGTTCGAATTCCACTTCCACTTCCGGGACCGCCGCCGAGACCAAAACCCCGGCAAAGACCGAATCCAAAAAGGAAACCGGCAGCCCCGCCAAAAGCGAATAACCACAGCCCGGCCAAGTTTCAGACGGCGCCGTAAAAGGCCCGCACGCCATGCCCCGACGGGCACGGAGGCGGTCTTTTACGGCGCCGTCTTTTTTTGAAATCTACGGGCCTTGAGCACCGATCATTCCACCCGATATCGTGGCGATTGAATCCGCTGGCTTTTACATTTCGGGCACCGGCTCGGCTTGGTCAGCCGTTTTCGATCTTTAAAGGCAAAACCGCACTCGGCGCAGGTCGCCGGGTCCACCTGGAGCTTCCGTTTTTGAGAGGCCACAGACTTGTTGACGTGGGGCAAATGGGAAGCGACTTCCTTTTCACTGATCCGCAAAGCCTGAGACAATTCCCGAACATCATGAATTTCCTGGATGAGCAGGTCGATAATCTGCTGGCGAATGGTGGGCATGGCGGCTCCTTTCTATTCCACATGAATGACATGGCCGTCAAAAGCGACCTGCCGGCCCGGTCGAATCTTGCGTCGCACCCGCATTTCCACCGCTCCGTCCACCTCAACCCGCCCTTCCTCGATCACCGCCTTGGCCATGCCGCCGGTATCGCATAGCCCCGAGGCCTTGAGCAATTTGTTCATTTCAATATACTCGCCCGATATTTTAAACCGATCTTCCATTCGCCCCCCGAGTAAAGCTCCATTCCATTTTTCGTTCCAACCGTTCCCCTTCTCGCATATAAATCCGGTAAATTTCCCTTTTCCTCGTTTGAATGATGCGCTTATCCTGAGCGACAAACCGACCGCCCGCGTCGATTGTTAGCAAAATGCCGGGGAAAGCTCAACATCTCTTTACAACCCATAGAAATATTGGTATTTAAACAAGGAGATTAGAGAGCATGTCAATTCAGGAGAGTCGATGAATAAGCATCCATTATCTTGTGTGGAAGTCGATCCCGGCGGGCAAAAAGCGACGGCGGCGATCATATGGCTTCACGGCATCGGGGCCGACGGCTACGATTTTGAACCGATCGTGCCCCAACTGCGTCTGCCCGACACGACGGCGGTTCGATTCGTGTTTCCCCACGCTCCCAAACGGGAGATCACATTGCACGGCGGCATTCCTTCCCGGGCCTGGTTCGATATTCTGAGCGATAAATGGCCGCGAACCCCGCAGAGCATCAACCTCGATGATATTGATGATTCCACCGAACAGGTCAACATCCTGATTCAAAATGAGATCGAAAGGGGTATTCCTTCCCGACGAATCATCCTGGCGGGGTTTTCTCAAGGGGGCGTAATCGCCCTTCATGCGGGCCTGCGGTATTCATCGCCGCTGGCGGGTATCCTGGCCCTGTCGACCTATCTGCCGACCCTGGGTTCCCTGGCCGAAGAGCGGAGCGAGGTCAATCTTCAACTCCCGATTTTTATGGCCCACGGGACCGTCGATCCCATGGTGCCCATATCCAGCGCATTTGAAACCAGGGATGGGCTGGAAAACCTGGATTATCCGGTGGAGTGGCACGAGTACCATATGGTCCATTCGGTCTGCGTGGACGAAATCGAAGACATTCGATCCTGGCTGCTGAACCTGCTCTGAGCATTCTGATCAACCCTACGAGATGCGCGATTGAGCAGGTCTATGCAATTTATACCGGCCGATGATTTCTCGGCAAATTTTACCGACACCGCCTGGTGGTTTGCTTTTTCCGGCGACCGGATACTGATCACCCGTCCGAGTCCGGAAACGGTGGATATCCCCGGGATCACCCGCCCGGAAGACCTGGGGCTTCACACGGAACAACGGCAATACCTGGGCCGGTTGGACGATCGCCCCTGTTATGCGGCGGCGCTTGCGGAGGATTCGGCCGCACCCGAGGGAACCGCTTTTCAAGGGTTGAGAAGTCTTTTCGGAAAACTGGACGAAACGGTTTTCGCCGTGGCCGGGTTGGGGCTTCAACTCCTGAACTGGGACAAGACCCATCAGTATTGCGGCAGGTGCGGCGGCCCGACCCGAAACAGGACCCATGAACGGGCCAAAATCTGCACCGAGTGCGGCCTGGTCAATCACCCTCGAATATCACCCGCCGTGATTGCGGCGGTGATTCGAGACGGACGGCTGCTTCTGGCCCATGCCGGTCGATATTCGAATCGAAAGCTCTACAGCGTCATCGCCGGGTATGTGGAACCGGGAGAAAATCTCGAAGAAGCGCTCCGAAGGGAATTGAGAGAGGAAGTCGCCATTGAGGTCAAAAACATTCAGTATTTCGGCAGCCAACCCTGGCCCTACTCAGGTTCATTGATGATAGGGTTTACCGCAGAATACGCCGGCGGAGAGATTCAGGAAGACGGCGAGGAAATTCTTCATGCCGACTGGTTCGCTCCGGAAAACCTGCCCGACATTCCGGGGTGGGGAAGTATCGCCAGACAATTGATCGACTGGTTTGTTCGAACGTATCCGGCAGACGGCAAGCCCGTCAGTTCAAGACAGAGCCGATGACAGCCTGACGGCAGCCCAACGACAGATCGACAAAAAGGAGACCCTGAAAAATGACCCTGACCAAGGCACGCATCATCGAGGAGATTCAAACGGAGCTTCGGTTTTCCAAAAAAGAAACCACGGATCTCATCGAAACCTTGTTGGAAATTATGAAACGGACGATGGAAAACGGCGAAGATGTCCTTATCAGCGGGTTCGGCAAATTCTGCGTAAAAGAAAAAAAGAAGCGCCGCGGCAGAAATCCCGCCACCGGGGACGACATGATGCTGTCTCCGCGCCAGGT
>CAZNLT010000095.1:0-22737 GCA_964573705.1 uncultured Desulfobacterales bacterium
GGAGGTGATGCGGGACAAAAACGACAACGTCTGCATCATCTGCTCCATCGAAAACATCGACCCCATGGGCGTCCACACCGGCGATTCCCTCACCGTGGCCCCGATCCAGACTCTTTCCGACCGGGAATACCAGGTCCTTCGGGACGCCTCCATCGACATCATGCGGGAGATCGGGGTGGACACCGGCGGGTCCAATGTCCAGTTCGCCGTCAATCCGGTGAACGGGGAGATGGTGGTGGTGGAGATGAACCCCCGGGTCTCCCGAAGTTCGGCCCTGGCCTCCAAGGCCACCGGCTACCCCATCGCCAAGATCGCGGCCAAACTGGCGGTGGGCTACACCCTGGACGAAATCCCCAACGACATCACCGGGGAGACCATGGCCTCCTTCGAGCCGACCCTCGACTACTGCGTCCTCAAAATCCCCCGGTGGACCTTTGAAAAATTTCCCGAAACTCAGGACTCTCTCACCACCTCCATGAAATCGGTGGGGGAGACCATGTCGATCGGCCGAACCTTCAAGGAATCCCTGCAAAAGGCCCTGCGATCCCTGGAGATCGGGCGCCACGGGTTCGGGGCCGACGGCCGGGATGTCGAGGACCTGGAGCAGCACCGGCCGACCCTCGCCGAAATCGAACAGAAGCTGGCCACCCCCAACTCCCAGCGGCTGTTTTACGTGCGGTATGCGATGCAGGCGGGGATGTCGGTGGAGGCCATCTTTGATCTCACCAAAATCGACCCCTGGTTTCTGCATCAGTTCAAGCAGCTGGTGGATATGGAAGCGACCCTTTCCGAAGCCGCCGGGAAATCGGGCGGCCGGCTGGACCCGGCCCTGCTGCGGCGGGCCAAGTCCTGGGGGTTTTCGGACATCCAGCTGGCCCACCTCACCGGGTCCACCGAACCGGCGGTGGAGCGCTATCGAAAAGAACTCGGTATCCGGCCGGTCTACAAGCTGGTGGATACCTGCGCAGCCGAATTCAGGGCCGCCACCCCCTATTATTACTCCACCTATGAACTGGAGAACGAGGCCCGCGTCTCCGATCGAAAAAAGGTGCTGATTCTCGGGGGCGGCCCCAACCGGATCGGCCAGGGGATCGAATTCGACTACTGCTGCGTCCACGCCTCCTTCGCCCTGCGGGAGATGGATATCGAGTCCATCATGGTCAACAGCAACCCCGAGACCGTTTCCACCGACTACGACACCTCGGACAAGCTCTATTTCGAGCCGCTCACCCGGGAGGATGTGCTCCACATCATCGAGTCGGAAAAGCCCTTCGGGGTGATCGTTCAGTTCGGCGGCCAGACCCCCCTGAACCTGGCCGTACCCCTGGCCGAAGCGGGGGTCCCCATTCTGGGCACCCAGCCCGAATCCATCGACCGGGCCGAGGACCGGGAGCTGTTTCAGGCCATGCTCAACAAGGTCGATCTGGTCCAGCCGGCCAACGGCACCGCCACCACCCTGGACGGGGCCAGGCAGGTGGCCGATAAGATCGGCTATCCGGTGATCGTGCGGCCTTCCTATGTGCTGGGCGGCCGGGCCATGAAGATCGTCTACACCCCGGAGGAACTGGCCAATTTCACCCGGCTGGCCATTCTGGCCTCGCCGGGCCATCCGGTGCTGATCGACAAGTTCCTGGAAAACGCGGTGGAGGTGGATGTGGACGCCATCTGCGACGGAAAGGACACCGTCATCGGCGGCATCATGGAGCATATCGAGGCCGCCGGGGTCCACTCCGGGGATTCGGCCTGCGTGCTGCCGCCCCAGAACATCGAGCCGGAAATGCTGACCCGGATCGCGGAGGCCACCAAAGCCATGGCCACCGAATTGAAGGTGGTCGGGTTGATGAATGTGCAATACGCCATTCGCAACAATCAGCTTTACGTGCTGGAGGTCAACCCCCGGGCCTCCCGGACCATTCCTTTCGTGAGCAAGGCTACCGGGGCGCCTCTGGCCAAACTGGCCACCAAGGTGATGCTGGGCCGAACCCTGAAGGAGCTCGGTCTGAGAGGGGAGATCGTGCCGCCGCATATTTCGGTGAAAGAATCGGTGCTCCCCTTCAACCGGTTTCCCGACGTCGATACCCTGCTGGGGCCGGAGATGAAATCCACCGGCGAGGTCATGGGAATCGACTGCCATTTCGGGCATGCCTATGCCAAGGCCCAGCTCGGGGCCGGCCAGAAGATGCCCACCGCCGGCGCCGTCTTTATCAGCGTCCAGGACCGGGACAAGGCCGATGCCCTCGGATTCGCCCGCGAGTTTCACCGGCTCGGATTCGAGATCATGGTTACCAAAGGCACCGCCGCCCTGCTGGACCGAAACGGCATCCCCAACTGCCGGGTCAACAAGGTTTCGGTGGGCCGGCCCCATGTGGTGGACGCCATCAAAAACGGCGAGGTTCAGCTGATCATCAACACCGGGGCCGGCAACGAACCCACCCGGGACGGCTATTTTATTCGGCGGGCCGCCATCAAGTTCAGCATTCCCTACGCCACCACCGTGGCCGGCGCCAACGCCATGTGCCGGGGCATTGCGGCGCTCAAGGAAAACCGGATCACCGTCAAGAATCTTCAGGAATACACCGCCGACATCTGCGCCCTTACGCTCTGACGGGGCGGCCGATTTCCGGGAGTATTTGCCTCTGTTTGGGGTTCGCCCGAAACGGTATTATATTAGGCGGGATTACGAAAGCAAAGACAATGCCGGGCTTTATTACGATACGGCCCGCCGGACTTGAACCTAAGGAATCGATTCCAAAAAAGAGAAAAAATCAATGTGTGACGAAGACAAACCCCGCGAATCCTGCGGGATATTCGGCATCCACGGACATAATGAAGCGGCCAAACTGACCTATTTCGGCCTCTATGCGCTTCAGCACCGGGGCCAGGAGAGCGCCGGCATCGCCGTCTTTCGGGACGGCGCCATCGTCTCCCATAAAGGCATGGGGCTGGTCTCCGACGTATTTGAAAAATACCATTTCGACGAGCTTCACGGGAGAAGCGGGGTGGGCCATGTGCGCTACTCCACCACCGGCAGCTCCATTCTGACCAACGCCCAGCCGTTTGTGGTCCATCACCGGCAAAAATCCTATGGGGTGGCCCACAACGGCAACCTGGTCAACGCCCAGGCCCTCAAAAATGAACTGGAGGAGTCGGGCTCCATTTTCCAGACCACCATGGACAGCGAGCTGTTTCTCCATTTTCTGGTGAGCAACCTCAAGTACGGGTTCGAGCAGGCCCTGGTCTACACCGTCTCCCGCCTGAAGGGGGCCTTCTCGTTTGTGCTGCTGACCAGCATGGGGGAACTGGTGGGGATCAAAGACCCCAACGGGTTTCGGCCGCTCTGTCTTGGAAAACTCAACGGCAGCTATGTCCTGGCCTCCGAATCCTGCGCCCTGGATCTGGTCCAGGCCGAGTTCATTCGGGAACTCGACCCGGGCGAGATCGTGATCATCAGCGAAAACGGGATCAAGAGTCTGCGCACCCCCACCCCCAACACCAGCAATTTCTGCATCTTCGAGTTCATCTATTTCGCCCGGCCCGACAGCACCATCTATGGCAAGAACGTCTACGGGGTGCGAAAGGCCCACGGCCGTCGGCTGGCCCAGGAGGCCCCGGTGGAGGCGGATCTGGTCATGCCCTTTCCCGATTCCGGCACCTATGCGGCCCTGGGGTATTCGGAGGAATCGGGGATTCCCTTTGAGCTGGGGATGATTCGAAACCATTATGTGGGCCGCACCTTTATTCAACCCACCCAGTCGATGCGCGACTTCGGGGTGCGGGTCAAACTGAATCCGATTCGAGAGCTGCTTAAGGGCAAAGACATCATCATCATCGAGGACTCGATTATTCGGGGCACCACCGTCAAGACCCGGGTGCGGGCCCTTCGGGAGATCGGGGTCAAGCGGATTCACCTGCGGGTGGCCGGGCCGCCCCACCGGTTCCCCTGCCACTACGGGATCGACTTTTCCACCAAGGGCGAGCTGATCGCCTCCAGCAAATCGGTCCAGGAACTGAGCGACTACCTGGGGCTCGACAGCCTCTATTATCTGAGCCTCAAGGGGCTGCTGGAGGCCACCGGAGTGGAGCATCCGGAGCGGTATTTCTGCAAGGCCTGTTTCGACGGCTGCTATGCGGTCCAGTTCGACGAGGATCTCTCCAAAAGCTGCCTGGAGATCAGGTAGCCGAACGCTGCGGACCCATACGCCATGAAGGTAAAAGAGACCGTCGCCTTTTCCAGAGAGGCGACCAATGTGTTCTTTCACATCCTGACCGGGTGCAATCTTCGGTGCCGCCACTGCTATATCAACCGGGCCCAGCACGGAGAAAACCTGCTGGAACTGTCGGTGATTGAATCCTGGCTCGAGGCCCTGGCCGGCCGCAGCCGGGAGGCCAACGTCATTTTTCTGGGAGGGGAGCCCACCCTCCATCCGGAGCTGCCGGGCGCCATCCGCGCCGCCCGGCGGCTGGGATACAGGTCGGTCACGGTGGACACCAACGGGTACCTGTTTCACGACATTCTCGAAAAGGTCGAACCCGACCAGGTCGATTTTTTCAGCTTCAGCCTGGACGGGGCCACCCCGAAGACCAACGACGCCCTTCGCGGAAAGGGCTGCTTTGCGGCCTGCACCGAGGGCATTCGCCGGGCGGTCGAGCGGGGGTTTTCCACCAGCCTGATCTACACGGTCAGCGCCGCCAATATCCATGAACTGACGCAAATGCCCCCGCTCCTCAAGGACCTGGGGGTTGAGCGTTGGTTTATTCAGGTGATCGGGATTCGGGGAAAATCGGCCGCCGATTCCGAGACCAAACAGATCTCCCGGGAGGAATGGCTGCGGGTGATTCCCGAGGCGGCGCAGGCTGCGGCGGATGCCGGCATTCCGGTGACCTATCCCAAAGTTTTTCTCAAGTCCGGGGAGGCCTTCGACTGTGCCGGACTCTGCGCCGACAACTATTTTATCTTTCCCAACGGCAGGGTGTATCGGTGTCCGCTGTGCGAGGATTTTCCCATCCACGGCATGGCGTTTGAGGGCGATCAACTGGTGGAAAAGGGGCCCCTCAACGAAACCGACTTTTTTCGGCTGGAGATTCCCGAAGGGTGCGTCATGAACAAACTGATTCAGCCGGGCAACCTGAGTTATCTGCCGGACGGCGCCCCGGAATACCGGGTGGCCTGCTGCATGCTCAAAGAGGAGGTGCGGCCGGCATGATCCCGTGGGCGCCCCGGGTTTGGATTGACATCGATCCCGTGCATTGTTAAAAGAGGGCACTTTCCGATCCGCATCATCACCGGACAAACGACTCAGCGCACGGCGTAATGCACGAAGGCTTATGGACAGTTTACCCGACAATTACGCAAAAGAGGTGGAGATCATCAATGACCTGGGGCTTCACGCCCGATCCGCCGCCCAGATCGCGGGGATCGCGCAGCAGGCGGAGTCGAAGGTGTGGCTGATCAAAGACGAGGAAGCGGTCGACGCCCAGAGCGTGATCGACATGCTGTCGCTGGCCTGTGGCAAGGGATCCTTGATTACCGTCAAGGTCGAATCGGCCTCGGATCTGCCGATCCTTAACGACATCGTCCTGCTCGTGGAAAACGGGTTCGGAGAATAGGCATTCCATGACCGAGCGGGAAGACCGGGAAATCGTACTCAAAGGGATCGGGGCCGCCCCCGGCATCTGCATCGGCAAGGCCTATCTGGTGGGCAAGGAGGGGGTCAATGTCATCAAGCGCTACCCTATCGGCGAGGCCGACATCGACCGGGAGATCGGCCGTTTCAAAACCGCCGTGGAAAGCGCCACGGCGGAGCTGCGGGCCATCATCGAAGAGACCCCCGAAGAGATCCGCCGGCATGCGGGGATTCTGGAGGCCCATGTTCTGCTGCTGAAAGACAAGATGCTCTTCGGCAAGACCATCGAGACCATTCAGACCCAGCGGATCAATGCGGAATGGGCCCTGAAGAAGGTGGTGGCCGAGCTGAAGACGATCTTTCAGAACATGAGCGATCCCTATTTCAAGGAGCGGGGCTCGGACATCGTCCATGTCTCGGACCGAATCATGCGCAACCTGGTGGGCGGGGAGCCGGTGGATATCAAATCCATCGACAAGCGGGTTATCCTGGTGGCCGCCGATCTCTCCCCGGCGGAAACCAGCCAGATTCAGCTGGAACGGATCAAGGGGCTGGTCACCGACGGCGGGGGCATCGCCTCCCACACCGGGATCATCGCCCGGACCCTGGAAATTCCGGCGGTGCTGGGGCTTCACAACGCCACCGCCCTGATTCGCAGCGATGACTTCATCGTGGTGGACGGCACCACCGGTACCCTGATCGTCAACCCGGATGAAAACACCCTCATCGAATACGAAGAGCGAAGCCTTCGCTACCAACGGTACAAGGCCTCGATCTCCCGGGCCAGCCGGCTGCCGGCCCAGACCACCGACGGCATCTCCATTCAGGTCATGGGCAATATCGAGCTGCCCGAAGAGGTGGTGGCGGTTCGCGACTACGGGGGCAACGGCATCGGCCTGTACCGGACCGAGTTTCAGTACATGAATCGCACCGAATTCCCTACCGAAGACCAGCTTTTCGACCGGTACAAGGAGGTGGTGGAGGTGATGGCCCCCCATCCGGTGACCATCCGCACCCTCGATATCAACGGCGACAAGGTCATCTCCTATGGCGGCCATTTTCAGGAAGCCAATCCGGCCCTGGGATTGCGGGCCATTCGGTACTGCCTGAAAAAGCCCCAAATCTTTATGACCCAGCTGCGGGCGATTTTGAGGGCCGCCCGATACGGCCATGTCCGGATTATGTTTCCCATGATCTCCGGCAGCCATGAAATTCAAGAGGCCAAGCGGATTCTGCTGGAGGCGGCCGAAACCCTCGACCGGGAAGGGGTGGATTTCAAACGGGAGATCGAGGTGGGGATGATGGTGGAGGTTCCCTCGGCGGTGGTGATGGCGGATGTGCTGGCCGACGAGGTCGATTTTTTCAGCATCGGCACCAACGACCTGATCCAGTATGTGCTGGCCATCGACCGGGGCAACCGGCATGTGTCGCATCTGTATCAGCCCCTGCACCCGGCCGTCCTGCGGATGATCAAGCGGGTGGCGGATGTGGGCCATGAAAAGAGGATCAAAGTTTTCATGTGCGGCCAGATGGCCGGGGACCCGTTCAACCTGCCCATCCTGCTGGGGATGGGGATCGATGAACTGAGTCTCAATCCGCAGTCGATCCCGATGGTCAAAAACACCATCCGCTCCCTGAATTTGTGGGACGCCAAATGCTTCGTAAAAGAGGTGCTGAAGCAGACCTCGGCCCGGGAGATCGAACACTTGCTGAAGACCACATACGGGGACGTCATCTCCGGTATGATCTACACCCACTGATGCGCCGGTCGAACGCTTCCACCGGTCGAACGCTTCCAATCGATGCGACGGATCTGGGAGACGGATCTGAGCGGCGGACCTGAAAGAGAGACATTGTGGCCAAATCCAATCGAAAAATCGTCACCGACAACCGAAAGGCCCGGTTCAACTACCACATCGAAGACAAGTTCGAGGCCGGGATGGTGCTTCAGGGCACCGAGGTCAAGGCCCTGCGCATGGGCCGGGCCCATCTCAAGGACGCCTACGCCCGCATCCAGAACGGCGAAATCTTCGTCCATCAGATGCACATCGGGCCGTATCCCTTCGCCTATTATGAGAACCACGACCCGCTGCGCACCCGCAAGCTGCTGATGCACCATTACGAGATCAAGCAGCTGACCGGAAAGGTCCAGGAGAAGGGGTATTCCCTGATTCCCCTGAATATCTATTTCAGAGACGGCAAGGCCAAAATGACCCTGGCCCTGGCCAAGGGCAAGCGGCTGCCGGACAAACGACATGCGATTCGGGAGCGGGATGAAAAGCGGGATATGGACCGGATGCGCAAGGACGGTGTTCTCTGAGGTATTTGGCACAGTTTTTGTATAAAGATTTTCCGATATCGATTGACTTCCGGCAGACGGGGGGTTATATTGTAGACATCGATGACGGAGGCAAGGAAAAAAGAAACGGACCTTGACAAGGCCGTCACCGATCGTTAGTATGAAAAATCTGACCGCTCTTTAACAAATCGATGTAATATACGCTGCGAACAACGTACTTCACGAGGGGGCGAAACGGCTTCGACGGAGGTATAGAAGTTCTGGTTGCATACCGAGGTTCCTGCTGCTCGTAAAACGGCGGGGAATAAACATAATCGCAGACGATTATAATTACGCCGTAGCCGCTTAACACCGGCTGCCGTCCTACCGGACTTCTCCTGCGGGTCCGGAACCGGGCGTCGACTAAGCAGGATAGCCGAATCCGGTTGTCTGGTACGGATGAGGCGAAACCTTTACCGGGCTCGTCTTTGAGGTATCCCGTCTGAAGGAGACCTGAAAGACTAAATTAAATTTCAGAATATGTATGTAGACGCCAGTGTGGAATATCTTCGGACGCGGGTTCGACTCCCGCCGCCTCCCCCCCCTTGTGAAATAAGAAACCCGCCTGCCCAGTGAGATTCTCTGGGTGGACGGGTTTTTTATTTTTGCTTGCGCCAGGTCCCGCGAATGCCCTATTCTGGCCGAAGAAGGGGAACGGCGATCGGGCATCCTCTGTATTTGGGGGTTCAGAACTGTTTCCGTGAGTGAATATGGAGGTCGAAAATCGCAAAGAATGCAGTTGAGAAACGGATTATGGGATTGCCACGGGAGATGACGGAGTGAATAATCTGATTCACGAGATCCGCAACCTGATTCAATCCGCCCGCCGGGCGGTGGTGCATTCTGTCGATATCATTCAGGTGCTGACGAACTTCGAAATCGGCCGCTGCATCGTCGAACATGAGCAGCAAGGTGAGGAGCGGGCGCAGTACGGCAAGGCCTTGCTCAAAGAACTTTCCATCGCGTTAACGAAAGAGTTCGGGCGGGGGTTTTCCCGCTCAAATCTGGAGTACATGCGCAAGTTTTATCTGACCTATCAGGATCGGGCCGCCCAGATCACGCAAACACCAACTTCCAAATTCTTGGCCGATGAAAAATCCCAGATGCCGTCTGGGAAATTGGTGATCGCTCGAAAATCCCAGACAGCATCTGGCACATTCGTTTCTCCCTTCATTCTGAGCTGGTCGCAGTATGTATTTCTGATCTCCATCGACAATCCCGAAGAGCGCAGCTTCTACGAAATCGAGGCGGCCGGTAACGGCTGGACACTTCGGGAACTCAAGCGTCAGTTCAATTCCGGGCTCTATGAACGGTTGGCTCTCAGCCGCGACAAGGAAGGAGTGAAGAAACTCGCTGCGGAAGGGCAACTTGTCACCCGCCCCGAAGACCTGCTCAAAGAGCCCTATGTGCTGGAATTCCTCGGTCTCGAAGAAAGGGCGAAGTACTCCGAATCCGATCTCGAAAGCGCCATCATTGACAAGCTCGAAAACTTTCTGCTGGAGCTGGGCAAGGGGTTTCTTTTCGAGGCCCGGCAGAAGCGGTTTACGTTTGATGAAGAGCATTTTTTTGTTCACCTGTCACTCGCCCAGCGGACAGCCGGTTCAACCACGGAGTGCATATAAGCTCCACATAGCTCCGGAAGTTCTCAACTCCAATCAGGTCAATGTTCAGGCAGACATTTATCAGGTGGGTTTGAACGCATTCCGGTTATTGAATGGCATTGGTCAGAATGACTACTACCTGCTGGTGAAGGATGTAAAAGTCGTTCAGACCAATGAGTACCTGCATTTTGTTCCTCGAAATCTGAAAAGTGTAATCAAATAAGGCGGTACATGTAGACCCAGCCAGCAGGAATCAGTCAGCCGTTGGAATACGCCGGACTTTGGAGCGATTGAGTTACCTGGGGTATTGGACAACCGATTCTTGTGGAACCAATGGGTGGTGAGGGGATGAGAAAATGAATTATGAAGTTAGAAGTTAGAATAATGGAAAACGCACCTGAAAAAGTAAGCTCCCTTTTTGATCGAATTGTTGGCATACTTGAAGAAGCCCGTTCCAATGTGGTTTGCTCGGTCAATTCCAACATGGTTTTGGCTTACTGGCTGATTGGTCGTGAGATTGTGCAGGAATTCCAAGGGGGCGAGGAACGGGCCGAAAATGGAAAACGGATTTTAGAAGATTTATCTACACGGCTTACAAAATGATACGGTTCCAGCTATTCCTTGACCAACCTCAAGTATATTCGAACGTTTTACCAAGTTTATCAAGACCGTTTGCCTGAAATTGGTCGCCCATCGGGTGACCAATCAGCCATAGCCTCAATAGGTCACCCATCGGGTGGCGAATTGAGAACGGGGAATACAATTCGATCAACCGGCTTTTCCCCGCAACTCTCATGGTCCCATTACCGCGCTCTGATGCGGGTAAAGAATGACAAGGCCCGCCTCTTCTACGAGAAAGAAACTATTGAATGCGGCTGGAGCAAGGCACAACTGGAGCGGCAAATTCACTCATCCTACTACGAGAGGATTCTAAGCAATCGCGGTGAAGCTGGTCTGACTGCGCCTGACCGAGAACGTCTGCCGGGCTGTCCCCTTACCCCTGAAACTGTTTTGAAAACCCCTTATGTGCTGGAATTTTTAGGGTTGCCGGATTCTCCCAGCCTCCGCGAAACCACATTGGAGCAGGCCATTATCACCCATTTACAGAAATTCCTTCTGGAACTGGGAAAAGGCTTTGCCTTTGTCGGCAGACAGAAAAGGCTGCGCTTTGACGATACGGACCTCTATGTCGATCTGGTGTTCTATCACTGCATTATTAAGTGTTATCTACTGATTGATCTCAAGATGGGTGAACTTTCATACAAGGATGTGGGTCAGATGGACGGATATGTCCGCATGTTTGATGACCTGTGCACAGCAGATGATGACAACCCGACCATTGGACTGGTTCTCTGCACAAAGAAAAATGAAGCGGTTGCCAAATATTCCGTGCTGAGCGAACGGAAACAGATTTTTGCTTCAAAATATATGCTCTATCTGCCGACCGAAAAACAGTTGAAGCTGGAAATAGAAAAAGAGCGCAGGTTAATCGAAGAATATCTGGAGGAAAAAGATGACTGAAAACCATCAAAGCCTTGATCTCTTCGCTTGTGGTGCGACCTGACTGCGGGCTGATTTCCACCTGCACACCAAAGCGGACAAGGAATTCAAGTTATACCGGGGGAGAAAACAGCTTTATCTCCGATTGCGTATCTGGATTCGGTATGGAAAACCAAGCCCTTATCAGGGAGGCGCATCAAACAACCCATATCGAAGGTACCCGATTAACTCTGGGCATTTCAAGTGAAGGGGCAACACACCATAAAGAGTATGGCTCCTCTAAATGTTTGCGACATTTCACGGCAAGGTTTGTGATAATTTTAGCGACACGGCTCTTTCGGATATGGTTTGTAAAGCACACCGCCGGGTATTCAACCGGGAATTGAGCACGCATCCCATTCTCTGCTTCAGGGAAATATTGAGAATTTAAATTTCTCTCGAAGCCTGGCAATTTAATCCTATTTTATGGGATGTTTAGCGGTTTGGAGAATTGGGGTAAAGCTCCGCCACTACCGCATCCACTACCTTGTGAAATAAGACACCCGCCTGCCCAGTGAGATTCTCTATGTTGACAGGTTTTTTATTTTTGCTTGCGCCACAACTCGCAGATGTGCCTTATTGGACAAGCTGGACTCACCAGAAACATTCTTCTGGTATGCGGAACAAACCCTGCCCAACGGTTGTTCGAAGGATATTCTGGCCATGCAGATCGAGAGCATGCTCCATGAACAGTTGGGCAAGGCGGAAATCAAAGCGATCCTGGAGGACGCAGACGCTGATTAGAGGGGGAGACCTCATGACAGCATTCAACCCGAAATTCACCATCACCAACCGAATGACTGCTGCGATCACCCAGATTGAACGGGCACGGGGTTTTTTGGAAGCGGCCCGACTGTCTGAGGACTGGGTTCGGGATATGGGAAAAAAAGCCCTTATCAAGGAGGCACATCATACGACCCATATTGAAGGTACCCGATTAACCCTGGATCAGGCTGAACGCCTTTGGAATGGCGAAGTTGTACCGGAAGCCGACCCTGAGGATGCGCGGGAACTTTTGAATTACCGTTCTGCCTTTGAATTTGTTTCAGACTGTCTGGTCAGCGGCGACCCCATCACCGAGGGGCTTATCCGGGAAATTCACCGCAAACTGGTGGAAGGTGTGCGAGGAGGTAAAGCTGATCCGGGGAATTACCGAAGGATTCAGAACTATGTTGTCAACTCTTCTACAGGAGAGGTGATCTACACGCCACCATCCGCCGTGGAGGTGCCGATAATGATGTCGGAGATGGTCAAATGGCTGAACGCTGACCTTGAGATACATCCGGTTCTTGTCAGCGGCATTGCCCAGTTCCAGCTTGTACATATTCATCCTTTTCTTGACGGCAATGGACGGACCTCACGGTTACTTTCAACACTTTGCCTGTACAAAGCAGGGTACGACTTCAAACGCTTATTCACCATCAGCGAATATTATGATCGGGATCGCCCCACCTTCTACAAAACCATCCAGAGTGTCCGTGAAAACGGAATGGATATGACCGGCTGGATCGACTACTTCATCACAGGCCTCGAAACCCAGATGATCGAAGTCAAGGAACGTGGAGAGCAAGTCATCCGCCGCGATTTGTTGATACAAAAACACAATTTGAATGAGCGGCAGGGAAAGGCGCTTGGCTTCCTTCTGGAACATGAGAAACTGACCATTCAGGACTTTGAAAAGCTCTGCCCCGATGTTAACCGGCGCAGCCTGCAGCGTGATCTTAAAAGAATGATAGATAAAGAAATTATTTCAAGTGAAGGGGCAACACACCATCAAGAGTACCGGTTCCACTAAATGTTTATGACAATTTCACGACAAAATTTGCGAAAGGTTTGCGACATTGTTAATGACACGGCTTTGTTTGAAGGTAAGCCATGACTGATCCGCTGACTCCCTTGCTGCAGGCAGGCGAAGGGTATCACACCGAGTTCAAGCGGAGCCTTGACAAATCCTTTGCGGAGGAGGCCTGCGCCTTCGCCAATTCGGGCGGCGGCAGGATTCTCCTCGGTGTTGCCGATAATGGCGCCATCAAGGGTATCGATACCGGCAACGCCATGCGTTCCCGCGTGCAGGACATGCTGGGCCAGATCGAGCCCCGGCTGAACTGTGATATTGAAGCGGTCGGCGATGTATTCGTTGTAAAGATCCCCGAGGGGACGGAAAAACCCTATGGCTGTTCCCGGGGATTTTTCATGCGAATGGGCGCCAATTCGCAAAAGCTCACCCGAAACCAGATTATTGAATTCTTCCAGAAGGAAGGCCGCATCCGCTTCGATGAACTTCGACACGCCAAGGCTGTGTATCCCGACGACTTCGACCCGGAAGCATTTGCCCGATTCCTGAAACTGGCAGGCATCAGCCCGAGCATCGACCGTGAAACCCTGCTGCATAACCTCGATTGTTTGACTGCCGAGAACCGCTTCACCAACTTGGGCGTCCTTTTCTTCGCCAAAGACATCGACTTTCTTCTCAACCATGCCATGGTCGTCTGTGTGCTTTATCGAGGGAGTGAAAAAGTCACTATCCTCGATAAGAAAGATTTCACCGGCAATATCGTGGACAACATCGACAACGCCCTGCTCTTTGTAAAGCGGCATACCAAGGTGCGCCTCAAGATTGAGCATTTGCAGCACGAGGAGATTCCCGATTACCCCGAAGTCGCTCTCTGGGAGGCGATTGTCAATGCCGTCTGTCACCGCAACTACTTCGACAAACGCGCCAATGTGCAGATCGATGTCTTTGCCGACCGTGTGGTGATCTCCAACCCCGGTGGTCTGCCCAGTGGTCTTTCTCCGGAAGAATTCGGCACCAAGAGCGTGGCCCGCAATCCCCGCATCGCTTCCCTGCTTCACCGTATCGACTACATCGAAAAGGTCGGCGCCGGCATCATGCGGATTCGACAGTCGGTCGCCGAACATGGCGGCACAGAACTGACCCTGCGTTACAACGACTTCTTTACTGCCACCTTCCGTGTCAAAACCGTCAAGCAGACAGACAGGAGGGCTGGACAAGTGGAGACCCAAGAAGTCCCGCTAGTCACCGGACAAGTCACCGGACAAGTCACCGGACAAGTCACCGGACAAGTCGAAGGGTGGGTTGGCGAGGTCCTGACGGCCTGCCTGCACCCACGAAAAAGCTCTGAGATTCAGCAGATTGTAGGTATCAAGCACCGTGAAACCTTTCAACGCAACTATCTCGACCGACTTCTGGATGAAGGTCTCATTGAAAGGACCATCCCAGAGAAGCCGAAGAGTCGTCTGCAGAAGTACCGACTGACCGCAAAGGGGCGTGCGCTCTTAGAATAAGGAGGGACGCATTCCGGCTCTTTAATTTTAGGATAAGCTGTGAGGAAAAAATAGAGCCCCACGGCCAACCCGAACCGACTCCGGTGCTGCTTAAAGCGGCCCTCGTCCATGTGTTCGTGCCTAAGAGAAACCCATTTTTCGGAGTTGCTGATTTTGTCGCTCACTGTAAATGAAATCTTTCACAGCATTCAGGGAGAATCCACCTATGCCGGTCGGCCCTGCGTGTTCGTCCGGCTCACGGGGTGTAATCTCCGATGTGCGCATTGCCACACGCGGTATGCCTATCATGAGGGGCAGCCGAAGGAGGTGAACGACATCCTCGACAAGGTCGCCGCTTTTAACTGTCCGCTCGTGGAAATCACCGGGGGAGAACCGCTGCTGCAAACAGAAACTCCCGCTCTGATCTATCAGCTGCTCGAATCAGGTCGGGAAGTGCTTCTGGAGACCAACGGCAGTCGCGATATCAGTGAGGTCGATGACCGGTGTATCCGGATCATGGACATCAAATGTCCTTCAAGCGGAGAGTATCTGCGCAATGATTCTGCGAACATGGATCGTTTGACCGAAAAAGACGAGATTAAATTCGTGATCGGTGGCCGCGAAGACTATGAATTTGCCAAAAAGACCCCCCTCGAATCCTGGGATTTCGCGAAACGGTCCAATCCGGTTCATTTTTCACCGATTCACGGCGTGCAAGGTGCAAAAAAGCTGGCCGAATGGATTCTCAGAGATCATTTAAATGTTCGGCTGCACCTTCAGATGCACAAACTCATCTGGGATCCCAACAAGCGAGGGGTATGAGGCAGGTCATGGACAATATGAAAATATAAGAAAATCCTAAAATCCGTCCCATGTTGAAAAAGTCGGGTATTAATTTTGAAAGTTCATGTGAATCGCTGAGTATTTTCTATTTTCTTGCGTGACTGTTTGCGGATGTCTTATCTGTCGGTTAAATATGGATTATGCTGGATGCCCTGTGAAGCCGGGCAGCAGAGATTCAGATTGAAATTGGGCACTATATCGGGAGTGAGAGGTTGTAAATGACCATAGCGGACCTTCTAACCCACAATGAAGGCAAGACCTTGGAATTTAAGCGGGATCTGTCTTCACCTAAAGGATTGCTCAAGACCCTGACTGCTTTTGCCAATACAGCAGGCGGTAAGGCCATAATTGGTGTTAAAGACAGGACCCGTCAACCTGTGGGAGTTACATCGCCGCTGGATGAAGAGGAGCGGTTATGCAATCTGATCGCCGATTCCATCCGTCCAAGGTTGGTTCCGAATATCGAGATGGTCACTGTCGATAACAAGACCCTGCTGATCGCAGAGGTTTTTCTAAGTAGTTCACGTCCCCACTATCTGCGGTCCGAAGGACCGGAAAAAGGTGTTTACGTTCGACTCGGTTCTTCCAACCGGCAGGCGGACCGGGAACTGATCGCCGAACTCCGGCGTTCTGCTGAAGGAATCACCTTCGACGAAATGCCCCTGCCGGAATTGTCCGTTGATGATCTCGATCTTTCCGCCGCCCAGGCATTGTTCAAAGATCGTCGCAAACTGGAGGGGCAGGAACTGATTACCCTGAAACTATTGCGCAAGGAACAGGCCAGACAGGTTCCCACTAAGGGGGCTATGCTGCTGTTCGGCAAAGAAAGGAGTTTATATTTCCCTGATGCCTGGGTACAGTGCGGACGCTTTGTAGGAGGGGATAAGAGCGCGATCTTTGACCACATCGAGATTTACGACCACCTGCCGCAGGCAGTGGACAGCATTCTTCTGTTTTTGAAAAAGCATGCCATGCGAGGCGCTGATTTTTCTGATACCCGCCGCAAGGATGTCTGGAGCATTCCGTTGACGATTCTGCGCGAGGCGGTTATCAATGCTCTGGTGCATGCCGACTATTCCCAGCGGGGCGGACCTATTCGCATCGCCTTTTTTGACGACCGAATCGAAATAGAAAATCCGGGAATTCTGCTGCCGGGCATGACTGTCGAGGACATGAAACAAGGCATTTCCAAAATCCGCAATCCAGTCATCGCGCGGGTTTTCCGCGAACTGGGGCTTATAGAACAATGGGGTAGTGGAGTGCGACGCATGTTCCGCGAAGCCGAAACCCAGGGGTTGCCGCCTCCTGAAATTATAGAGATCGGCATGCGGCTGCGGTTCAGCATCCAACTGGCCCGGACCATCCCATTAGAGAGAATGGAAAAACGAATCGGGGCCCAGTCAGGGGCCCAGTCAGGGGCCCAGTCAGGGGCCCTATTGTTGGCATTGGTCGATTCCCCTTTATCCTCATCCGAGTTAGCGGATGTACTCGGACTTGAGGCCAAGACAGGAGCCTTCAAACGCGCCCTCAAAGCGCTGTTGGACCAGGGGTTGATTGCTTACACCCTTCCCGATAAACCCACCAGCCGGCTACAAAAATACCGTCTGACCGAAAAAGGGAAAGCATTTCTGGATGATAGGGGAGGGGATCATGGAAAATGAAGGGATAAACATTATGGACTGTAAAAAGGCGGTCGTGCTTTCCAGCGGCGGTCTGGATTCGACTACGGCGATGGCCATCGCCAAATCCGAAGGATATCAGGTATACAGCCTCAGTTTCAGCTACGGCCAGCGCCATTCCGTGGAACTGGACGCGGCCAAACGGGTGGCCGAAGCCCTGGACGTGAAAAAGCACCTGGTGATCAACATCGATCTCAGGTTGATCGGCGGGTCTGCGTTGACGGCGGATATTGCTGTGCCCAAAGACCGGCAGGAAAATGAAATGACCGAAGCCATCCCTGTCACCTATGTGCCGGCGCGGAACACGATCTTTCTCTCCTATGGACTGGGATGGGCCGAGGTGATCGGCGCCGCCGACATCTTCATCGGGGTCAATGCCGTGGATTACAGCGGGTATCCGGACTGCCGCCCAGAATTCATCGAGGCCTTTGAGAAACTGGCCAACCTGGCGACCAAGGCTGGAGTGGAAAGGACCCTGAAAATCAGGATTCGAACTCCGCTCATCCAACTGACTAAGGCGGAGATCATTCGAAAAGGTGCTGAACTGGGGGTCGATTACGGGTTGACCATCAGCTGCTACGATCCTTCTCCGGATGGCGGCGCCTGCGGTCATTGTGACAGTTGTCTGCTGAGGAAAAAGGGATTTGCAGAAGCCGGTGTTCCGGATCCGACACACTACGCTTGAAAAAATTGACGGTTGGGCTTACAACGGCGGGCGGTATGAACGAATCATGCCGCCCGAATTTTTTCAGCTGTTTACTTGGACCAACTAACAATACCAATGATACAGTTCTTACGGAGCCGCCACTTTGATGCGCCTTTTATTCATAACCTCCTGTACCGGCCGAAAAGCACATAAACTTGAGAACCAATTGGTCTGGGATGATTTTCGCCTGCTGGGTACCGAAGCCTTATGGCAAAAAGAGGAATCGCTTGATGCCTTTCGTCTGCCGGCCCGGGATATGTATACCGGCCAACAGCATGTTCGCCTGCTTCGCGGATTGGATGCTCTTCGAAAGGCATGCCCCCAGATAAGGGTGGACCTGAAAATTATTTCCGCCGGATACGGCCTTATTGATGAAAACGTTCCAATCGTGCCCTATGAAATGACGTTTAATACGCTGAAAGCGAAAGCGCTGAGAGAATGGGCGGATTTTCTCAAACTGCCTTATTGGGTCCTCTCGGTTATGGCGGTTTACGATCTGACCATTTTTCTGTTGGGCGAAAAATATCTCCGGGCTGTCAATTTGCCACCCAAATTGGAGATTCCCGGCGCCTGTATTTTTTTGACCGGAAAAGGAAGCCGGCCCTATTTGCCCTCGGGTCCCGATGTTCAGACGATCTTCCTCGCAAATCAAGATGCAAAACGGCTCGGCGCCGGATTGGTGGCGCTAAAAGGACGGGTGGTGGAAATCCTGGGGGAGCATGTCAATCATGATCCTGGATTCATCGAAAGGATGTTTGATTCGCCAGCTCTTTTGGGTAAATTGATACGAGAGTATCCACGGTGAAAAGATGGCCTCACTGACCCGGTTTCTACAAAGGGAATTTATTCGGTTGTGTCCCGCAGGCTGGACGGCCGCCTCTGAAAGGCGTCTTTTAAATTCTGAAATAGAACAAATACTTGGTTATCAGCCTCAGGTGGATGTTGTTTTAGAAAAAGAAGATGGAATGATGCGCGTATGGGTGGAATTTGAAGTCAGCCGGGCAGATCCCGTTGCAAATCATGCAAAATTTGCGACTTCCCATCTCTTTCAACCTCAACCATCCACAGATGTATTTGTCTCTATGATCAGCCCCCATGTAACCAAAGGGCGCAGGAACCTTGCTGCAAATACGGTTTTCCTGTTACGGAATATCGGAATGAACGCTTTCCAAACCATTCTTTTCCCAAATATTGATCGGAAAGAGATCAAGAGGATCAACCACCTTGATTCCGATGCGATTCAGCGGGAAAACCTCGATGTTCAAGCCGAATTAGATCGGGTTTTTATCGTTTCGGAGGCATGCTTATCTCTTTCTTCTCAGCAGATCCATTTTGTCGGTGATATTTTGTCAAGGTTTCGGAAACCCCGGGCGCCGGGGCCTTTTATTGGGAAGAAGAATGATGTGTTCCGTTGCTGATGGGCGATCTTTCAACTGGCTCTGCAGCGTCGATTTACATCCCCTGATCGCCAGTACCATTTCTCTGCGAGTTCACTCTGAACGAATCTCTTGATTTGGACCGCAGATGGTCTCATTATATTCATGAGCGTCTTCCAATGGATCTTTCAGAACTTGTTGGGCAAAGCGCATGCTTCTTGAGCCGCAGCGGAAGTCTTGAAGAATCTGAATTATCTGATATCATAGACATGGTAATACATTATCGAAGAAGCGGAATTGGTATCGCGCCGAGAGCACTTAGTGAAATAGTGGTTTTAGAGTACCATCGGGCAAATCAGTTGGCCGAGCTATTGGTGGGATAAGTATAAGTCTTATTTATCTTATAAATATGGTCATTGTAAATTTATCAATAATATATAGGAAAACACAACAATATGGCATTACAAAAAATCACATTGGATCTGCCAGAAAATATTTATATCCGCCTGCAGCATGCAGCTCAAGCCACAAAGCAACCCCTTGATCAAGTCATCATTCGAGCCGTCCAGATGGGCAGTCCGCCCGGATGGGACGACATCCCGGCCGAATATCAAGCCGATATAGCCGCCTTGGAACGTCTTGATGATCGTTCGCTGTGGCACATTGCCCGTTCTCGTCAAACTCATACGGATTTTGATTCATATCAGGATTTGCTTGATAAAAAACGGGAAGGAACGATTTCAGATGCGGAACGTCAAGAATTGCGCGATTTAAGAGCTGAATCCGATCTATTTATGCTCCGAAAGGCCCATGCGGCCGCCTTGCTCAGGTGGCGAGGGCATAGAATTCCCCCGGCGGAAGAGCTGTAGCCAATTGAATGGGCGTCTATATTGCACCAAAACTGCGGACGCAATTGGTCGAGGTCGATAACCAGCATTGCGCTTACTGTTACACCCGCGAGGCCATCACTGGTCAAGTTATGAGTGTTGATCATGTGCTCCCGGCTTCTTTGGGCGGAAAAACGGCTTTTGATAATCTGTGCTTCTGCTGCCGACGCTGCAACGAATTCAAAGGCTCAAAAATAGACGCAACCGATCCCCTGACCGGCGAGACCGTTATGCTGTATCATCCAAGACGGGAAAATTGGCAAGATCATTTTGCATGGGATGAAACTGGTACCCTCATCATTGGCTTAACATCTGTGGGACGGGCAACGGTAGTAGGTTTGAATATGAATGATGTCATTATGGTTGACGCTCGCAGTCGATGGGTGGCCGTAGGATGGCATCCGCCGGATCTATGATTAAGCTTCCGATGTGGAATCGGCTATAGAAAACCCGGCTAAAGAAGCCTATGAATTATTCGGGATATCAAAAATGCGGTCAAGGATGTTCTGCAAGGGTTGGATCATTTCAACCAGAAACTGCCCGCCTTTCAGACGGTCAACCCCACCTCGGAAAATATCGCCCGGCACCTTTACAAAGAACTGGCTCGGCTGTTGAACGGGGAGGCCATTCGTATATCAAAGGTCAAGGTTTCGGAAACCCCGGGCGCCGGGGCGTTTTATTGGGAAGAAGAATAAATTTTAGCATGAATTCACGATCGGAAAAAACGGTACACCGAATTTCCCGAATCCAAAGAAGACGGCCTTGTCAGCGGCCGCTGCAGGTTGGACGATCTGATCGAGCAGAAGGGCCGCACCTTTCAGTATCTCTACGATTTCGGCGACAACTGGGCGCATGAGGTGATTCTCGAGGACAGCCGCTATATCGATCCCCGGCTTCAGTTTCCGGTCGAATGCCTGGAGGGTGAAAGGGCCCCTTATGCGCCCGATGTCATCCACGGCATGAGCGATGTGCCGCAGGCCTATCATTTGGGAAATGACTGGTGCGCGGCGCATGACAGCCATCCCTTCCATATGGTCATGACCATGAATTCGTCCGTCTGTCATGGATGTGTCCGGTGCCGTGTCACAGGAGAACCGAACATTACGCCCATGTGCAGCAGCAGCAAAACCGCCGGAAAGACGGAACAAAGCGAAATCAACTGGATCTGGCCCGACAGCCAGCTGGAGCCAACGGTTCGCTGGATGTTGCATCGGATTGTGCGGGACGGCGGGGTTTCTTTTCCGAGAACCGGAGAAACCTATCCGGGCTTTGACATCTGCAAGCTTTGCAGTTTTTTGGTCTTCAAAAAACCCAAAGCATCTAAAACTGGAACCACTCCGGTAATGCAGGTTGCCTCTTGAGCGTACCCCAAAAAAAACCGCTCCAGAAGGTGAACAGAGAGTTAATACCGATATGCTTCATGGCGCATGCCGACTTCGAATAATGACATAAAAGAGTTCAGAAGCGGTTTATATTCAAGGGGGTGGATGCGATTCCTATAGATCCTCCCCCTCATCCGCAGACGCATTCGGCTCCTCTTCTGATTTGGAATTTTTTTCCAGTTTCCGTTGTCGTTTGAGTTCCTGCTTTTCCTTTTTTGCCAGCTCCTTTTGTCGCTTTTTGAAGGAAAAATGGGATTTTGCCATGAGTGCCTCCTTGGAGGTAAGGGTGGTGGTGAAAACCCGGTGATCGGATTGCTTGCGGTTTGAATGGGGATGAGGAAAAAACGAGAGGTGAAATCGTTCAAACCAAAACAAAAGGGCACCTCCTCGGTATGCGAAGAGGTGCCCTTCGGTAGTCAGGAAAGTCTTATTTCAGGGTGACATTGGCGGCGGCGGGACCTTTCTGTCCCTGCTCGATGTCAAAGGTCACCTGGTCGCCTTCACTGAGGGATCTAAACCCCGTCGCATTGATTGCGGAATGATGCACGAATACATCTGCACCATCTTCCTGTTCAATGAAGCCGAACCCTTTTTGGTCATTAAACCATTTTACAGTTCCATTTGCCATAATAACATCCTCCTTTCTTAAAAAATTTCAACTGTCACAGACTGGAGGATGCCACTATTCAAATAGATTGTTCCTTCAGAAAGAAGCCCACCCAATCGGGCGGGGCTGAGTTGATTGAAGGTAGAATAAGCCTTTCTTCGGTGGAAAGCAAGTAAATTGTATGAAATTTTTTCTGATCACCAATTTTCCGTCCCCGGCGCCCCCTTGAAGGGGCCGAGAATATCGTCGGTCACCCACCCGCCATAAAACTGCCCCGGCTGGGGCCGGATCCGCTCTCCGGATACGTTGCAGGCCAAAACGGCCGGATAGAAGGCGATATAATTTCGGATCGGTTCAAAAGCCGGGGGCGGGCCCGGGTAGCTCCAGCCCACCACGCCCGCATCCGGATTAGAGGACAGTGCCCAGTATCGGGCTGTGCCTTTCCATTCACAAAACCGAGCTGCCCGGCGACGGTTGAAGCACGTCCCAGTTTGCATTTTTCGGGGAAATATAGAACGAGGGCGGGCTGGCGGTTTCAAGAACGCCACAAGCTCGAATTCTCCGCCGCCCCGGGGATCGAAAACAACCGCGCCCGCCTCATCGGTGTAAGCTCCGAAGACCGCCCGCATCCGGTTGCCGTGGGCCACAAACAGGCCATTGGTGCCGGTAGGGGGTGGAATCGACAGTGTTTGCCGGGCCCGCTCTGTGACCGCCTCCCGGCCCCCCACAAAATCTGCGGCCCGCATGTTTATCATATTTATGGTCGTCTTCACCGGCCCGAGGGCCATCCGCTCTGCGGTTTGTCGCGTCCGGCAGTATTAAAGCATGTACCAAATGACTTTGCGGTAAAATGTCTTGCTTTTTATACTT
>CAZNLT010000096.1:0-22728 GCA_964573705.1 uncultured Desulfobacterales bacterium
TTGTATATTTACGCCGCTTTACTTCAACCTTATCAATTGTAAACTGGCCGTTTACCCAGCAAATTGTGGACGATTTCCCAAATTCATGATCGCTTTTCGAGAATTCAGGGTATTTTAAAAGTTGCTCTTCAAGCTCTGAAAGCATTCCAATTGTAGAAATTTCATACGCTTTGCTCTCAACAGAACTCGCTCCTGCTGAAAAGAGAGGAATTCGTATTCCAGCATTCAGCCCCTCTGTTTTGGTGATTTTTGTTTCCGGCGAATAGCCTTTTTCAACTTCATATGCTGCGGAAATAAAATCACGATCAAGATATAATAACTTTTCAAAGTATTTCATTCATATATTCCTCGATACTTACTTAGATTGCCAACAGCCGCAATAAGTGGAAAGTTTCCACTTTATCACCTTATAGGATATCTCGATTTTCCACCTATTGCAATATAATGCCCAAAAAGTGGAAACCACAATTTTATAAGAAATCTAACCAACTATAAACCAACTCCCCTATCCCAACGCAAGCAAAAAAACAAAAAAGCCGAGAGAGTTCCCTCCCCCGGCTTTTCAATTTATTTTCTATTTAAAAAACCACCCTACGCATTACGCATCCACCGCCGCCTTCTGCACCAGCTCCGGCTCTTCCACCCGGAAGGTCACTTCATCCCCTTCCCGGTCGGCCACCAGCACGCTGCCGTCCGGGATGTTCCCTTTCAGGATCTCCATCGACAGCGGGTTTTCGATATACTTCTGAATGGCCCGCTTCAGGGCTCGGGCGCCGTACACCCGGTCGTAGCCCTTTTCGGCCAGCAGGCGCTTGATCTCCTCCGAGAGTTCCAAGTGAATCTGCCGGTCGGCCAGGCGCTTGCGGAGCCGTTCGATCTGGATTTCCACGATGTCGCCGATCTGTTCGGGCGACAGGTTGTGGAAGATGATCAGCTCGTCCACCCGGTTGAGAAACTCGGGCTTGAAGGTCGACCGCAGGGCCTCGGTGACCCGCCGCTCCATCTCATCGCGGTTTTCGCTGCCCAGTTCCTGAATGAACTGGCTTCCCACGTTGGAGTTCATGCGGACTGGTTTGTTGTAAATTGCCATAGTGAGCTCTCCCCTGTCTGGCATCAAGGCACTACGAAAAGGTGAGGGAACCGGTTTTCGCAACGGAGAAAACCCGTCCGCTCGACCGATTGATTGGCAGCAAGCGACATTGCATGCTTCCTTCAAGCAATTTGAACAATCATGCCGCTTTTAAAGGTGCCAAGTCGTCCCCTGAAATTTCGGGTGCTCCAATTTCCAGCAAAACGCGATTCAAATAAGAAACTGTAACTTTGCTTGGTGCCGTAATCTCTATACCGATAGCTCTGCCGCCTTTTTCATAATCGATTAACATCCCTTGTTCGGCCTTCGCAGTGCGATAGCATTTATCTCCAGGTTTTCTATTGAAATATAGATAAGCGGCAATTGGAAAACCGCGCCTAAATGTTACTTCCAAATATGGCTTTTTCATCTAAATTCTCCAGACCGGGTATGCGGTTATAACAACAAGCAACTCGCTACCCGTTTCAGGTTCTACGATTATTTCCCATGTTCTTTTCCTGTATTTTGCTTCTATAATCCATCGTCCCTCTATGCCGTCTTCGCGACAATCATGCGCACGCTCAATCATTGTTCTGAGATCCAATTCATTGAAGTTGCGGTCATCCATTCTTTTATACAGGTGAGGCGTAAATTCAAGTTCCCAATCCCACCAGCTTGGCCAGGACCGCTTTTTCAATTTTACTCCTTTCGCTGTTTGAAACTGCAGCATGTTCCATGTCAGCAACGGCTGGAAAAAATCCATCCGCTTTTTTATATTTTATAAGAATTCTAACCAAGTATAAACCAACTCCCCTATCCCAAAGCAAGAAAAAAAAGCCGAGAGAGTCCCCTACCCCGGCTTTTTTCATTTATCTTCTATTTCTATTTACACAACCACCCTACGCATTCACCGCCGCCTTCTGCACCAGCTCCGGTTCCTCCACCCGGAAGGTCACTTCATCCCCTTCACGGTCGGCCACCAGCACGCTGCCGTCCGGGATATTCCCTTTCAGGATCTCCATCGACAGCGGGTTTTCGATATACTTCTGGATGGCCCGTTTCAGGGGCCGGGCGCCGTAGACACGGTCGTAGCCCTTTTCGGCCAGCAGCCGCTTGATCTCCTCCGAGAGTTCCAGGTGGATCTGCCGGTCAGCCAGGCGCTTGCGCAGCCGTTCGATCTGGATTTCCACGATGTCGCCGATCTGCTCGGGCGACAGGTTGTGGAAGATGATCAGCTCATCCACCCGGTTTAAAAACTCGGGCTTGAAGGTCGAGCGCAGGGCGTCGGTGACCCGGCGCTCCATCTCATCGCGGTTTTCAGTGCCCAGCTCCTGAATGAACTGGCTCCCCACGTTGGAGGTCATGATGATGATCGTGTTCTTGAAGTCCACCGTGCGGCCGTGGCCGTCGGTCATCCGGCCGTCGTCCAGAATCTGGAGCAGGACGTTGAAGACGTCCGGATGGGCCTTTTCGATTTCGTCGAAGAGGACCACCGAATAGGGCCGCCGCCGAACCGATTCGGTCAGGTGGCCGCCTTCCTCATACCCCACATAGCCCGGAGGCGCGCCGATCAGCCGGGCCACCGAGTGCTTTTCCATATACTCGGACATATCCACCCGAATGATCGCCCCTTCGTCGTCGAACATGAACTCCGCCAGGGCCTTGGCCAGCTCGGTCTTGCCCACGCCGGTGGGCCCCATGAAGATGAAGGAGCCGATGGGCCGGTTGGGGTCCTGGAGTCCGGACCGGGCCCGGCGCACCGCGTTGGCCACGGCGGTGATCGCCTCGTTTTGGCCCACCACCCGGCGCCGCAGCCGGTCTTCGGTCCGGATCAGCTTTTCCCGCTCGCCTTCCAGCATCTTGGAGACCGGAATCCCGGTCCACCGGGAGACCACCTCGGCGATATCCTCGGCGTCCACCTCTTCTTTGAGCATCTGCTTTTCTTCCTGAAGCTCTGCCAGCTGTTGATTCGTCTCCTCCAGCCGCTTTCGCAGCTCGTTGGCCCGGCCGTAGCGAAGCTCGGCCACTTTCGCGAGATTGCCCTCGCGTTCAGCCTTCTGCTCTTCGATGGTGGTCTGTTCGATCTCCTCTTTGGTTTTTCGGATCTTCTGAATCAGGTTCTTTTCGTTCTGCCACTTGGCCTTGAGCCCGTGAATCTCCTCGCTCATGTCGGCGATGTCGCTCTGAAGCTTTTGAAGCCGGTCTTTCGAGGCCGCATCTTTTTCTTTTTTCAGGGCCTCCCGCTCGATCTCGGCCTGGGTGATCTTCCGCTGGATTTCATCGATCTCCACCGGCATGCTGTCGATCTCGATCCGCAGCTTGGAGGCGCATTCATCGATCAGGTCGATCGCCTTGTCCGGCAGAAACCGGTCGGCGATATAGCGGTCCGACAGGGTCGCCGCCCCCACGATGGCCGAATCCTTGATCCGGACCCCGTGATGGACCTCGTACTTTTCCTTGAGCCCCCGCAGAATCGAGATGGTGTCCTCCACCGAAGGCTCCCGGACCATCACCGGCTGAAACCGGCGCTCCAGGGCCGCGTCTTTTTCGATGTATTTGCGGTACTCGTTGAGGGTCGTGGCCCCCACGCACCGCAGGGTGCCTCTGGCCAGGGCCGGTTTGAGCATATTGGAGGCGTCCACCGCCCCTTCGGCCGCACCGGCGCCGACCACGGTGTGGAGCTCGTCGATGAAGAGGATGATCTCCCCTTCGGCCCGTTCGACTTCTTTGAGCACCGCCTTGAGCCGGTCTTCGAATTCACCCCGGTACTTGGCCCCGGCCACCAGCGCTCCCATGTCGAGGGCCACCAGCCGACGGTTTTTGAGGGATTCGGAAACGTCCCCTTCAATGATCCGCTGGGCCAGCCCCTCTACGATGGCGGTCTTGCCCACGCCGGGCTCGCCGATCAGGACCGGGTTGTTCTTGGTCCGCCGGGAGAGGACCTGGACGATCCGCCGAATCTCCTCGTCCCGGCCGATGACCGGGTCGAGCTTGCCCAGGCGGGCCAGGTCGGTCAGGTCCCGGCTGTATTTGTCGAGGGCCTGGTATTTTTCTTCCGGATTCTGGTCGGTGATGGTCTGCCCCCCGCGAATCTCCTGAAGCACCCGAAGGATGGCGTCCCGGGTCACCCCGTAGCGGGAAAGAATCCCGGCCGCCTCGCCGTTTTTTTCCTCGGCCAGGGCGAGCAGGATATGCTCCACGCTCACGTACTGGTCTTTCATTCGGGAGGCCTCCTTGAAGGCCGCGTCCAGCACCCCTTTGGTGCGCCCGGACAGATAGACGTCGGAGACCCCGCTCACCTTGGGGAGCTTGTCCACCGCCACGGCCGCTTCCTGGACCACCGCATTGGGCGACACCCCGAGCTTGCGGAGCATCGACCGGACGATCCCCTCCTGTTCGCCCAGCATGGCCCCCAGCAGATGCTCCGGTTCGATCTGCTGGTTGTGGTGCTCGGATGCCAGGTTCTGTCCGTTCTGAATCAGTTCCTGGGATTTAATGGTGAATTTATCAAATCGCATTGCGCTGTTCTCCTCATTCTTATTTTTAAAATTCTGATAAAACCATATCCATATTTTTATGACTACAAAATAAGCACGAGCGATTTGATGTCAAACCACTAATATCACTATTTATTCAGTTCTTTGGGCTTCGGTCTTGAGCCGCTTGCTGAGGGCCGGCTGGCTGATCCCCAGCATGCGGGCGGCGATGGACTGGTTGCCGTTGGCCCGGCGCATGGCCTCTTCCACCAGGAGTTGGGAAGCCTGTTTGAGGGTGGGCAGGTTTTTGAACACCCGAAAGGGGGAGGGTTCGTTGAAGCCCCGTTCCCGGGCCAGCCGTTCCTCCCGCTCCATGTGCTCTTTGAAGACGTCCAGGGAGAGGACCTTGGAGGTGTGCCGCTCCACCGCCGCGAAGATCATCTCTTTGAGTTCGGTCACATTGCGGGGAAAAGAATAGGTCTGAAGCAGGATGAATAGTTCTTTGGGCGGGGTCGGTTTTTTTTTGCCGAAAGTCCGGGCCGCCTCCTCCAGAAAATAATCCACCAGCAGCGGCAGGTCTTCGATCCGCTCCCGCAGGGAAGGCACATGGACGTGGTGGGTGCGGATCTTGAAATTGAGGTCCTTTCGAAACCCGCCGGCCCGCTGAAGCTCCCACAAATCCACATTGGTGGAGGTAAGAATGTAGACGTCGCTGCGGCGGGGGGTTATGGCGCCCACCGGCACGTATTCGCCGTACTGGATCAGCCTCAGCAGCTTCAGCTGGGTACCCGGGCTGAGGTATCCGATCTCGTCCAGGTAGAGGGTGCCGCCGGCGGCCTCGTCGATTTTGCCGGGAATATCCGCTTCCACTTCAGGCGAAGCGCCTTCGGCGACCCCGAACAGGGTCTCCGAAAACCCCTGATCGTCCAGACGGGCCGTGTCCACGCGAACCAGGTCGCCCTGAAGTCGGCTGGTCTCGTGAATGCACCGGGCCACGAGGTGCTTTCCCGTCCCGGGTTCGCCGGTAATCAGGATGGGCTGAAGGCTCTTGACCACCGAATGGATATACTGGAAAATGGACAACAGTTCGGGCGTTTTCGTGATGATTTCAGGACAGATGTGGCCGACTTCCCGGGTTTCCGACATGGGGGATGCTCCCTTCTCATGGTAATTGACGAACGCTGACCGAAACATGATACCACTTTTTCACCTGTTATCACAATGAAATCAATAGGGTTGACGCGCATTTACCGGTAGAAAAACCCTCCTCGCCGTTCCGCAAAGGGGAAAACCGGATTTTATTCAGGCTTGACACAGGGGCGGCGATGTCTGTATTTTAGGCTCATTTTATTGACTTACCGTAAATCATACCAATTTTTGGCGATTATTTGAAGATGAACTTTCAGGGCGGCGGTGTGGCCGATCATCGGCATCGGCCATTTTTTTATTGGACGCCCCTTTCACAGTGGAACCGAACCCTTACAAAAGGTGTGAAACATCATGCTCAGTTTCAAAGGCCTGACCCGGAACGAAGTCGAGGAATCGCGGCGGATTCACGGCTCCAACCAGCTGACCCCCCAGGAGGTGGAGACCTTCTGGGACAAGCTCAAAGACAACTTCAAAGACCCGATGATCGTGATCCTGGTGGTGGCCCTGGCCGTGGTCACAGTGCTGGCGGTCTTCGGCTTCGCCGAATGGTACGAAGGGGTGGGGATCGCAGTGGCGGTGGCCCTGGCCACTCTGGTGGCCACCGCCTCGGAGTTCAGAAACGAACAGACCTTTCAGAAGCTTCAGGAGGAGGCATCCAAGATTTTCGTGAATGTCTTTCGGGAAGATGGTCTGCGAAAATTGCCCATCGACGAGGTGGTGGCGGGGGATATCGTTCTGCTTCAGCCGGGCGACAAGGTGCCCGCCGACGGCCGCGTTCTTCAGGGCCGGGTCAAGATCAATCAGGCGGCCCTGACCGGTGAGTCCAAGCCGGTGACCAAAACCCCCGGCGAGGTGGACCCGACCCAAGACGGGATTCTGGACCAGCCTCATGGAGTCTTTCGGGGCGCCATCGTAGAAGACGGCGAGGCGGCCATGCAGGTGATGGTGGTGGGAGACGCCACCCATCTGGGCAAAATCGCCGAAGCCCTTCAGACCGACGAACGGCTGGGCCCCCTGCGGGTGAAACTGGCCAAGCTGGCCGACGACATCGCCATGTTCGGGTATATCGGCGGCGCCCTGATCGCCCTGGCCTTTCTGTTCAAGACCATCTATCTCGATACCGGCGGGGATACGGCGGCGATGGCGGCCTACATCTCCAACTGGCAGCTGTTCATCTATGATGTGGCCACCGCCCTGATCCTGGCGGTGATCATTATCGTCGTGGCGGTGCCGGAAGGGCTTCCCATGATGATCGCCATCGTGCTGGCCCAGAACATGCGAAAACTCCTCAAATCCAATGTTCTGGTGCGCCAGCTTCTGGGGATCGAGACCTCGGGGAGCCTCAACCTGCTGTTTACCGACAAGACCGGCACCATCACCAAGGGCCAGTTCGAAACCGTGGGATTTCTGGCGGCGGCCGAAAACGGGGACCGACCCGAGCTGGTCCACTTCGCCCGCTTCGAGGAGATGGACACGGAACGTGCCCGCCTGCTCGACATCTCCCTGCGGGAGAACAGCTCCTGCGTGGTCAACTGCGAGGCCGAAGCCGAATGCGACCGCATCCTGGGCGGCAATGTCACCGAAAGGTCCCTGCTCCAGTTCGTGGGCGCCGATGTCAGCGCCTGTGTCGAAGAAGGCGCGGAAACCCTGTCCGAGGTGCTTTTCAATTCCACCCGAAAGTTTTCCGCGGCCCGGGTCCGGACCCGGGAAGGGGTGGAGATCACCCATATCAAGGGGGCACCGGAAAAAATTCTCCAAAACTGCACCGGATATTACACACGGACCGGTGAAATCGCCGCGCTTCCGGAGAATTGGCGAAGCCGCCTGGCCGAAGAGACCGACCGCCGGGCCGACGAAGGGTTCCGCATCATCGCCGTCGCCGCCACCCGGGAGCCGCTGCCGGAAAACACCGACCATCTGCCGGAAAACCAGGCCCTGCTCGGGTTCGCCCTGATTCGGGACGAACTGCGGCCCGAATCCCGGGCCGCCGTGGAAACCCTCCAAAGCGCCGGGATTCACGTGGTGATGCTCACCGGCGACCGGTACGGAACGGCCCGGGCCATCGCCCGGGATGCGGGGCTGCTCACCTCGGATAAGGACATCGTGGAGCGCTCCGCGGAGATGGCCGATCTCTCGGATGACGAACTCAAGAAGATCCTCCCCAACCTGAAGGTCCTTTCCCGGTGTCTGCCGGCCGACAAGATGCGGCTGGTCCGGGTGGCCCAGGACATGGGCCTGGTGGTGGGCATGACCGGCGACGGGGTCAACGACAGCCCGGCCCTGACCAATGCCGACATCGGCTTCGGCCTGGGCAGCGGCGCCGAGGTGGCCAAGGAGGCCTCGGACATCGTGGTGCTGGACGACAACATTCAGTCGATCACCAATGCGGTCCACTACGGCCGGACCATCTACCGCTCCATCCAAAAATTCATCACCTTTCAGCTCACGGTCAACGTCAGCGCCATCGCCATCGCCTTTCTGGGGCCCTTTCTCGGGTTCAAGCTGCCCCTGACCATGATTCAGCTTCTCTGGGTCAACCTGATCATGGACACCCTGGCGGCCCTGGCCTTCAGCGGCGAACCGCCCCTGAAAAGCCACATGGAAGAAGCCCCCAAGCGGCGGGAAGAACGGATCATCACCCCGGCCATGTGGTCCTCCATCCTCTTCAACGGCTTTTTCATTACCGCAATTTCGGTGATCTTTCTGAAGGCGGATGCGGTACGGGGGCTGTTTCACAGCCCCGAGGCGTTTCTGACCGCCTTTTTCGGGGTTTTCGTCTTTCTGAACAACTTCAACAAATTCAATGTCCGGGTGGAGGAATTCAATCTCCTGGCCCACATTTTCGACAACCGCGGCTTTCTGCGGGTGGTCGGGCTGATTTTTCTGATTCAGGTGCTGATTACCTATTTCGGCGGAGAAATGTTCCGAACCGTGGCCCTGATGCCCCATGAATGGCTCTATATCATCGCCTTTTCGGTGATTATCATTCCCTTCGATCTGGCGCGGAAATATCTTCGCTGGATTTTTGAATAGATCGTAAGGACACAGCTGTGGAAACAGGCATGAAAAAAGACCAGACCAAAATCGGACGAAACGACCCCTGCCCCTGCGGAAGCGGGCTCAAGTATAAAAAATGCTGCATGCGGAAACGAAAGCGTCTCGAATCCGAAAGCATCAAGGAGATTTACCTCAAACGGTACAAGATCCGGCTGAAAGAGCCGGAGGATATCGCGGCCATCCGACAGGCCGGGGTGCTGGTGATGGACACCCTCGACCTGGTAGAGTCCTCCCTCAAACCGGGGATGAGCACCGAGGAGATCAACACCCTGGTTCACGAATACACCCTGGACCACGGCGCCGTTCCGGCCACCCTTCATTACCGGGGGTATCCCAAGAGCGTCTGCGTTTCCATCAACGAGGTGATCTGCCACGGCATTCCGGGCGACCGGGTGATCGAAGACGGGGACATCGTCAACGTCGACATCACCTCGATTCTGGACGGCTATTACGCCGACGCCAACAAGACGTTTCTGGTGGGCGCAGCCACCTCGGATGCCGAAAAGATCATTCGGGTGGCCCGGGAGAGCCTCAAGCGGGGGATCGAGATGGTCCGGCCCGGCAACACGGTGGGGGATATCGGATGGGCCATCCAGACCTATGCCGAGGGCGAAGGCTGTTCGGTGGTCCGGGAGTTCGTGGGCCACGGGGTGGGGTTCGACTTCCACGAAGCCCCCCAGATTCCCCACTACGGCAAGCCCAAACAGGGGGTCATTTTGGCCCCGGGCATGATCTTCACCATCGAGCCGATGATCAACCTGGGCGGCAAGGAGCTTCGGATCCTGCGGGACGACTGGACTGCGGTGACCCGGGACAGTTCCCTGTCCGCCCAGTTCGAACAGACCATTCTGGTCACCGAGTCGGGCCATGAAAGCCTGACCCCTTATGAGTTGGACTGATTCAGACGAGGACATACCCCCATGGCTTCCCCCAAAACCAATATCGACGAGCAGATTCTGAGGGCCTCCAAAGAGATCGTGGTAAAATTCATCGAAACCGGCCGGGTTTCACCCACCGCCTTTCCCGAGCTGTTTCAATCCATCTACCGGACGGTGGAAGAGACGGTCAAAGGACCGCCGCCCCAAGCCGAAGCGGCACCGCCGGCCGAATCCAAGGGATAATCCGCCATGGCCGATTTCAAGACCCACCTCAGCGTCGGGTGCTCGGCCGTGGGGATCGCATCCGCCTGCCTGCTGGCCGGGGATGCGGCCAAATCCGAAGAGATCATCCTCTACTTCGTCCTGGGCAGCGCCGGCGCGGCCCTGCCCGACATCGACTCGGACAGCTCCAGCCCGCTCAAGATCACCTTCCATGTGCTCTCTCTGGTGATCGCTTTTCTGGTCACCTTCAGTCAGCGGCTGGGGGATACGGCGGCGGAGTTTCTGATCATCTGGGCGGCGGCCTACCTCACCGTGCGGTATCTGATCTTCGAGCTTTTCACCCGCCTGACCATTCACCGGGGGGTCTTCCATTCCATACCGGCCGGGGCCCTGTTCTGGTTCATCACCACCATCGCCCTCTACCGCGTGGCCCGGCTCTCGACCCTCACCGCCTGGATGGGCGGTTTTTTCGTCTTTTTCGGGTACCTCGTCCACCTGGTCCTGGACGAGGTTTACAGCTTCGACTTCAAAAACATGAAGGCCAAAAACTCCTTCGGCACCGGCCTCAAAATCATCAGCTTCTACGACATCAAAGCCACCCTTTTGCTCTACGTGGCCACCCTCTTTTTTTTCTGGCTGGCGCCCTCCGCCGACCCCTTCGTCAAATTCATCACCAACAGCGACTTCTATGAGGCGATCCGTTTTTTCCCCCGGGGTGGGTGGTTCGAGGGGGTCTCTTACTGATTATTGCGATAGGCCGATGCAAAAATCCTGATATTTCTTCAAAATAGACCATTTTTTTTCTTGATTCCGGGTAATCCTCATTACTATTTTCTGAAAGGAAGGAATCGAATATGCCAAGTGTAGAAAAATTCAGTGTGGCGCTGACACCCGAATTGGCGGTTCTTGTCCGCAAAGCTGTAGAAGCCGGCGAATATGCCAGTTGCAGCGAAGTGATACGAGAGGCTTTGCGGGATTGGAACCGAAAGCGCTCCCGACGGGAAAGTGAAATGGAAGGTATCAGACGGCTGTGGGAAGAAGGTCTGAAAAGCGGGCCAGGACGATTTGCCGATATGAAAGCCATAAAGGCGGAAGCCCGCCGGAGGCTGGAAAACACCGGGAACAGCGAGGGCCCGTCTTAAAAACCCATGCCTGTTATTCAGCGAACCGCTCAGGCTGAAGAAGATCTGATCGATATCTGGCTCTATATTGCTCAGGACAACCCGGCCGCAGCAGATCGGCTGTTGGATAAAATTGACGGCAAAATACGGCTGTTGGCGGAACAGCCCGCCATCGGTCCTGCTCGTGAGGACATAGCGCCTGATCTTCGGTATTTACCCCTCGGCAACTATCTCATCCTTTACCGAATCATCCTTGATGGAATCGAAATTGTCCGGGTGGTACAGGGGGCACGAAATCTGAAGGATCTTTTCTGACCCTCCGGCATCCTTTTCCTACGCCTCCCCTTTTGTTTCGAAGATGAAACTTCGGAGGCTCACCCTACTGACTCATTCGTTCCAGGAGAAAAGAAACGCCCCGATCATCAGAAAACCCAGGGTCAGAACGGCGAGGATGGTCAGCTCCGGCGTGATCCCGGCCAGGTCGGCCCCTTCGTTCATGACCCGGCGGACCGCCCGAAGCACATGGGTGAGCGGAAAAACCTCGGCAATGCGATGCACCCACCGGGGCGCGCCTTCCAGGGAGAACCAGACCTCGGAAAGAAACATCATCGGCAGCCCGATAAAGTTGATCACCCCGCTGGCGAACTCCTCGCTGATCCCCCGGGCCGCCACGATCATACCCAAAGCGGTGAGGCAGAGCCCGCCCAGAAAATAGGCCAGAAAGATCCAGACCCGGGAGCCCCGGACTTCGAACCCGAAAAACAGCTCACAACCGAACCACATCACCGTTAGGGTGAACATGAGCACGAAGATTCGGGAGAACATCTGGGCGGTCAGGTATTCCACGGCGGTGAGCGGGGTCGCCTTGAGCCGTTTGAGCACCCCGTTCTTGCGGTACCGGACGATCACGAACCCCACCCCCCAGAGGGCGCTGAACATCATATTCATGGCCAAAATGCCGGGAAACAGCCAGTCGATGTAGCGCACCGGCCGCCCCTCGATTTCGCCCCGCAGGCCGAGGCCGCGGTATTCCTCCGGCACCAGGGCGGCGTTGAAGAGCTGTTCCACTACGTACCCCTTGGGGCCCTCGCTCACCCAGTAGGCATTTTCCGAAGAGCCGATCTGAATCAGAAAATCGATCTTGTAATCCCGAAGTTTCTTCAGCCCCGCCTTCCGGGAAGGGAACCCGATGAAATCGAGATAACGGACTTTTTTGAACGCCTCGGGGACGGCGACCTCTTCGAGGTCGACCTGAACGGTGGGATGTGGAAACACCCCGACCTTGTACTCCGATCGGGTGTCTCCGCCGAAAATGACGGCGAACCCGGCCACGATCAGAAAGGGAAACAGAAAGTTCCAGCCGAAAGCGGCCCGGTCCCGGAAGAATTCCATGTTCCGGGCTCGAAACATGACCCAGATCCGCTTCAGGTTCATGGTCACTCCCGCAGCTGGCGGCCGGTCAGCTTGAGAAAGACATCCTCCAGGTTGGGGGACCGGACGGTGATATCCCCCAGATCCACGGACCGGTCCATCAATTCTTTCAGACATCCGTTGACGTCGTCGGTCTGAATTTCAATCCCCTGAGCGGTCTTCCGGCCGTTGACGGAAAGGTCGGACAAGTCATCCCGGACGCTCGACCAGGGAAGAATGACGGTGGTTCCCCGGCAGTGGGTTCGGATCAGCTCGGCCGGAGAGCCCCGGGCGATCACCTGCCCCCGGTCCATGATCACGATTTCGTCGCAGAGGTATTGGGCCTCTTCCATGTAATGGGTGGTGAGGATGAGGGTTTTGCCGGCCCGCTTGATCTCCAGGATGATGTCCCAGAGGTTCCGCCGGGCCTGGGGGTCCAGTCCGGTGGAGGGTTCGTCCAGAAAGAGCAGGTCGGGGTCGTTGATCAGGGCCATGGCCAGCAGGAGGCGCTGCTTTTGCCCGCCGGAGATGCGGTCGTTGTACTGGTCCGCTACCTCCGCCAGGCGGCACAGATGTATCAGATGATCGACCGAGGCGGTATGACGGTAGAGCTGCTGAAAGGTTTCCAGGGTTTCCCGAACGCTCATCAAAGAGAGCAGGGTGGTGTGCTGAAACTGAATCCCGATGGCTTCCCGAAAGTCGGGGGTGCGGGGCCCTCCCCGGTAAAGGATTCGGCCCGAAGTGGGCGGAATGATTCCCTCGATGACCTCGATGGTAGTGGTTTTGCCGGCCCCGTTGGGGCCCAGAAGCCCGAAGCAGATGCCGGCCTCGATGCCGAAGCGGACGCCGTCGACCGCCCTGGTTTTTTTAAATATTTTGACCAGGTCGACCACCTCGAGCAGAAGCGGCATCTAATTCGGGTCCGACTTCAACTCGGTTACAGCGGCCGCGAACGCCGCTCCGGCTTGATACGCCTCGTCCAGATAGGCGGGGTGTTTGTCCACATCCCCTTCAAAATCCAACCCTCGATACAGCAGCGATCGCCACAGCGTCATGTCCAGCACGTCGAAGAAATAGCGCACCGTCAAAAGCGCGCCTTCGAAAAGCTTCTTTCCCTGGGTGGCGCCCACCGAGATGAAGAGCCCCAGCCGCTTGGGCTCCCATTCTTTGAAGGGGACCTGGTCGATCCAGTATTTTTTGACCCAGAGCGACTGGCACCGGTCCATCATGATTTTGGTATGGGCGCTGACGGTGTAAAAAAAGATGGGGGAGGCGAGCATCAGCCCTTGGGCGGCCAGAAGCCGGTCGTATAGATGCTGAAAATCATCCTGAATGGCGCACCGGCCGTCGGCCTTGCATTTGTAGATCTCCAGACAGGGCGACATTTTGAGGTCCCGCAGGACGAACTCCTCCACCGAGGCCCCGGCATCCCGGGCCCCTTCCACGGACCGGCGCATCAGCGTTGTGGTGTTGCCCTGGCGACGGGGGCTTCCGTAAACCGCGACAATATCCGTCATCTGAATTCTCCATAGAAAATTATGTCCCCTTCGCTTCGCTATTTGCCGATACCGGGAATCGCACCGCCGCTTACTTGCGGGGCATCAGGGTCTGGTAGGCTTCCTGAATCTCTTTGAACCGATCCTCGGCCAGGGTCTGAAAATCCTCCCCGAGATGGGCGACCTTGTCGGGATGATACTTGTTGGCCAGTTCCCGGTAGGAATGCTTGATCTCTTCGGAGGACGCCCCGGGACGAACCCCCAGCACCGAATAGGGGTCCTTTTTTCCCGAAGACGGCGGCGGCTGGGGGCGGGCCTGTTCCTGCCGGGACGACCCGAAGCCGCCGGCGGCCTCCTGCTCGGTGCGCCATCGATAATAGCCCCCTTCGCGCCCCTGTTGATGGGCGCGATAAGCGGTCTGTTGGCCCTCCTGTTCTTTCATCATGGGGCGGACATATAGAAACCAGTAGAGAAGGGCCCACACCCCCAGGTCGTCCAGCCACCCCAGGCCGACGATGATATCGGGCAGAAGGTCGAAGGGAAACAGGGTATAAATCAGACCGAGCACAATCAATATGAGTCTCATGGGCATCCCGTCACATGGGCAAATTCTTCCTGAATCACCCGGTAAAGGTCATTGCCGATGGCCAGCCCCAGGTCGATGAACCGGGGCCCGTAAATTCGGCCGGTACGGGAGCGGAAAGTCTCTTTAACGCGGGAGATCCGCTCCATCCCTTTGGGATATTTTTCAATGAATCGAGACAGCGGTATTTGTGCGGCGATCACCATTTTCCAGACGGTATCTGCGAAATTGTCGGGGCCCCACCGGAATTTATCGGCGTCGTAGAGGCAGTTCGAGACCAGCCGCCCTTCGGCGGTGTTGACCGGCACCCGGTCCTGAAACGCCTCGTGGTCCTGAATGGCCTGACAGATGTCGCCGATCTCATCCGGGCAAAGGGCATACGGGGCCAAAATCTTCCGGGAAAAACAGGCCCCAGCGGCGGCATGATCCGCCTCCATCCGCCGAATGTCATGGAGCAGCCCCGCGCACTGGACCACCCGAATACGGTTTCGCAGGTACGCCTCGGAAAAGCCGGCCCGCCGGCACTCGACGCAGATCAGTGCGCCGGCATCCAGGCTCACCTTGACGGCATGATCGAGGCCATGGCCCAGACCATTTTGCAGTTCACCCATGACCCATCGTCTGAGGTCCCGGACCATCGGGTCAAAATCGAAACAATGTCTGGAAAGGGCGTTGGCTTCCGAATGGTCGGTGTAAAAATCCGGGGAGGGATACCGGGAGACGATCTGGCGGGCGTACCCGCGGATGTTTAGGTATATCCGGGTTATATCTTCCGAAGGACTCAATGGCACCTGTCACCCAAAACAGAGGGGGACGATGATGGACCACCGTCCCCCCGGAAAAGCTGCTGAATCGGGTCCGAGCGGGCTCAGGAACCGAGGTGGGCCAGCTCAAACGGGTACCCGCACACCTTCCACCGGCCGTTTTCCTTGACCAAAACCAGGTTGGCATCCACATGCCGGGTTTCGTCTCCCCCCTTCCAGAAGAAAGAACGTAGGGGCGAATCGGCTTCGCCGGTGACCCGAACGACGGCCGAATCACTGGTCTGCTCCAAAGTCTCGGTGTCCCCGTGGTAGAACTTTTCGTTGACGAACATCCCCAGGTCATACCCGCGGGCTTCGGCTTCCCGCCGGGCTTCGTAGATGTATTGATCCACGATGTTGATGTTGTCTGTCACCCGGCTTTCGTCACAGAACCGTTCCGCCAGGGTGTCTCGGTCATAGGCAAGATAGGCTTCGGTGAATTCAAGGGCCGCTTTGCTCGGGGAGTCTGCAATATCGGCAAAGACAAACATCACCTGAGCAAGAACTCCGATCAGTAAAACCAGCCCCAACGAGATGACCATTTTGTACTTCGTCATTTGCCCGCTCTCCTTTCGCACCTTCTTCTGAGGATACAATTGAAATAACTATATAAACTGGTCGCCATATTATGAAAATCCGAGTTTATTTCAAATCTCAGATACCATGGAACGGGAGATTATACAAGCGTAAAAACGGCAAAGGGACGGCTTTCAAATTTCGGGAATTCACTGCCGATTACCGGAACAGACCGCATCCCATACGGCTTCCGGGTGTTTAGCGGCAACTTGTAACAATACCCTTGCAGGCCCCTGTGGAGAACGTCTCCCCTGTTCCCAATTCTGTAAAGTTTTCACACTTATACCCAGAAATGAGGCAAAATCCCCCTGAGATAACCGAAACCGTTCACGAATATGCTTTACATCCGGTCCTTGAAAGGAAAAGGCGCGGGACGGTTCTTTTTCACCCCGTAAAATAGCACCTCCTTCACGTGCGCTCTCTACCAATTCTGAAAACATTTCTTCTTTCATGGATATTCTTCCTTTATAATTTTCCGCAGTATCCTGATTTGGTCTCTCGTTAAATCATCTTTTTCGGATTTCGGATATATCATCAACATCAGTATTCGATCCTCGGCAGCGGCCCAATAGTAAATCACCCGAAACCCACCGCTTTTCCCACGAGAGGCGCCAGCCCTGCGAACCTTTCGAATACCCCCGCTTCCCACAATTATAGCGCCCATATCCGGTCGTTTGACCAGGGTATTTTGAAGCTCTCGATAGGCCTCGTCACGCAACAGCTTCTGAACGACTTCCACCAATAACCTTTTATCCAGAGAGCGAGAAAGAGGAGTTCCACCATTGCGTCAAGGAGGTAAACCAGGGACGTTCGCCCCTGAAGCGCATAAGTGATATCAACCACGGCCAATACCGCAGCACTTCCGACGGCAAGGATCAGGACCTCGATGCTGAAACGCCTGCGAACCGCAGCAGAAAGGAAAACAGCCCCGGGGACGATCAGCAGGGCGCCCACCGAAACAAACCGGCGAACCAACAAGAAAAACCAAGACTATCTATTTCATATCCCACATACGCACTTTAGATACAGGCCCTTGGCTGTTATTACAATATAAACTTGAACTATTGTCCGAATGCTTTTAAGGTATACCTATGCACTTTGAGGTCATCGGGAAAATTGAAGCCGTTGAGACAATCGCTGTCGGTGGAAATATACGGGATATCGTGAGGCTTCGAAGGCAATTTGGCGCTGCCCGGTGGCGCAAGTTGAAAGGAATTGCAAATATTCGCCTTCAAAGCGGCAGAATCTGCAAAGCAGAAATTCACTGGTATGAAGCGCATGGGATCGGAACCAAAAAGATGAAAATCAAAAGAATTTTAGGATAGCATAAAATGGACCTTCACAACGAATCCATCTTCGTCCTCTGCTTGGAAAATAAAGGGTGCGATGATCTCGAAAAACGAAAAGTCTACCGCTTCATCCCGGATGAGTCCGCATCCAAAGAAGGTTATGTCCGAATCATAGATGAAGCCGAGGAAGATTACCTGTATCCGGAATCCTACTTTGTCCGAATCCAACTCCCGGAAAAAGCCAGAGCCGCCTTGGCTGCAGAGACCGATCGATAGAAAAACGCCCGACGAAACCGATCCGCCGGGCGCTTGTTTAGCGAAAACGCCGGCTGAAAAGGCAGCATTATGCCTGCCAAGGGACGGCAAAACGCCGCCCCTTGGAAATTCCCCTATTTCATCATCTTCACCTCAAACGGCCACCCCACGATGCCGCCCTCGATGAACCGTACCCGGTCGAAACCGGCGGCGTTGAGGATGCGCTGGGCCTCGTAGCCGCGCATGCTGACTTTGCAGAAGGCCAGGATCTCCTTGTCTTTGGGCAGTTCGCTCACCTTGGATCGCAGCGCCCCCAGGGGGATGTGGACCACGTCGTAGGGAAGCTGCATCTCCTCCAACTCCTGGGGAGTGCGAACATCCAGGAGCACCACGCTGCCCGATTCGATCAGGGCTTTGGAATCGAAGGGCGAAATGCCGTCGGCCAGCCCGTCCAGTTTATTGGTCAGGACATGGGCGCAGGTCGTCAGTGGATCCAGAGGCGGGCTGTAAGGCGGGGCATAGCCGAAATCGATATTGGCGATGTCGTCCAGGGTGCCCCCCAGCAGGATGACGCTGGCGGCCACATCCAGCCGTTTGGCCGCATTGCCCATGCCTGCCAGCTGCACCCCGAGGAGCTTCCGGTCCCGCTTGGAGGCGATCATTTTAATGACCAGGGGTCCGTGCCCCGGATAATAGTGGGGCATGTCGGGACCGGACCAGATGATCGTTTCATAATTGAGGTTGAGGGTTTTGGCCTGAAGTTCCGTCAACCCGGTCCGGGCCATGGTGAAGTCGAAGGCCTTGACGATGCCGGTCATGCCGATCCCGGCAAAGGGGGTGGGCTGTCCGGCGATATGGTTGGCGATGACCCGGCCGTGCTTGTTGGCGGTGGAGCCCAGGGCCACGAACATCTCCCGACCGGCATATCCGCCGTAGTAGTGGTTGACCACGCAGTCGCCGCCGGCATAGACATCCGAATCATTGGTCTGGCAATATTCATTGATCAGGATGCCGCCTTTTTCTGCGCAGTTGATCCCCGCCTCCCGGGCCAGCTGATCACTGGGACGGGTCCCGACGGCGATCAGCGCCAGGTCGGCATCGATCGTCTGCTTGTCGGTATCCACCCCTTCCACCTGGGTGTCGCCCCGAATGGCGGTGACCCGCTCACCCAGAACCAGGTTCACCCCTTTTTTCCGCAGGTGCTTGGCCGCAAAGGTGGCCATATCCTTGTCCAGGATGCCCGGCAGGATCTGATCGAACATCTCCACCACCGTGACATCCAGGCCCCGCTCCTTCAGGGCTTCGGCCATTTCGATACCGATGAAGCCGGCCCCCACCAGGACCGCTTTTTTGAGTCCTTGAGCCTCGATCTCCTTGACCAGGCTGTCGGCATGCCGGGGATGGGTCATGTACCAGGTGTTTTTGAGGTCGATGCCGGGGATGGGGGGCTGAAAGGGGTGCCCGCCCATGGCCAGTACCAGCTTGTCGTAGCCCATGTCCCGCTCCTCTCCGGAATCGAGGTTTCTGACACGGACCGTTTTGCTCTCCCGGTCGATTTCGAGGGCTTCGGTGCGGATGAGCACCTGAAATCCCTTGGCTTTTTCAAAAAACATCGGGGTCCTCTCCACACCCACCGGGGTCTGGATCAAGGTGTTGACATCCGAAAAAAGCCCTTCCACAAAATAGGGCAGGCCGCAGGCCCCGTAGGAGATGATATCGTCCTTGTCGATGAGGGTCACCTCGGCCTCGGGTACCAGTCGTTTCAGGCGGCATGCCGTCTTGGGTCCGGTGGCAACCCCGCCGATCACCAGAACGCGTAATGGGGAAGTCATAATCTCGTCGCTCCTTTTCTATGGATTGGTTGATTCATGTGAAGGGACCGATTCATCGGCTGTGTTTTTCAGTATCCGGATACACCGGTCCGGGGCCTTGTCTTCATAAATCAGGTGATAGGCCCCCGAAGGCAGAATCTTCACCAGATCCGCCCGGGTTTCCGCGTCGCAGCCGCAAACCTCCAGCACGTCGCCCACCGCCATTTCCCTGAAAAACTGAGATATTTTCAACAGAGAAAAAGAGGCGACCCCGCCTTTGAGATCCAGAATATGAACCGATGTTTGTTTCAAAACCGCTCCTCCGCTTTGTGTACGGAATGAAGATTTGCAAAGGGAGTGCCAATACCCCTGCGAAGACCTGACAACGGGGTTAAACCTCTGAATACTTACGCTATCCCTGCTTGTATGAAATCCTTGCGTCAAAACGTTTGTCAAGAAGCTGTTAAAATGTTAAAAACGTTATTTTTAACATTTGTTAAACATTAAACAGGAGCCGACCGGTGTTTGAACAGGAGCTGAACGACTATTGGAAAACGGTGGTGGATACCATTCAGGACGGCATCATGATCGTGGACCAGGGCGGAACCATCGTCTCGGTCAATCGGGCGCTGACCGAAATGACCGGTTATGAACAGGGAGAGATGATCGGAAAGCCCTGCACCGTGCTCAACTGCGACGCCTGCGACATCGCCCGGGAGCGCAAGGGAATCCACTGGTGCGTGCTGTTTAAAACCGGCGCCATGAAGATGCGCCGATGCAGGTTTGTACGAAAGGACGGGCGCGCCGTGCATGTCCTCAAAAACGCCTCCCTTCTGCGGGACCGCAACGGACAGGTGATGGGCGCGGTGGAGACCATGACCGACATTTCGGAGCTGGTGGAAAAAGACACCCAGCTTGAAGCGTTTCGGCGCCAACTCAATGCCGAGGACGCCTTTCACGGCATTCTGGGCGCCTCACCGGGCATGAACCGGGTATTCGACCTGATCGCCAATGCGGCCGTATCCGACGCGCCGGTGATCATTCTGGGGGAAAGCGGGGTGGGAAAGGAACCGGCGGCCCGGGCGATTCACGAGATCGCCGGTGAAAACGACCCGGACCGTTTATCGGCCCGGCCCTTTATCAAAGTCAACTGTGCGGCCCTTAACCAGTCCCTGCTGGAGAGCGAACTCTTCGGCCATGTGCGGGGCGCCTTTACCGGAGCCGTCAAAAGCCGTGAAGGCCGTTTCGAGGCGGCCCAGGGCGGGGATATCTTTCTGGATGAGATCGGGGACCTTCCCCTGTCCACCCAGGTCAAACTGCTGCGGGTCTTGGAGGAAAAGGTCATTGAACGGGTGGGCGACAACCGCCCGGTGCCGATCAATGTCCGGGTGATCTCCGCCACCAATCGGGATCTGGAGGCCCGGGTGGCGGAAGGCGCCTTTCGGGAAGACCTCTATTACCGGATCAACGTCATCCCCATTCGGATACCGCCCCTGCGGGAACGGGTCGAGGACATTCCGCTGCTGGCCGACTTCTTTTTCCGGCGGATTCGACTCAAAAGCGGCCGATCCATCGAAGGCATCGGCCGCGACGCCATGGAGCGCCTTCTGACCCATGACTGGCCGGGGAATGTTCGGGAACTCAGAAGCGCCCTCGAGTTCGCATTCGTGGCCTGTCAGGAGCCGATGATTCAACCCGACCATCTTCCCCCCAACCTGGTTTCCGGCCGAGGCAGCCGTTCCCGAAGTTCGGCCGCCGAAGATCGGGACGATATCCGCAAACGCCGGCTGATCGAGGCCCTGGAGGCGTCCGGCGGCAATCAAACCCGGGCGGCGGAGATCCTGGGGGTTTCTCGGGTGACGGTCTGGAACCGGATGAAAAAATACGGGGTTCGGTTTTCAAAAAAATTAAAAGAATAGCCTCAGCTCAGCCCGAATCGCATATCGGCGTACTCCCGAATGCTTTTTTTGGCCTCTTCCACCGAATTCCCCAGTTTCCAGGGCTCCATAAAGCCTTCCAGCTTCATCTTCCACCCCTCTTCATCCTGAAATACATCCGCGTTCTCGCAGGAGACCCCGCAGCCTTCCTCCCCCAGAACCTCCATCAGAAAATTGAGTATTTCGCCTCTGTCGCTCATGATTCGCCCTCCTTTGAATAATTTCTTTCGAGGTGTTCGCTCTTTGCGCTGTCTGAGTCTTAAGGTCAGACTTTTCACCGGGAATGTCAATCCGAGTGGGGGCTTGTCTTTTGGGTAAGGATTTCCCGCACGGTCCGGAGCAGTTTACGAATCACCCGAACGGGATCTTCCGTGATTCGGTCCGATCCCAGGGCGTCGACTGGATGGATACCTTCTTCTTCCAAACCCCCGATCACCTGCTTCCGTAATGGGCGCCCCCCGAGGGGCTCTGTCGCCGAATACAAATTCGGGAGCCACGAACTTCGGAAGGTTTTCATAATTGATCGCCGACATCGGAAAAGGCTATGCCCGGATTCGGGAGGCCAGAACTTCGCGAATGGCCTGAGCCAGATCCGCTTTAACGATCGGTTTCATGATGAACTTCCGTATCCCTATCGCTGCGGCATCCTCCTCGTCGATGGATTCGCTGAAGCCGGTGCAGAGGATGATCGGAATATCGGCGCGAACCGCGATCAGTTCCGCGGCCAGTTGGTCTCCCCGCAGCCCCGGCATGGTCATGTCGGTGATCACCAGGTCGAACCGGTCCGGCTGATGCCGAAACAGCTCCAGGGCCTCGGAGCTGCTGGTCCGGGTGGTCACCGCATATCCGAGGCGCTCCAGCATCTGCTTTTCCATCCGCACGATCTGGGGTTCGTCATCCACCAGAAGCACCCGTTCTTCACCCCTCGGGGCGGCGGAAAGAGACGGATCGGCCGTGTGCCGGGCCGAGGCCGTTTTGATGCGAGGCAAACAGATATGAAAGGTCGAGCCCTGTCCCGGCGCACTCTCCACCCGAATGGCGCCCCCGTAATTCTTGACGATGCCGTGGACCACCGACAACCCCAGACCGGTGCCCTTGCCCAGTTCCTTGGTGGTGAAATACGGGTCGAAAATACGCTCCTGCACGTCGGGCGCCATGCCCTGGCCGGTATCGGAAACGGAAAAACGGACATAGGGGCCGGGTTCAAGACCGGGCCACTCGGGGTCTTCGGAGGATACGCTCGTCTCCGCCAGCCGAACCTCGATGCGGCCGCCGGTCTCCTGCATGGCGTGATAGGCATTGGTAAAAAGATTCATGGCCACCGAATGGATCTGGATCGGATCGGCCATCACCGGACCGCAGTCGCGGCCGATGTCCTGCCGAATCTCGATGGTGGTGGGCAACGAAGAGCGAATCAGCTGCAACACCTCCTTGAGGATAAACTGAATCCGCAGCGGCTTGAGCTGGTGTTCGCTCTGGCGGCTGAACATGAGAATCTGCCGGACGAGTTCTCGGGCCCGTTCCGCCCCTTTGAGGATCTCTTGTGTCCTTCCGGCAGGCCTGCATGAATTTCCTCGCTCGGCGTGCTAACCTCGG
>CAZNLT010000097.1:0-22327 GCA_964573705.1 uncultured Desulfobacterales bacterium
GCTGTCCAAATTTTCACAAACTTCGCCCAATTTTGGGAAAACGTTTGATTCGCCAAATTCCCGAAACATCGAATTCAAATAACTCTCAAACAACTCCCTCGCATTCGCAAGGTTCTTCTCGGTATTGGCGACCACCCGTTCGATCCCCGAAAAGGCTTCATCGAGAATGGCGACGGTGCGTTTTTGTTCAGGAAGGGGTGGGAGGGGAATAGGAAAATTATTGATGAAATCTTTGGGAACTCGCTTGTGGCCAACAGCGCCGGACATCACCTTCGCTCCAGAATCCCGAAAATTGTCTTGGGAAAGGAAGTAAAACAGATATTCAGGATCAACTTGACCATCAGCCCGAAAAACAATGAATTCGCTAGAACCAAAGCCAATACCGTTTTTTAGCCCTTGTGCGATTCCAAGTTTTCCATTTTCAAAACAAGGTGTTATCTTCGCCAGCAGCACGTCTCCATCGACAAAGTAAGTGTAGCTTTTTATAACCTTGCCCAAGGGACGTTCTTCAACCGGGCTCAAATATTTTTCCCGGATGCCGAGGTCGTTCATTGGAACAAATGATACCAAATCGGTTCCAGCAAGGCGCTTTTTTACTTCCTTTTTGGAAGGTTTAATCTTGCAAGCCTTCCCCAGTGTACTCCAACACCATCCCTCCCTCATAACAACCCCCGAATCCCCTCCAAAATCTCCTCACTCTCCCGATCCAACAACGCGATCTCATTCAAAATCACCTCCGGATCGCGCAGCGGCCGCTCCTCCGCCTTATTGGGATTCTTCACCGAAAGATCAAACGTCTCCGAATCCACATCCCCCACATCCACTGACCAGGAATTCTCCGAGTCCGCAAAACCCGCCTGCAATTCCACAAATCCCGCCAAATCATCATCATTTAGCGGATTCGTCTTCCCCAGACTCCGCCCCGGATCAAGCTGATAGTACCAGATCTTCCGCGCCGGCGACCCCTTCCGGAAAAACAGCACCACCGTCTTCACCCCGGCCCCCAGAAACGTGCCGCCGGGGCAGTCCAGCACCGTGTGCAGATCAAAACTTTCCAGCAGCTCCGCCCGCAAAGCCCGGGAGGCGTTGTCGCTGTTGGAGAGAAACGTGTTCTTGATCACCACCGCCGCCCGGCCCCCTGCCTTCAGGTATTTCATGAAATGCTGAAGAAACAGAAAAGCCGTCTCCCCCGTCTTGATGGGGAAATTCTGCTGCACCTCTTTCCGCTCCTTTCCCCCGAAGGGCGGATTGGCCAGGATGACCTCGAAGCGGTCTTTTTCCTGAATGTCGCTCAGGTTCTCGGTCAGGCTGTTGGTGTGGACGATGTTCGGCGTTTCGATGCCGTGGAGGATCATGTTCATGATTCCGATCACATAGGGCAGGCTCTTCTTCTCCTTGCCATAGAAGGTCCGGTGCTGGAGCGTTTCCAGGTCCTTCGTAGAAAACTTGTTCCCCTTCCCGTCCGGGCCGTACCGCAGATAATCGTGGGCCTCGCACAAAAACCCCGCCGAACCGGCCGCGCCGTCGTAAATCCGCTCGCCGATCTCCGGCTTCGTCACCCGAATCATGGCCCGAATCAGCGGGCGCGGTGTATAGTATTCACCCCCGTTCCGCCCGGCATTGCCCATGTTCCGGATCTTCGCCTCGTACAGGTGAGACAGCTCGTACTTTTCCTTCTGGGACCGGAAACTCAGGCCGTCCACAAGTTCCAGGGCATCCCGCAGGCTGTACCCGCTCTGGAACTTGTTGCGGATTCCCCCGAAAATCTCGCCGATCTTGTACTCAATGGTATCCGGACTGGACGCCCGCTCTTTAAACCCCCGCAGATACGGAAACAGCTTGCCGTTCACGAACAGAACCAGGTCGTCCCCGGTCAGCGCCGTATCGTGATCGAAGCTCCCATCCGCCTTCTTCGGCGCGGCCCACGCCGACCACCGGAACCGCACCTCGATGATGAAATCATGGGATTTCCCCAGCAGCTCCGCCTCCATGGACCGGGCATACTCCAGATCATCCAGATATTTCAAAAACAACATCCAGGAGGTCTGCTCGGTATAGTCCAACTCCGTGGCGCACCCTGCCTCTTTCCACAGCACATCATCGATATTCTTGAAGGTTTGCTCGAACATTATTTGTATAATTTCCAAAAACCTTGTGTATTAAGTTTTCGCCAAAATTCTCTTTATCCATAAACGGAGGTTTCAGGTTCCCGAGTTGCGAGAATGAAAGCACCCTCCGAAAGTTGGCAGGAATACCACCGATTTCCAGAAAAAGCCCGGCAAAATATCCGAACAAAAAGTCTGCCCCTGGAAACATAAAGCAGGAAGTTCCAATAGGATGGATTTCAGAGAAAAAAAAATTTGAGAATCCAGTATCCCTCTTCAATATGCATATCTCGCAAACGAATGACTTTCAGGATTTTTATCTATAGGCGTGATCTCCTGTCAAGGAAGGATATCAAAAAACAGGTGGGAACGGAAAAAAATGGGGACAGCGTGGTGACAACTTCAGCTCAAACAAAAAAAGGGCTACGCTTTTAAACGTAACCCCTTGATATCAAAGGTGCCGAGGGACAGAATCGAACTGCCGACACGGGGATTTTCAGTCCCCTGCTCTACCGACTGAGCTACCTCGGCGCAAACGAGGCCTTGTTTATTCGTTTTCGGTGGGGATGTCAAGATTTTTTTTCATCCCATATCCCCGTATAGGTGCTGAAGCAGTGTACATGCGGCGATGGCCGCGGTTTCGGCCCGCAGGATGCGGGGGCCGAGGGGCGCCACGATGAATCCGGCTTCCCGGGCCGAGGCGGCCTCTGATTCAGTAAAACCGCCTTCGGGACCCAAGGCGGCGAAAACGGTTTTATATCGATCTTCTCGTATTTTGATAAGCGGGGATGTCCCTGTCCCCGCTTCTTCTTCCCAAAAAAGCACCTTGAGGTCGGCCTCACGTCCCAAATCCACCATCTCTGAAAAGGAGACTGTGGCGCCGATATCGGGCACCCGGCTTCTTCGGCACTGTTTGAGCGACTCCAGAGCGATCTTCTCCCACCGCTCGGCCCGGGTTCGAAGCCGCTTGGGATCGGGCCGGGCCACGGAGCGTTCGGCCAGGAAGGGGGTGAACCGGGTCATGCCCAGCTCGGTGAGGCCCCGGACCAGCTCATCCATCTTTTTCTCTTTGAGAAACCCCTGGGCGATGGTAATCGCTAACGAAGATTCGGTCTCGGAGCGGCGTTCGCCGAATACATCCACCCGAACCCCCGCCGAATCGATGGCGGCGATACGGGCGTCGTATTCCCGGCCCGCACCGTCAAAGAGCACCACCGGATCGCCGGTTTGAAGCCGAAGAACGTTTTTGATGTGGTTGGCATCCGGACCGATCAAGACCGGCCCGGATGCACCTTCGTGTCGGAGCTTATCGATCGTGTCCGGAGCGATGTAAAACCGGCGGACCATCTCAGCCGGCGGTTTTCGGGTCGCCCTTTTCGGCGATGGCATGGGTCGGCACGATCACCACCGCCGCGGCCTTGCCGTTGTCCAGATAGGTCCTGGCCATTCGGGTGACCTCTTCGGCCGTAATGGAGGCATAGTCTTCGGCGATGGTCCGGCTCCACTCGATCTGTTCGGGATGCTCCCGGGAGCCGCTCAGGACCGTATCCAGCCAGTAGCCGTTCTCCCGGCGCATGTCCTTGATGCCGGTCAGGGTCGGGTCCAGGGCCCGGCGGAGTTCATCCTCAGTCACCCCGTTTGCGGCCAGGTCCGCGGTGATTCCTTTCACCGCTTCCACCACCGCGTCGGCATCGTCGGGATTGATGCTGATCACCGCCTGAAACACCCCGTACCCGGAATAGGCCCGGCTCGGCTGGTTGTAGGCATGGGGCGAGTAGGTGGCTCCCAGTTTTTCCCGAACTTCTTCCCGCAGCCGGTCCGAAAAAACGCTGGCCAGGGTGGAGAGCCGCCGGGTGCGTTGAATGTTCCAGATATCGGTGGTGGGATAGGCCACCACCGCCATCCCCTTGGGGATTTTGGTATCCACCGTGATGCTGAGGGATTCCCCGTCCGGAAACCGGGGCAATCGGGACAATGCCTCGGTCGGATTCACCGGCCGCTCGGGAAGGCTGCCGAGATACCGGGCCGCCAGATCAATCACTTTTTCGGGATCGAAATCCCCGACGATGGAGAGTTCCAGCGGCGTGTTCCGAAGTTTGGGTCCAATCCAGAAGCGGATATCCTCCAGGGTGAGGTCCTTGAACGCCTCATAGGGCGGCAGTCCGAAACGGGGGTCGCCGCCGGCCAGGAACCGCCGCCCTTGCAGGGTCATGGCCCCGTCGATGGACTGGGCCAGCTCCCGGTAGGCCTGCTGGTACCGGTCCATGGCCAGCTGGTAGGCATCTTCCCGAAAGGCCGGATCGGTCAAGTGGGCGTGCAAGAGCTGAAACAGCAGATCCACCTCGTCGGTCACGGTTCGGCCGCGGAATGAAAAATCATCCTGATTGACCTTGAAGCCGACCGTGGTGTTTTTGCCGGCCAGGGCCCGCTCCAGATCGTCCCGGTCCAGAGGCCCCACCCCGCTTTCATTGATCACCGATGCACTCATCTCTGATAATCCCGCCTTCTGAAGCGGTTCGGAGGATTCCCCTTCGCCGAAGACGAGGCTGGCGATCACCTCATTGGCCTCGAAATCGGTCTGTTTCAGGTTGAGTCGAACCCCGTTTTCAAAATCGACCTGAAGGATTCCGAGGTCGGGGATTTCGTTTCTGCGAGCGATTTTTCCGGCCGTCTCGGGCGCCGGCAGGTAGGGAAAAGCGACCGCTTCCCGCTCCGTGGGCGGGGCCACCGCCACCTGCATGCTGTCGTCATAGGCGGATAGAATCATCGCCTCCGGGTCGGTTCCTGCGGCCGTCAAATCGGCGTTTCCGGTCACCTCGATGAGCCGGTGGTCGGGATCCCATGCCGCTTTGAAAGCGTCATGGACCTGCGCCAATGTCAAAGATTCGATGATGGGCGCATACAGCGTTTTTTTCTGTTCGGGAGACTGGAACACTTTTTCGGAATTGACGCTCCGAATGATCCGCCGGGCCAGGGTGCCGCTCTCTCGGGAGGGGGCGTTCTTGACCGCCCGGTCCAGAGACGCCAGGTAGTCGGCCCGGACCCGGTCCAGTTCGCTCTGGGTGAACCCGTATTCCAGCGCCCTGCGCAGGGTCTGCTCCAGCAGGGCCAGGGCTTCTTCCCATTGATCCGGATCGGCCTCCGCCGCCATCACCCCGTAGCGAACATACCGCAGATAATCCCCCGATCCGGCGGAGGCATCGGTAAACGGGCTGTCCGGCTGCTTGGTCAGGGAGTTGAGCCGGTTCTGGATGATCCGGTTGGCGATGTCCTCGATCAGCCGGGTTTTTCGGCGTTCCAGGGTATCCGGCTCCGGTTCCTTTTTCCCGAGCACCTGAATGGAGACCTGCGTGTTGCCGGCCTCATTTTCATAGTGGTGAAAAGCCTGAATCCCCTGGGGGTCGATCTCCCCGAAGGGCGGTTCGGGTTTTTCGGGGGCCCTGGCGGCCATGCCGCCGAAGCGCTTTTCAATCAGCGGTACGGCAGTATCGGGATCAAAATCTCCCACCATCACCACGACCAAGCGATTCGGGCGGTACCAGGTATCATAAAAATCCTTGAGCAGGTCCCGATCGGCGTTTTCAATGGTCTCCCTTTTGCCGATGGGCAGCCGCTCGGAAATGCGCGCGTTCGGCATCTCGAACTGAAGCGTCTTCACGAAGGTCCGCCAGGAAGCCGAATCCCGAACCCGCATCTCCTCCAGAATGACCCGTCGCTCCTTGTCGATTTCCGCAGGCAGCAGGTGGGCCCGGGCGGCGAAGTCCCCCATTACCAGAAGGCCCTCGTCCAGGCTGTCGGGATCACCGGTGGGCAGCAAGATATCATACATCGTTTCATAGAATCCGGTGCGGGCATTGGCATCCGGGCCGAATTTCATGCCGATGCGCTGAAAATACTTGATGATTTCCCCCGGCGGAAAATGCTCGGTGCCGTTGAACATGAGGTGTTCCAGAAAATGGGCCAGGCCCTGCTGGGGATCGGTCTCATGCATCGACCCGGCCTGAACGTTGAGGTGCATGGAGACCCGGTCCCGGGGCCGGTCATTGGGCATCAGGACATACCGCACCCCGCTGTCCAACCGACCGTAAATAAGCTCCGGGTCCGGGTCGAGATCGCTTCGCTCATGGGGCCAGTCCGGTGCGGTTTCCTGTTTCGCGAGGGGCCGGACCGGCGCGGTTCCGGACCCGTCGGTGTGAAGTTCGGTGCAGGCGCCGGCAAGGGCCAGGACCATCACCGACAGCAGCACCAGGGTATATCGGTAAATTGGATTGGGCATCATCATAAACACTCCTTTGGAATGGATTTGCGGAATTTTTAAAAGGAATATAATGCGGATGCTCGGAAAAAACCAGTCGGGAAAAGTGATTATTTAGTAATGGAAGGGAGGGAGGGGTAATCCGGGGCGGCGCGGACATCCGCCCCGGCAACAAAATTTACGATCCTACACGCGGATATCCCCTTCCAGACGGGTCCCGGAGGGGATGATCGCCCGGGTGGTCGGGGGGTCGTGGGCGATGGTGGTATGGCCGATGACCGAAATGCCGCCTTCGAACTGAATGTCGCCTTCCACCGTCAGGGATTCACATTCCACCAGGGACGGGGGTCCCTGAGGAAACCGCGAATCGAACTGGTCGATCTTCTTGTAAAACCGGGTATCGAGGAGAATCTTAAGGGTGTCGGTGCGCCGGGCCGGATTGAGGGCCAGCCCCCCTTCCTCGGTCAGCAGAAAATAATCGGAGCGAACCGCCAGAAGATCATTGCATTTTTTCACCGGGAAAAACCGGGTGCGGTCCACCCGAACCGCCGTGGCCCCTTCGAACAGGGATACGGCCGCGCCCATGGCGGTCTCCACCTGGTAGACCGGCGGGCTGTTCTCATCCCGGGGGTCGAGGGTTTTGGGGTTGAGGATCATCGGCAGCCGAACCGTCTTCTCCCGTTCAATCAATCCCTTGAGGTATTCAAGGTTCACCCAGAGATTGTTGGTGTTGAAATACCGGTATCGGTTGATGTCGGTGAAGGCGTCCATTTCATCATCCGGGCACTGGGCCGACTCCCGAAGCACCAGCCGGCCGTCCTTGTGGCGAGCCAGATGGCCGCCCTTGACATCGGCCGGGGTGCGCTCGGCGACCTCCATCACGAAGGGAAAGCCCTTGTCGGCGAAGTACCCGAGCAGGGCGGTGTCCATGGTAGCCCCCAGGTTGTCCGAATTGGCGATAAAGGCGTACCGAACCCCCTGCTGTAAAAGCTTTTCCAGCATACCCGAGGTCTTGAGGGCGGTGTAGATGTCTCCGTGGCCGGGCGGGTTCCACTCCAATTCCCGGTCTTCGGGCCATTCCGCGGGGGCCAGGGATTCTTGCAATATCTTGGGAAACTTGTGCTGCAAAAAGGTGACCGGCTCCTGGGCGGGCTGAATCCGCTGAATGGCCGCCAGGGTTTCCTCATGGGTGCTGAAGCTGTTCATCAGGGCCAGGGTGACGTCGGTCCGGGCGGCCTGGTTGAGCAGGATCTCCAGAAAGCTTTTGCCTTCTTTTACCTCCAGCAAAGACTTGGGGCCGGTCAACCCCATGCTGGTGCCGAGCCCGCCGTTCAGCACGATCATCACGGTTCGGGAGAGGGCATTCTCTCCGGCCGCCGTGAACCCGTCCAGGTTTTCCCTGCGCTCGATATCCTCGGGTCCCAGGGATTCGATCTCCCGATCGGGAATCATTCCGGTTTCGCCGGTGACCACCTTTTGATAATAATGGGCAAAGGTGTCGATGACGATCCGGGGCAGCCCCTCCGTTTCCATTTTTTCAACAAAGGCCGGTAGAAATTTCGGTTCCGATGTATCCGCCATGTGGGTTCCTCCTCAGTTCAACCATCTGTGAAAAACCAGGCCCCGATGCGGAGAGCCTGGTTTTTTTTTGACGGTGTAAGTCATAAGTGCGTCTAAATCTCTTGCCCGATGCGTTCGAATGGATTCCGAATGACGGGCCCGAGGCGACTCTTTTCGATACTTACAACTTTGAAGGAAACGGCTGAAAAAGGTATACGGAAAATCGTGTATTTTGTATCCGTTCCATATGGATTTCCAGCCTCAGACCTTTTCGATCCATCCCAGGGGATCCTCGGCCCGGCCGTACTGGATATCGGTGAGGGTGTCGTAGAACCGCTGGGTGATCGGCCCCACCTCATTGTTGTTGATGGTGATCACATCCTCCCCGCACTTGATCTTGCCCACCGGAGAAATCACCGCGGCCGTGCCGGTGCCGAAGACCTCGATCTCCTTTCCGCTCTTCTGCGTGTCGACCACCTCTTGAATGGCGATGCGCCGCTCCGAATAGGGGATGTTCCAGAGCTTGGCCAGCTGCAACACCGAGTCCCGGGTGACCCCCGGCAGGATGCTGCCGTTGAGGGCCGGGGTGACCAGTTCGCCGCCGATGTAAAAGAAGATGTTCATGGAGCCGACCTCTTCCACATACTTCTGCTCCACCCCGTCGAGCCAGAGCACCTGGGTGTACCCCTTCTCCTGGGCCTTTTGAGTGGCATACAGGCTGGCCGCGTAGTTGCCCGGGGTCTTGGCCTCGCCGATGCCGCCCCGAACCGCCCGGACATGGTGGGCCGTCACCCAGATCTTGACCGGATTGAACCCCTCGGGATAATAGGCCCCCACCGGCGACAGGATGACGAAATACCGGTAGGTGTAGGAGGCCCGCACCCCCAGGTAGACATCGGTGGCCACGATGGTGGGCCGGATGTAAAGGGAGGTGCCCGGGGCACTCGGAATCCAGTCTTTTTCCACCCGAAGCAGCTCCTTCAAGGCATCCAGGGCGAAGTGCTCGTCGATCTCCGGAATACACAGCAGCCGGTTGGACCGGTTCAGCCGGTGAAAGTTTTCCTGGGGCCGAAAGAGCTGAATCTCGTCTTTGTCCGTCCGGTAGCCTTTGAGCCCCTCGAAGACCGCCTGCCCGTAGTGGAGCACCATGGTGGCCGGGTCCATGGTCAGGGATGAATAGGGCTCGATGCGGGGATTGTGCCATCCTTTTTCCGGGTTGTAATCCATGTTGAACATGTGGTCAGTGTAAATTTTACCGAAGCCGAGCTGGTTTTCATCCTCGGGTTTCGGCTTCAGCTGTTCCGCCTTGTTGATCGTCAGTTCCATTTTACCTCCTCAGGTCAGTCAAAAAAACCGGCCGGCATGGAAGCCCGCCCCTCACGGGGGTTGCGCACCGGGCAGCCGCCACAGCATCATGCCGATATCCGAATCATACGCTCTCTTTATGGGCGGACCGAGCAATTCTTCCAGCACCAGTTCCGCGGCGAAAATGCGGGTTTCGGAAAACAGCCGCCCCCCGGTCACCCCGCCGGCCGCATCGGCCAGAACGATACGGGCGTGAACCACCGGCGCCCCCTCCTGAAGGGAAACCGTCCCGGTGCAGGAAAGAATCTCCCGGAAGGCCGTTTCCGAATGGGTTACATACACCTGCTGGTCTGGATCGTACACCCCGAGGGTAAAAGCGGACACCCCGCCCCAAACGGAAAAGCTGGCCGTTTCCACCGACACCGCCCGGCAGAACCGCTCGACAGCGCCGATCAGATCATCCCCCCGCTTCAGTGTCGTAAGCAGACGACGCCCGGTCTTGTACGCCCAATGCGGCATTTCCGTGTCCATCCCCTCCATGCACCGGTTCCCCGTATTCTATGGGAGGAGGTATAGCATTTTTTTTCTGAAATCAAGTTTTAAAAAAAGGAATTCGACGGTTACCAGCCCTGGAGCGTAATGAGGAGGGCGCCGATCAACATCCACAAGGCGTCGGTGAACCGAAAGGCGATATTGGCCTCGCGAAACACCAGCTTTCCGCAGAGGGCGCGGAAGAGAATGCTCAGGAGGCGGTCAACAGAGAAAAGAGTAACCAGAGCATGGGTCGGGGCGGCGGAAGAATCAGCAGTTGAGAGGATTGCCCCTACCGTTTGGCCCACCACCAGGCCACCCGTCCGATGATGCCGGCGGGGATCTCTTCGCCCACCAAACAGACGGTACTTTCCATTTCGGCCTTGTTTTCGGGAATTCCGAGCACTCGATCCCGACCGGCACAGGAGAGCCACTTGATGGTGGCGCCGTCGCCGTTGCGAAAGGCCGTCAGCTTTTGGTTCAGCCGGGCCGGGTCTTTCTGGGAGTGGTCGATGGCCACGATATCCCCGCTGGTGAGAATCGGGTACATGCTGTCTCCGCGGACCCGGCAGCAGGTGTAGTGTTCCGGGGTGCCGGGCATCCAGGATTTGTCGGCATAGATGAGGCAGAACCCCTCGATGTCGCCGTCCCGGACCTCGGCCGGCGCCCCGGCCGCGATATTGTCTCGAAGCAGGCGGACCGGCAGGTAGTTGGTAAAGGCGGATTCATCCTGAAAGGTCCGGTACCGTTCGGTTTCTTGAACCATCAGCACCGGCGCCGGTTCGGCGCTCTTACCCGCCATCAGCCAGTCGAGGGTCGTATGGGTGTCGGCGGCCACCTTATAGAGCAGGGTAATGGGGATTTTGCGTCGGCCGTTTCGATAGTTGGAGACCGCCCCCTTCTGAACCCCCAGGCGTTCGGCCAGGTCCGCATCACCGGCACACCGGTACAGATGCATCATTCGGGAAATGATCCCGGCCTGAAAAGAGAGTTCGTCTGGTTGTTCCGAAGCCATAGCATCCCTTTGGAAATTCTGAATGACCCGCTCCGGGTGCGGGGAACGGATCTTATGAAATTTATCCCTATATATTCGGAACTCCAAACTATCATTACTTTTTTTATAAGTCAAGAATTCCAGGCCCGTTTTTCAGGTCTTCGGACGATTTTTATCCTTCCCGGTGTGAAGGAAATGGTTTCAAGGAAAATGGATTTTCCATTGACTCAGGAGGGGGTTTTCCGATACTTAATTGCGTACAATCGCGAGCAGGAAGCCCGCACGCATCATCGAATTTTCACAACAATTATCAACCGAGGCCACGAAGGTAACGCGCGCCAGGAAGGCGCCGACATCTCGTGGTTTTTTATTGGAGGACTTGATGAAAAAAGGCGTTCTGATCGGTATGTTACTCGCGGCAGGGGGGTTTTTTTCGGCATCGGCCTGGGGCCATTACGGCATGGTGATCCCCTCGGACAGCATGGTCATGCAGGAGGACGACCGCACGATTTTTTTGCAGGCATCCTTTTCCCATCCCTTTGAGATGATCGGGATGGAACTGGTCAAACCCAAGGCGTTCGGGGTGATGGCCAACGGGGAGAAGAAGGACCTTTCAAATGAATTGAAAGAGACCCAAGTCATGGGCCAAAAGGCATGGAAAGCGGATTATCCGGTTCGCCGGCCCGGGGTCTACAAATTCTACATGGAACCCCAACCCTATTGGGAACCGGCCGAGGACCTCTACATCATCCATTACACCCAGTCGGTGGTGACCGCCTTCGGCGACGACGAAGGCTGGGATGAAGAACTCGGGCTCAAGACCGAAATCGTCCCCTTATCCAAACCTTACGGCCTGTATGCCGGCAACCTCTTTCAAGGGGTGGTGAAGATGGACGGCCAACCGGTTCCCTATGCCGAGGTGGAGGTCGAATTTTACAACGCCGACGGCAAATACCAGGCCCCTACCGATTATATGATCACCCAGACGGTCAAGGCCGACCAGAACGGGGTCTTTTCCTATGCGGCGCCCTGGTCCGGGTGGTGGGGCTTTTCCGCCCTGAACGAGGCCGATTTCAAGATCAAGCACGAGGGCGAAGACAAAGGCGTGGAACTCGGCGCGGTGCTCTGGGTGAAATTTCAGGGACCCAAGACAAAATAGAAACGGTATCCGGGCGCTTCATGAGAAGGCGCCCGGGCTGTTTGGAGAAAAGAGATGCATATTTCCGAAGGGGTCCTCTCCGGGCCGGTGCTGGCCTCGGGGGCGGCCTTGGCCGCGGTCGGCACGGCGGTGGGCCTCAAGCAGCTCGATTACGACCGTATCCCCCGGGCCGCCATTCTCTCTGCCGCCTTTTTCGTGGCCTCGCTGGTCCATGTGCCCCTCGGGCCCTCCAGCGTTCATCTGATCCTGAACGGGATTGTCGGGCTGCTTCTGGGGTGGGCCGCCTTTCCGGCCATTCTGGTGGCCCTGGTGCTTCAGGGGGTGCTGTTCCAGTTCGGCGGCATCACCACCCTGGGGGTCAACACCCTGATTATGGCCGCGCCGGCGGTGATCTGCTATTACCTGTTCAGTCCCCTGCTCTTCCGAAAGCCGGCCCTGGCCGCCGGCGGCGCTTTTGCAGGCGGTTTCCTCTCGGTTCTGCTGGGCGGCGCAGTGGCGGCGTCGGCCTTGATGTTCACCGAGGAAGGCTTTTTCGAGTTGGCCTCGGCCGTGATCATCGCCCACATTCCGGTCATGGTCATCGAAGGGGTGGTCACCGCCTTCTGCATCTCTTTTCTGAAAAAGGTCCAACCCGAGCTGCTGCCCGGGTTTAAAGGCGTGTAAGTGGAGTTTCAAATGCGATTTCGACATGCGACCCAACCCATTTTTCAGCGAAATCCCCTGGGGCGGCGGATTCTCTTTTTCATCCCGGTCCTTCTTCTTGCCCTTTTTCCGGCCGGGCCGGCCTCGGCCCACAAGGTGACCGTCTTCGCCTGGGTCGAAGGGGATACGGTGTATGGCGAAACCAAATTCAGCGGGGGACGGCCGGCCATGGACGCCGAGATCGTGGTGACCGGTCCCGAAGGAAATCAGCTGCTCACTACCCGAACCGATGATCAAGGAGAATTCTCTTTCAAGATCCCCCAAAAAACCGAACTGAAAATTCAATTGATGGCCGGCGCCGGTCACCAGGGCGACTGGACCATTCGGGCCGAAGAGATCGGCCCGGCGGACGAAGCGGACACCGGTTCTTCCATGCCCCCGCCCCCGTCGTCTGCACCCGCTTCCCCCGTACCCGCCTCCGCGGATAAAACAGTATCAAATGCCGCCATCGCCGTATCCCCGGAAGCGCTTCAATCCATGGTGGAAACGGCCATGGATAAAAAGCTGAAGCCGATCCTGAAAATGCTGGCTGATGCGCATGATCCCGGCCCGAGTGTCACCGAAATCATCGGCGGCATCGGCTATATCTTCGGCCTGATGGGGATCGGGATGTATTTTCATGCCCGCCGAAAGCTCGATCAGGCGAACCGACCATGATTCGGGAACCGTTTGCCGGCGGGGATTCTGTCGTCCACCGAATGGACCCGCGGGTGCGGGTCTTTTTCGCCACCCTGTTTTCGGTGGTGACGGCGCTCTCTTACCGGTTTCCAACCCTGACGGCGGCCCTGTTTCTGTCCCTGTCCCTGACCGCGGCGGCCCGGCTCAATGGGTTGGCGGTGCTGCGGCGGTTGACGGTGGTCTGGGGATTTCTGATTTTTCTGTGGCTGATTCTGCCGCTCACCTTCGGGGGAGAGGTCCTCTACCGCCTGGGGCCGCTGGCGGTCTCTCGCCCCGGCGTCATGTTGGCGGCACAGATCACCCTCAAATCCCATGCCATTCTGCTGGCCTTGATCTCCCTGGTGGCCACCATGAATTCGGCCACCCTCGGCTATGTACTCGATTTTTTTCGCCTGCCGCCCAAGCTGGTCTATCTGCTTTTGCTCACCTACCGGTACATCTTCGTCATCGAACAGGAATACATGCGGCTGTCCCGGGCCGCCCGGCTCCGCAGCTTTCAGCCTCGGACCAACCTGCATACCTACCGAACCTATGCCTACCTGGTGGGGATGCTGTTCGTGCGGGCCGCAGCACGCGCCGAGCGGGTCTATAAAGCGATGCGGTGCCGCGGATTCCAAGGAAAGATCTACTGCCTTCGGTCCTTTACCGTCACCCGGCTGGACTGGGTCTGGACCGGGCTGCTCGGCGCCTGGATGGCTTGCCTGGCGGTACTCGAATGGGCGCCGATACCGCTCTTCTCATAATCCAAGGATAAATCCATCATGCGTGCATCCACCCCGCCCGGCACCCCGCTGATTCGCCTGGAAGGCATCACCTTCGGATATTCGGGCAGCCGGCCCATTCTGGACCGCCTCGATTTTCAACTCCATGCCGGGGAGCGGGTGGGGCTGTTGGGCCCCAACGGCAGCGGCAAAACCACTCTGTTTCATATCATCATGGGATTGATGCGGCCGCAGTCGGGCGCCATCGAGCTGTTCGGAAAGCCGGTGGTCAAAGAAAAGGAATTTCGGAAGTTTTACTCCAGGATCGGCCTCCTGTTTCAGGACGCCGATGACCAGCTCTTCAGCCCCACCGTGCTGGAGGATGTGGCTTTCGGGCCGCTGAACCTGGGCAAATCCAAGGAGGCGGCGGTGGATATCGCCCGGAAGACCCTCTCGGACCTGGGTTTGGAAGGCTTTGAAGACCGCATCACCCACAAGCTCTCCGGCGGCGAAAAACGGCTGGTCTCCCTGGCCACCGTCCTGGCCATGGAACCGGAGGCGCTCCTGCTGGACGAACCCAGCACCGGTCTCGACACCCGCACCAAGCAGACCCTGGTGGATGTGCTCGGCCGCCTCAATCTCTCCTATATCATCATCTCCCATGAAGGGGATTTCATGGAAGATGTGGCCGACATCATCTATACCATGGAAGACGGCCGACTCCGCCGCGCCGAATACATCCACAGCCATGTACATGCCCATCCGCATGCGGGGCATGATCATTGAATAGAAAAGGCCCGCCGAAGCGGGCCTTTAAAAGGGAAATACGGGTCGCGCTATTTCAGCTTGACTTCTTTTTCGAACTCCCACAGGCCGTGGATGTTGCAATAGGACGTGGATACGAGGGTGCCCGCTTTTTTGGTCTTCATGGTGCAGGTCACGGAGTGGTTGGTATAGACGGGTCCGGTGTCGGGGCCGTCGGTGGAAGCTCCGTGGGCGGTGAACTCGAAGTTCCCGACCTGGTAGGCGAACTTGCCGCCTTCGGGTTTGAAATAAAGTTGAATCCACTGGATGTGATGTTCGGTGGTATTGGGATGGGCCACTTCCTTGCCCAGGGTCACCTTGACATCAAACATCTCATCCGCCGCGACTTGGTCCGGGCAGTCGATCACGGGCACGTGTTTTTCCGATTTCCAATCCGCGGTTTGGTATAATTCTCCGATTTTCGGCATGTAATATCCTCCTTTTGATCTGTCGGTTTGCGATTTTCTTTGGAACAGTCAGCCTGAAGGGGCTCTCTATATCTCCCTTGTTCTCACGGTTATAAACGGATTCTCCCCCCATTCACAATACCGGTTTTTATGTATTTTCCATTACCGAGCTTTTTATCGCGGTTGACGGATCCGGTCTCACGTCAAGCCGCCCGCTCACACCCCCGGCCGGTGAAAGCCCCAACCTGAAGGGCTTTGATCATCGTTTCAACTGCGCCTGAACAATTGCGGTGTTCAAAGCCTCTGAAAAATGCGCCAAAAGAGACCGCTCCCCCCGCTCGAAAAGCGGGGGTTGACATTTGGGGTCATCCCCGATAATTGCCTTGGCCACATTATCATAGAAAGGCCATACCCATGTTGATTACTGAAATTTTAAGCCGGAACGCCCGTTTGTACGGGCCGAAAACCGCCCTCGTCGAGAGAGAGCCCGCCCGGAACACCCGCAAAGAGATCACCTGGGACCGGTTTGAGCGCCAGGCCAACGGCGTCGCCAATGGGCTCATCGACCGGTCCGTTCAAAAGGGGGACCGGGTCGTACAGCTGATGACCAACTGCATCGAATTTCTTCCGGTCTATTTCGGGATTCTTCGGACCGGGGCCTGGGCCGTACCCCTCAATTTTCGATTCCTCGCCCCGGCCATCGCCCGATGCACCCGAATCTCCGAGGCCGAAATCATCATCTTCGGCGAAGAGTTCATCGAACGAATCGAGGAGGTCAAGGCGGAACTCGACAACACGGTCCATACCTATATTTTCGTCGGACCCGAGGAGAAGCGGCCGGCCTATGCCGAATCCTATGAAGCGGTGCTCGCCCAATCCTCTCCGGAGATGCCGGATGTGGAGATCAATCTCTACGACCCCGCCGGACTCTATTTCACCTCCGGCACCACCGGCAACCCCAAAGCGGTGCTCCTGACCCACCGGAACCTCGAATTTTCCTGTTATGTGGAAAACCGCCACCACAATCAGACCCATGAGGACATCTTCCTCTGCATTCCGCCCCTGTACCATGCCGGGGCCAAGATGCACTGGTTCGGCAACTTTATCGTCGGGGCCCCCGCGGTCATTCTGAAGGGAGTGAAGCCCCGCTGGATCCTGGAGGTCATTTCAGAGGAGCGGGTTACGGTGGTCTGGCTTCTGGTGCCCTGGGCCCATGACATCCTGATCGCCATCGAAAACGGCGAGCTCAACCTGGCCGACTACCATCTGGACCAGTGGCGGTTCATGCATATCGGGGCCCAGCCGGTGCCGCCCAGCCTCATCCGCAAATGGAAATCGGTCTTTCCCCACCACGACTACGACACCAATTACGGCCTGACCGAGGCCACCGGCCCGGGGTGCGTTCATCTCGGGATCGAAAACCTGCACAAGGTGGGGGCCATCGGGGTGCCCGGCTTCGACTGGGAATGCCGCATCATCGATGAAAACCTGAACCCGGTGTCTCAGGGTCAGCCCGGCGAACTGGCGGTCAAGGGGCCGGGGGTGATGAAGGAATACTTCAAAAACCCCGAGGCCACTTCAAAGACCCTGGTGGACGGATGGCTTCTCACCGGAGATATCGCCAAAGCCGACGAAGAGGGCTTCATCTGGCTGGTGGATCGAAAAAAGGATGTGATCATCACCGGCGGGGAGAACATATTCCCGGTGGAGATCGAGGATTTCCTGATGAACCACGACGCCATCCATGACGCGGCGGTGATCGGGGTACCCGATGAACGACTGGGGGAGGTGGTCGCGGCGGTGATCAAGCCCAAAACGAACCGGAACCTGAGCGAGGAGGATATCAAAACCTATTGCCAGGGACTGGCCCGGTACAAACGGCCCCGGCGGATCTTTTTCGACGAGGTGCCGAGAAACCCCACCGGGAAAATCGAAAAGCCCAAATTACGGGCCAAATACAAGCATTATTCCAATCGGGAAAACTAAATAGATCGAGGGGAGAAAGTCCCCTTCTTCCCTCGATCCGTTTTTTTAAGCCTTCGCTTCTTCGTCTTCTTCGGACTTCTTCTTCTGATCGCCTGTCACCTGACAGGCATCCCGCATTCAAGTGGAGATCCCCATTTTGGGAAGGATATACCCCTGAAGCAGAAACCAGACGGCGATGATCCCCAGAAAGATAAGTACTTCCGTCATCCCGTACCCTCCTTTGTTGATTGATTTACAGCCATGGCCGGGATCATCCGTCACGGCGCCCGGCCGCGATGTGTTCCCGGGCGGACCGGACCGCGGCGTGAATCTCTTCCGCGTCGGGAAGCGCCGATATAATCCGGTCCAGATTCCCCTGTTCTTCGGCAATGGCGAAGGACGGGGCGAAATTGATGTCATATACCCAGCTGACCTGAAGCAGCTTCATATCGGTCAGGGTCTCCGCGTTCCTCAGATCGGCCATTCGGCCCGCTTTCAGGGCTTCGATAATGGCCGAAGACCACCGGGGCTCGTCGGGCAGGCCGTGGTGGACCACCGAATTGCGGGAAGATTTCTGCTCCCGGTAATGTTCTGCAAAGACCCGCCAGATGTCGATCTTGTCGGCATCCCGAATCATCCGCATCAGCAGCAGGTCCGTCTCCGGTTCATCGTCCGGAATTGCAATCCGATTGTGGTGGTGAATCGCCTTGACAATGGTTTTTCGTTCAGTCGAATCAAGCTCCCGCAGTACCCGATGGATCGACAGCTCCCGAATCCCCAGATCGGCGTGGTCTTCCGAGTCGGCATCCTTGAAGGTGCCGTACTCGGCGAATTGACGAAACCGCCCCAGGTCGTGAAACAGCCCGACGGTTTCCGCGATCAACTGCGTTTCGTGAGGCAGATTCAGGGCCCCGGCCAGCTGAAGGATATTCCGGCAGACCCGGTCGGTATGGACCTCTTTCAGTTCAATGGCCCGGTTGTACAGCGGATCATCGAGATAAAACCCCTTCACATAGGCGGTAAACCAGCGCTTCAGGTCGGTCAGATTCCGAGGATCCATCAGGCCATATCCCCGGCCGAATTCCCGGCCTCCCGCTCGGCCTGCTGCCGCGCCTCCCGCCGCCGCTCCTTATGGATAAACCAGATGGGGCAGGATTGGCGAAACTTGCAGTAGAGTTCAGGGTCCCGGCAGGCCAGGCAGGATTCGCACACATAAATATTATGCTTCATGCACAGGTATGAGGTCTCTCGTTCGGGATGGTTGACACATTTTCCCATAGTATTATTCGTATCCCATCGCCGGCGACCGGTCACGATTTGAAACAACAGGCAGCCGGCGGTTCCGTTTTCTGATGTTACCGTTCATCCGCATACAGATCCAGAATGCGCCGGATGATTCCGGTGGTAGACGCCCCGGGCACCACTTCGATGCGCTCCACCCGGCCCCCGCCGGCCTGGACCACATCGGCCCCGATGATGTCCGCTTCGGCCCAGTCGGCCCCTTTGACCAGCACATCGGGTTGAAGCGCCTGAATCAAACAGAGGGGATCGGGTTCCTCAAAGACGCTGATGAAATCGACGCTGGCCAGCCCGGCCAGCACCTCGGCCCGCTGGCCTTGAGGCGTGATCGGCCTCCGGTCTCCTTTTATCCGCCGAACCGAGGCGTCCGAGTTGAGCCCCACCACCAGCCGTTCCCCGCAGGACCGGGCCGCGCTCAGGTATCGAACATGGCCCACATGGAGAAGATCAAAACAGCCGTTGGTAAAGACGATCCGCTCTCCGGCGGCTTTCAATTCGGCCAATCGTTTCGCCAGCGGCCCCCGGGCCAGAATTTTAATATTCATTAAATTTCATATGCCGTCGGCACCCGCTCCCGAAGGCTGGGCATATACTCCCGCACCTTCTCCAATCGCTCAAAGCTGATCTCGGCCACCCCGGTGGCCGGTTCATCCCCGGCCCAAACCAGCACCTCCCCGGACGGATCGACGATGATGGAATGGCCGCCGTATTGATAATCGTAATCCCGGCCGCAGCGGTTGGCGCCCACCACATAGAGTTGATTTTCAGTGGCCCGGGCCTGGGCCAGGATATCCCACCGGCTGACGCGGATTTTGGGCCATTGGGCCGGTATCACCACAATCTGTGCGCCCTTCAGCGCCAGGACCCGGCAGATTTCGGGAAAGCGCAGGTCATAGCAGATCATCAGCCCGATCGGTCCGATAGAGGTATCACACACCACGCTTCGGTCTCCGGCCAGAAAATACCGTTCTTCGCCAGTCCCGGTGAACAGATGCACCTTGCGGTAGGTCCCGGCCACGGAACCGTCGGCGTCGACCAGATAGAGGGTGTTGTATATCCCCTCTTCCGCGGCCTCGGGCAGGGAACCGGCGATGAGCATGCCGTACCGCCCGGCGATGAGGGAGAGGGCATCGAGAAATTCGGGGGTCCGGCGGGCGTGTTCGGCCAGGTTCCGGTTGTCGAACCCGCAGGACCACATCTCCGGCAGCACCGCCAGCTTGACGCCCTCCCCACCGAGTCGTTCCAGTTTTTTTTTTGCGGCATCGAGATTGGCGGGCATGTCTCCGAGCCGAATATCCAGCTGTACATAGGCCGCCTTCAAGGTATCCAGAGTCATAACCATTCTCAGTGATTCTTCATGCGGTTTTCATCTCTTCGATAATGGCCTCGGCGTATTCCGAGCACTTGACCTCGGTGGCGCCGGGCATCTGCCGGGCCAGATCATAGGTGACCCGTCCGGCCTTGATGGCCGCGGAAATACCGCCTCTGACCAGGGTCGCGGCCTCGCCCCAGTTCATGAAATCGAGCATCATGGCGCCGGAAAGGATCAGAGAACTGGGATTGACCTTGTCCAGCCCCGCATACTTGGGGGCGGTGCCGTGGGTGGCTTCAAAGACCGCGCAGGTGTCGCCGATATTGGCGCCGGGGGCCATCCCGAGCCCTCCCACCTGGGCCGCCAGGGCATCCGAAAGATAATCCCCGTTCAGGTTGGGGGTGGCGATGACGCTGTATTCGTCGGGCCGGAGCAGCACCTGCTGAAACAGCATATCGGCGATCCGGTCCTTGATCAAGACCTTGCCTTCGGGCTGGACCCCGTCGTATTCGTCCCAGAGTTCATCCTCGGAAAGGGTCTGATCCGGAAACTGCTCCCGGGCCGCCTCATACCCCCAGGTACGGAAGGCCCCCTCGGTGAATTTCATGATATTGCCCTTGTGCATCAGGGTGACCGACGGCAGGGAATTGTCGATGGCGTACTGAACGGCCCGGGCCACCAGCCGCTTGGTGTTGCGGGCGGAGATGGGTTTGATGCCGATGCCCGACTCCGGGTCCAGGGAGGCCCCCGTCTGTTCTTTGAGATAGGAAATCAGCCCCTTGGCCGCTTCAGTGCCCGACTCGAATTCGATGCCGGCGTAAAGATCCTCGGTATTCTCCCGAAACACCACCATATCCACTTTCTGGGGATGCGACATGGGGCTGGGCACCGGTTCGATGTACCGGACCGGACGCACGCAGGCATACAGGTCCAGCCGCTGGCGAATGGCCACGTTGAGGCTGCGGATGCCCTTGCCCACCGGGGTGGTCATGGGGCCTTTGATGGCCACCACGTGATCTTCTATGGACGACAGGGTCTCGTCCGGAAGCCATTCTCCGGTGCGCTCGAACCCCTTCTCGCCGGCATTCACCTCCAGCCAGTCGATCGCTCGTCTGGACCCGTAGGCGGTCTCCACGGCGCTGTCGATAACCCGCTTCGTGGCCTTCCAGATATCCGGACCGATGCCGTCCCCCTCGATAAAAGGGATGATCGGACGATCGGGAACGTTCACTGACTTGTCGCTGTTTTGGGTGATCTTTTCTCCCATTGCCTCTTCCTTTCTGCGTAAAAGTTAGCCTCAACCGATTCCGGGGTGCGATAGGGCAATCATAACCATGGTATGCGGTTCTTACAATGATTTTATGGAAACAGCGGCGGGTCAGGAGGGGGAAGGACGACGCTGCCGAAAGGCTTCGTACATGATCACGGCGCCGGCGGCCGTCGCGTTCAGGGAATCCAGGGGACCGGCTTGGGGTATGCGCACCAGAAAATCGCAGCCCTGCTTCACCAGGGGGCGAATCCCCTTTTCTTCTCCGCCGATGATCACCGCCAGGGGACCTGTTAAATCGCCGTCGAAAACCGACTTTTCACCGGATCGGTCCAGGCCGGCGATCCAAAACCCGTGCTTTTTGAGGCGGGTGATGGTCTGGGAAAAATTGGTGACCCGCACCAGGTCCGTATGCTCCAGGGCGCCGGCCGAGGCCTTGGACACCGAGGGCAGCGGTGTGGCGGATCGGTCCTTGGGAAGGATCACCCCATCCACTCCTGCGCACAGGGCGGTGCGGACCAGGGCCCCGAGGTTGTTCGGGTCCAGGATGCTGTCGAGCATCAGCAGAAACGGATCGGAGCGGGTGAGTACCGATTCCAGGTCCGTCGACGGATAGGGATCGACCCGGGCCGCGACGCCCTGGTGGAACTCGGAACCGGCCAGGGAACTCAACCGGTCCGGGGTGACTTCCCGAACCGGGACCGATTTGGACTTCGCGGATGCCGTAATCCCTTCCAGCCGCCGAAAAGACCGCCCCGGATGAATGAATACCTCATGGATACGGCGCCGCCCCGCCCGAAGGGCTTCCAACACCGGGTGAACGCCGTAGAGAATCTCGGTCTTCATGGAGGCTCAGGAGCGGCGATAGCTTTCGATCAGCGCATTCAGCTCGGAAACGGCCGCTTCGAGATCATCATTGACGATGACATGCCGGTACCGGTCTTTTTGGGCGATTTCGGATCGGGCGTTTTCCAGGCGGCGCTCCATCACCTGCCGGCTGTCGGTGCCTCGTTTTTCCATCCGCTCCCGAAGGGTATCGAAGGTGGGCGGCATGATAAAGATGGTGACCGCCTCCGGGTAGCGTTCGAGGATCTTGAAGGCGCCCTGGACGTCGATGTCGAGAAGCACGTCCCGTCCCCGGCCCAGTTTCCGGTCCAGCATGTCCGCGGAGGTGCCGTAGTAATTGCCGTGAACCTCGGCCCACTCGGCCCATCGATCCTCCTCGATCCCTTTCAGAAAGGTCGGTTTGTCGATGAAGTGGTATTCAACCCCGTCCCTCTCCG
>CAZNLT010000098.1:0-22314 GCA_964573705.1 uncultured Desulfobacterales bacterium
CGTTTCCCCTCGATTCATTTACCCTCCCGCCGCCTCCTGAAGGGATAGAAAAAAGAATGGGGAATCGGATCGTTCTGGGGCGAGAAATTCTCATAGACGCGGAAAGCGTCGGAGCGCTGGCCGTCTTATCGACTCCGGTTTGCCGCCATGCTCGATCCCGGCCGTTTTGAACACCTCGATGGTCCTCCCGGCGTCCTTTCCTTCGGTGGCCATCAGCACTCGGGGATTGTCCATCTCCACGAACAAGACGACGTAATCGTGGCAACGGTCTGCCTCCTTGACTCGTCAACATAAGGGTGCAGGATTCGCCACAACCGCGTATCGTGCTCGCCTACGGAAGCCGCCAAAGCCTTGACGGGCATCTGCTTGGCCAACTCCATCACCATCGTCTCGAATAGCAGCGCAAATCCGCTGCCGGGACGCAACACCGGCCTACCCACACGAAACAGCGAGGAACCTATTCTTTTTTTCGGATCCTTTACGTGTGAGAAGGCAGGTGCTTTGTAAGAATCCGGGAAACCGATTCCAAAAGCGCCGGTCTTGCGGAATTTAAAAAGAAATGACCGCCTTCGATCATCTCCAGGGTAAAATTGCAACTGGTGTGATCCGCCCATGGTTTTATAAATTCCGGGGGCGCCTCCTTGTCCTTCGTGCCCCCGAACAGGGAAATCGGGATTTCCAGGGGCGGTTCCGTTTCATGATCGTATGTTTCTTCAAGGGCGAAATCGGCGCGCAGGATGGGGACGTACATCTGCATGATTTCCTTGTTTTGCAATACCGCCTCCGGCGTCCCGCCGAAGCGTTGAAGTTGTCTTACAAATTCTTCTTCCGGCAGATGATGTAGAGGATTCGGCTCCGGGATATGGGGCGCACGGCCGCCGGAGACGATCAAGTGTTGGGGCAGGGAGGCGTTCCGGCGGCGCAACTCTCGGCTCAACTCGAATGCGACCAGGGCTCCGGTGCTGTGGCCGAAAAAAATAAAGGGTAGGTCGCAATAGGGGATGAGCGCGTCGCATAGCATCGGTGTCAATTCATCAACGGCGCTGATCAAAGGCTCCTTGATCCGGTTTTCCCGTCCCGGTAATTGAACCGCGCATACATCGACGCTCTCCGGCAGTCCGGCGGACCATGTGCGAAACACCGAAGCGCCTCCGCCTGCGTATGGGAAACAGAAAAGACGCAATTTAGTTTCAGATGACCGGCCGTTTTTAATCAGCCAGGGGGAAGTTCCGTTCATTTTTTTCATTGTCTGTTTTACTCCGGTATTCGTTTCCAGATGGCGCCCGTCGGACCGTCGAACACCAATAGCCCATGGTCGAGCAAATCGGCCCACAGGTCGTCCGCCTGCTGCCATTCGCCTTGCCGCCGCGCCCGGTCGCGTCGCCGGATCAGGTTTTCGGCATGGGCGTCGAGGGTTTTCTCACCGAGATCGAACACACCGATCACCTCGTTGATGCGGCGCAGGGCACAGCGCAGAAGGTCGATGCCCGAGGCATCCAGCCGGCCGCTGTCGATGAATGGATTCACCTTTTTAATAAAGCTGAACAATGCGGCCAGGGCAGCGGAAATATTCAGGTCGTCATCCAGGACGGTATTGAATTTATGCTCCAATTCGGAAATCAAAGACTTGATCGGCTGTCCTTTGACGCTGGGGATGGCAAACAGCACTTTGTTTGCAAAAATATCAAGGCGATGCAACGCTTTGCACGCATCATCAAGATTGCGGGGACTGTAGGCAAAAGGCTTGCGATAACGGGTGCGCAGCAGGAAAAACCGCAGCTGGCGGCCCGTATATCCGAGTTCGAACAGCTTTTGCAGGGTGATCCGGTTGGCGGACTGGTCGAACATGGCCCTGCCGTCGGCCATTACCGACGCGCTGGTGAACCAGTAACGGGCCAGCGGTTTGCCGGTAGCGGAATCCGCAATCGCGATTTCGTTTTCATTGTGGGGAAAGTTCAGGTGGTTTTCGCTCGTATGGATATCGAAGCTTTCTCCTAAGTATTTCATGGACATGGCCGCACATTGGATGTGCCAGCCCGGCCGGCAGAGCCCCCAGGGGGTGTCGAAAAAAATGCCTTTTTTGACCTCTTTGAGGGTGGCGCGTTTGAACAAGGCGAAATCCCTCGGATTGTTTTTGTCGTAACTGTCGAGGTCGACCGTGGCGCCTAGTTTGATTTTATCGAGGTCGACACCGGAAAAACGTGCATAATTCCGGTAGCGGGTGATATCGAAATAGACGGAATGGTTTTTTTCGTAGGCGATCCCTTTATCCAGAAGGCCGCGTGCCAGTTCGATCATGTCGTTTACATGGTCGGTGGTCTTCGGATAATCGGTAGCCCTTTGAATGCCTAAGCGATCCAGGTCCTTGAACATAGCCTCGATAAACGGAGCGGTGAAGGTTTCCGGCGTTTGTCCGGCATTCTCGGCGCCCATGATGATGCGATCGTCCAAATCGGTTATATTGACGATGTGGGTCACCCCGAAACCTTTTGCCGACAGCCGGCGTTTCAGCAGGTCCGCGGCGATGAAACGGCGGGCCAAAGCCAGGTTGAGAAGTCCGTCCATCGTGGGGCCGCAGGTATACATGGATACCTTGCCTTCCTCCCGGGGCGTGAAGGGTTCCGTTTTCCGGGTCATGGTATTGTATACGCGCAAGCCTGCCGGCTCCCGCCGGTCCCGGTTTTGTTTCTTTCCCTTGAATACGCCGGTACTCAGGTAGCGGTCACCGCCATCCGGAAAAATGACCACCACCGTGCCTTCGGACAGGTTCTGGGCGACACGAAGGGCCCCGGCCAAAGCGGCTCCGGAACTCATGCCCACGAAAAGTCCTTCTTCAAGCGCAAGGCGCCGAACCAGGGTAAATGCCTCTTCATCGTCCACCGGGATGCATTCATCAAGCCGGTTTTTATCGAAAATCCCGGGAACATAAGATTCCTTCATGTTTTTCAGCCCCTGGATGCCGTGACCGCAGACCGGTTCCACGCCGATGACGCGGATATCCGGATCATATGCCTTGATCCCCCTGCTGATGCCCATGGCCGTGCCCCCCGTTCCCAGGGTGACCACCACCGCAGAGACCTTGCCTTCGGTCTGTGCCCAAATTTCAGGGGCCGTTGTCGAAAAGTGGGCGTGCCAGTTATCATCGTTATTGTATTGATCCACGAGAAAATAATGTTCGGGCTCCCGGCGGGCGAGTTCGTATGCATATTCGATCGCCCCGTCCGACCCTTTTTTCGCCGGCGTCAGCTTCAAACTGGCCCCAAAGGCCTCCAACCGCTGCTGCCGTTCCTTGCTTGTCGATTCGGACATGGCCAGAAGCAGCCGGTATCCTTTCAACGCGCAAATCATGGAAAGCCCGATGCCGGTGTTACCGCTGGTTGCTTCTAAAACGGTCTTTCGTTTCGTCAACGCACCGGAGGCTTCGGCAGCCTCGATCATGGACAAGGCAGGCCGGTCTTTGATGGAGCCGCCGGGATTGGCCTGCTCCAGTTTTGCCAGCAGCCGGACGCGTTTGTTGGTGTTGATTTGTTTGATGGGAACCAACGGCGTATTTCCGATGTTGTCAAGGATATTGCCGTATTTCGGATTTTTATGGCACATGGCCGAAATCCCCCTTTTTCATGCCCTGATGCGGAAAATAATAAATTTCCGCGTTTTTTTGAGTTTAATGAAAAAAATGGTAAAAAAATACAGAGATATTGGTGGCGGTGGTATGCTTTTTTTCATAAATCGGCCTATATGCCGGATGCTTGTTTCGACTGTTTTTTTCCGCTGAAAATGGGATCTAAAAACCCGTAGAATTTATGGAGGGTTTTTTCCGAGGGGGGGGCGGTGAACAGGGAAACCAGGATAAGGACGCCGGTGGTCAGGATGAGACAAGGCACAATGGGCATGAATCCGAAGCTGAAAGAAGACGGAATGTTCCCAAATTGGAACAGGAGCAAAGCACCGGTTCCGGAAAGCATTGCGGCCATGACACCGTGCCGGGTGCTTTTTTTCCAGAAAAGACCGGCGATCATGACGGGAATAAACAGGACATATCCTGAAAAAGCGTAGGCCGCGATCCCTACGATGCTGCCGGGGCGCATGAGGGCCAGCAGATAGGTGATGATGGAAATCACCGCAACAAAAAGCCTGCCGGAAACGACTTCCCTGCCCTGGACGGATTGGGGCCTGTATTTCGACAGGATGTCCCGGATGAACATGGTGCTGACGGTCAGGATCATGGCGTCCAAAGAGGACATGACCGCCGCAAATATCCCGGCCAGAATCAGGCCGGCCACCAAGGGATTGGTAAATTTCGCCACCATCTGCGGAAAGATAGTGTCCGATGCCTTTCCCGCCAATCCGGGGATCATGGCAGCCCCCCATACGCCGACGATGATGCACGGGAGCCAGAAAAGGACCCCGGCAATCGGATAAAGGAGATTCATGCGCTGCATGGTGACGTGGGATTTTCCCGTCAACAGCCTGATCCAGAGGTGGGGAAAGGCGACGCCGCATTGGATGACCAGCATGAAGCTGAACCAGTTTTTAAAGGAAAAGACCGGAAAGCCTGTGCGTTTCATCAGTTCCGGTTTTGCCGAAAGCACCTTCTGGGTAGCGGCCTCGAATCCCCCCATCGATTGCGCGATGAGAATCACGGCGGTCCAGGCCGCCACGATAAAGACAAATCCCTGGATGGCGTTGGTCCAGGCCGTTCCCCTCATGCCGCCTAAGAAAGTGTAAGCGAAAACGATGCATGTGATGATCAAAGCCCCCAGCCAGTAGGGAACAGCCCCCTGGGTCATGCTGGAAAAGGCGAGGGCGCCGCCGATGACCCCGAGGACTAAGTAGGGAATGGTGTAATAGATCAACAGGATAAACATGATCAGGTTGACCCCGTCGCTTTCATAGCGGTCCGAAAATAGTTCGCAGGGGGTCATGTAGCCGTATTTTTTGCCTAAAAGCCAGCCCCGATATCCAAGAAAATAAAAGAAAACGGGATAGGTGCAGCAGAAGATGATGCCCCATCCGAAAACACCGATTCCCACATGGTACGCCTTCCCAGGCATACCGATCATGATGAAGGCGGTCATGTTGGTGGCAAAGACCGCCATGAGGAGCACCAGGGTGCCGAATTGCCTGTCCGCCATGAAATAATCTTCGATGGTCGTATCGGTCTTACGGTAGCTGATGTACCCGATTCCCAGGATAAAGAGAAAATAACATACGACGACGGACAGGATGATTTGTGTGTTTTCCATGTTGCCGCTTCCTTGTGGTTAAAATGTTTCCGGCGGGTTTTGCCAGCAGAATCGGTTCATCAGGTAAATGACCCCGATAAACAGAAAGCAATAGGCAACATGGTAGAAAAGACCGATGGGAATCCAGCCGAAAATGATCGGATGAATCCTGTCCCAGTTCCAGAAGTCGAAATGGAAACAGAGCATGACAATGATAATGGCATAGGTAAGCTTTTTCATCACTTCCCTCCTTTATTCGAAATTGGTTTCCAGCCAGTCATCGATTTCGTCCAGCAACGACCAGTGGGAAAAATGCAGTATGTTGGTATGTCCGGCATCGTCTTGCAAAAAGGTGGTCACCGGAGCGCGGGGGTAAAGGGCCGCTTCGGCGGCCAGGTCGATATCGGCCCAGAGGCCGTCGTATTGTCCGGCGGCCAGAAATACGGGAATATCGATAAACCCCATTACCAGCCGGTCCGGATCGATCCCCGACCAGATCGCACCCCTTGGAACCGTGTCGGCCCGGAGATTGTCATAGGCGATGATCTGGGGATCGGCTTGGTCGGGGAGATAGAATGCGGATTCCCGTTGCTCATCCGTCCAGGTGATGTAATCTCCCTGGGCGATTGCGCTCAAGGGGGGGCCGACCTGGGACTCTTTCCCGTGAATCCAGCCCATCGAAATCAGCCCGTCGACCAGGTCGCTTTCGCCTGCGATCATGTTTCCCAAAAGGCTCCCCATGCTGTGACCGCCCCAGATGATGGGCCTTTGTCCCTCGGACTGCCTGAGCTGACAAAGCAGTTGCTTCAGCGTGTGTACTTGGCATCTCGGTGTCAGTATGTCGCCGTTTGGCCGGCTGGAATCGCCGTATCCAAGTCGATCGACGGCCAGGACCGGATAGCCGCCGCCTGCCGTGAAATGGTCGACCCATGAATAACCGGGAACATTCCACATCCATTTTCCGTAAGTAGTGCCGTGTACCAGGACCAGGAGGGGTTTTCCCGTATCCGGTACCGGACGGTAATGGACGCCTTTGATCGTGTGCCGGCAGAAAAAAATGTTGACGGTGAATTCTTTTTCCGTTGTTTCGATCTCAAAAGCGGTGCTGTTTGCCGCTCCTGCCAGTGAAATAAACAGAATCGCCAGTATGCCGATGATGAAAGCGGTATTTCTCATTTTTATCTCCTCTATGTTTCCATTAAATATCACCTGTAGGTGGATGGAAACGATTTAATATCCATATCCCTCGGGACTGTTAACCCCGAAGGGATTTAAATATGTTAGCCTGGGATTTTAACCCGAGGCGGTTTTGCCGGGATTTTTCCGCAAGGACTGATCACCTGGATTTATCTGCCTAATCGCCAGGGGTTAAACCCCTTGGCTAACCTACACAACCCCTTCGGGGTTTGGAGGCAATGATGAAATGTTTTTTAAACAACTTTCTTTAGAACCGGTAAACAAGCTTCATACCGACTTCCCCGGGTTCACTGTAAACGGTGTAAACACCGCCGTATCCGACGACATCGTATTCTTCGTCGAAAATGTTGTTGCCATATAGGTAGCAATCGAATTGCTCGGTTTCATAGCCGATCTTGGCATTGACCATCTCAAATGCATCCCTTGAATACATATTGGCCTTTTCCAGGTACATTTTTCCGTATCCGATGAGATCTGCGCGGGCATAAAACCCGGTGGCATGCCGGTATTGGCCGCCGAAATTGAATGTATAGTCCGGGGCGTACGGATTCTGGTTGTCTTTGTAATCACCAAACACGTCTTTGAAATCGTCGAATTTGAGATCGGTATATCCAAAAGAGGCCATCAGCATCAACTCATCTGTAATCCTGCCCGTCAATTCCAGTTCCGCGCCAAGCCCGCTGGCTTCCGCTGCATTGGTCAGGTAGACCTCCACGGGGGATACGGATTCGTTGACTTGCATACCCGTGATATCCAGATAGAAAATCGAACCGTTCACAACGAAACGATTATCCATGAATGCGCTCTTAATTCCGATTTCATAGCACCATAATTCTTCCTCATCATAACTGTAATATCGCGGATCAGAAGCAAACATGTTGAACCCGCCCGAACGATAGCCTTTTGCGACACTGACAAACGACATCATCGACGGCGTGAACAGGTATTGCACTGCGATTTTCGGTGTTACCGAATCCCACGAATTATCGATTGTCCGGCCGGTTGCATTGTCTTTCATTTCCCGATCCTGGTTTTCAAACCGCAGCCCGGCCACGATGTTGAACTGATCGAACAACGGGTAGGTGATATTGAAAAACGCGGCATAGGAATCCCCTTCGATGGACCGGTTTGTGGTGGTTGCCATCATGGGAAACATGGAATCGATTTCATAATAAAGATCGTCGCTGTCGTCGTCATAGTAGAGCCCGACAAGCCATTTCAACCGTTCTTTTGCATAATTCAGCCGCAGTTCCTGGGACAGCTTTTTATATTCGCTGCCGGAATCGGAATGGAACAGGGTCATGGGGCTGAAATCAAAGTCGAACAAGGTGTCATGTTCGAAAACCCGCCTTGCCGAAATCGATGTAAGCGTCAGTTCATCGTTTATCCGGTATGCGGCTTTCAAGGATTGTGCATCCGACGATGAATTGTTTTCGGATTTGAGGTTGGATGTCACCTTGCGGTATTCGGGCGCGGGCAGTCCGAAGGAGGCGGCTCCTGTTTCCGTCAACTGCATGGCCGGTCCGCCTTCGTCATACTGAATTCGCGATGCGATCAGGGAAATGTCGAAACGATCGTTCGGTGTCCAGCGCAGATGGCCGCGTCCGAACCAGTTTTCCCTGTCGTCGGGTGTGTCGCCGGTAATGGTGTTCTCCATGAATCCATCCCGCTGGTAGTATCTTCCCGCGAGCCCGAAAAAAAGCTTGTCACGGACGACGGGGCCGCTCACGTTCGCCGAAAAGGACCCTTTCAGGCCGTCGTCCGTTTCAACGGACAGCAGTTTCCCCCCTTCGACGGATAATTTTCCCTTCAATTCGTTGTTCGGCTGCCTGGTGATGATATTGATCGCACCGATTTCCGTGTTCTTTCCGTATAACGTGCCCTGGGGACCGCGGAGCACCTCGATTCGTTCGATATCTAAAATCGCATCTTCAAAACCGGGGGCGGATGTGAACGGGACGCCGTCCACATACATGGCCGCGGAAACCGACATCGAGGTCCCGGAAGCTTGAACGCCGCGGATACTCGGTGTATTGAAGCCGGATACGCCTTGGTCGACGATCATCATGTTCGGGACGAAGTCCGCGATTTCCGTTACCGACTGGATGTTGTTGTCTTCGATAACCTGGTCGCTGAATACGGAGATGCTGATGGGTACCTCTTGCACATTTTCTTCCTGTTTCTGAGCCGTCACGGTGATCACGCCGAGTTCGACAGCCTGCCGGCCGGTATCCCCGGGGGCGTCCTGTCCTTCTTGCGCTGCAGCGGGCACGGCCCCAAGACATGCCATGAACGCGATCGACGTCAGTATCCCAGTGAACTTCCTGTAAATCGTTTTTCCATCATTTCTTTTCATCATCTTTTTTCTTCCTCCCGTAATCAGTCCAATGTTTCTTGATGTTCTTTGTCACCTGATAAAAGACGGCGGTTTTCACCGTCGGTTTTTTCAATACGCCATCGCTTCGCCCGGAAACGACCTTTCCAGAGTCTTGCATAAAGACCTTTCTTTTCAACCAGTTCTTCGTGCCTGCCGATTTCCGCTATCCGGCCGTCGGGGTTGAGCACCACGATCTGATCCGCGGAAACGATGGTGGACAGGCGGTGTGCGATAATGACGAGGGTCTTGGATGCCACTAAGGAATTGATCGCTTTCTGGATCAGGTATTCGTTTTCAGGATCGACGGAAGCCGTGGCTTCATCGAGCAGGATGATGGGGGCGTCTTTTAAAATAGCCCTGGCGATGGAGATGCGCTGCTTCTCGCCGCCGGAAAGAGTGGCCCCGCCTTCCCCGATCATGGTGTCGTATCCGTTGGGTAGGGCGGTGATAAACTCATGGCATTGGGCCGTTTTCGCGGCCTCGATGATTTTTTCCCGGTCGGCATCGGGGGAACCGTAGGCGATATTCCGGTAGATGGTATCATTGAACAGGTACACATCCTGGAAGACCATGCTGACCCGGGACAAAAGCGATTCGATTCTCATATCCCTGATATCGCATCCGCCCATGCGTATCAGGCCGGTATCGACATCCCAGAACCGGGCGATCAGGCGGGTGATGGTCGTCTTTCCGGAACCCGAAGGGCCGACCAAGGCGGTGATGGTCTTTTCGGGAATCGTGAAGCTGATATCATCGAGAACCTTCTTGTCTTCATAGCTGAAACCGACGTTTTCAAATCGGATGTCGAAGGTTTCCGGTTCACGTCCGGCCAACGGCTGAGCCAGGGGCTTCGTATCCAGGATATCCTTTATTTTATGGACGGCGGGTTCCGCCCACTTGAGGATCGCAATGCCGGGAATCAACAGTTTGAGCGGTTCGTATATTTTCAGGCCGATCAACAGGAAGGTCAAAAAGACGGCCATTGAAATATCGCCTTTCAAATAAGAAACGGACGCAACGAGCACGATCAGGCAGAATCCCAGGTCGAGGAATATCCTGTACAGGGAAACCGGCGCCTGGCCGGCTACGGACACCCGGTTGCTCGTATCCCGGAAGGTTTTAAGGGACTGCTTCAATTTTTTCGCGTGTTTTCCGGTCTGTTCGAACGCCTTCAATACCTCTATGCCCTGGATATATTCGATTACCTGCGAATTGACGTCGGCAAGGGAATCGGATCTTTTTTTCAATCCCCTGGTCATGATCCTGCGGGGCCAGAGCAAAAAAGGGATTGCCAGGGGAATGACCGATACGGCCACCAGGGTCAGGCGCCATTCGACAAAAAGGAGTGCTAAGGGAATCAAGACGGCAAAAACGAGGGCTGCAATGTAAACGGGAAATGCCTGGTAAACGACCATCTGGATGGTCAGCATTTCATCCGCCATCAGGGTGTGGATGGAACCGGTGGTCTTTTTTGAAAAATACCCCATGGAAAGGACGCGTAAATGCTCACCGATCATAATGCGCAGGGTTTTCACCGTATAGTTGGCGGCAGGCCAGATCGTACGGGCGAAACAATAGAAAAACAGGCCCTGGAAGAAAAAACACAAGGCCATGCCGGATGTATACCATATGACGCTTTTTATGTTCAGGGTGCCGGCGAGCAGATCGTTTAAGGTCAAAAAAACGAAGATATAGGGCGCCCCCATGAACAAGGTCTCCACAACCTTGAAAAAGGCCGCGAGAAACAGCGGCCTTTTCAGCTCCGGCGCCCATTGAAACAACTGCCGAATTAGTTTGATCATTTCTTGTTCCTTACTAGTGTCCAGCCTTGGGCGGAAATATGCGCTTCCCACAACTGCTTGTACAACGAACTTGTCAATAAGAGCGTTTCATGGGCGCCGCGGGCTGCGATACGGCCGTTTTTGAGCACCAGTATCTCGTCGGCCGATATGATGGTTGAAATCCGGTGGGCGATGACGATGAGGGTTTTGTTCCGGATCAACCGATTGATGGCGTCCTGGACAAGGGCCTCGTTTTCCGGATCGATGAAGGCGGTAGCCTCGTCGAGTACGATGATGGGCGCGTCTTTCAGCAAGGCCCGGGCGATGGACAGGCGCTGTTTTTCCCCCCCTGAAATCCGGGCCCCTTTTTCACCGATGACCGTATCGTACCCGTCCGGCATCTCCATGATGAAATCGTGGCAGCGCGCGGCTTGGGCCGCTTCGATGACCTGCGCTTCGGAGGCGTCGGGGCGCCCCATGCGCAGGTTGGCCATGACCGTGTCGTTGAACAGGTATAAATTCTGGAAAATGAGGCCGTATCGGTCCATCAGGTCTTCGATATGCATATCCCGGATGTCCGCTTCCCCCAGTTTTACGGACCCTGCGTCCACATCCCAGAAACGGGGCATCAGTCGGGCCAGAGTCGTCTTCCCGGCACCGGAAGCGCCTACCATGGCGATGAATTTCCGGTCGGGAATCGAAAAATCGATGCTGTCGATGACCTTTGTCCGGTCATCGTATCCGAATTCGATTTTCTCGCCGAAAATCCCTTTTCCCGGCAATTCGGGCCGAACCGGATCGGCTAAGGATTCAGCTGCCAAAACCTCATTGATGCGGGATTGTCCTTCGAGATTTTTTTCCATCTGCCCGCCGATCTGGAGCATGATCTGCATGGGATTTCCGAATCCGATGCCGATGAGCAGAAAGAGGACGAATGTTTCCAGCGTGATCGTTTCCGACAGGAACATGATCGCCCCAAAAGGCAGCAGCAGAAGCATGTTGGCGGTAATCGAAACGTTGAAGACACTCATGGGCAGGTACCAGCGGCTGCAGGACCGGTTTTCAAGATCGAGGCACGCCTTTGCGTTTGCCTGAAATTTGGAAAACGATGCCGTTGTGTGGTTAAACGCCTTTATAATCGCCATCCCCTGGATATATTCGATCATGATGGCGTTCATCTTCTCCACCGACGAAAACCATTTCTTCAAATCATCGCCTTCACGGGAAATGGCAAAGATTTGGTATGCGACACCGACGGGTATGATGATGATCGTCGCTACGGCCAGCCGCCAGTCCAGCACGAACAAGACGATCGTCGCCACAATGATGTAGATCAGCGCGCCGAAGAAATCGGGAATATTGTGGGCCAGGAAGGTTTCGATATTTTCGACATCTTCGATCATCACTTTTTTGATCTGGCCGGTGTTTCTTTTATTGAAATACCCAAGGGGCAGGGTTTTCAGTTTTTCGATGATCCGGATCCTGAGATCGTACAGGATATTATACGCCGATATATGGGACAAGGATGTGGAAAGTCCCATGCAGGCGTGTTTAACGACCACCGCGGCGGCTCCGATGAGCACCAGCAGGAATATGGAGCGCTGCATCGTTTCGTCCAAAGGATCCGCACCGGTTTGTGCCCCGATCATCGAAATGATGGCGTAAACCATGAAAAAGGGAACAATCCCGCATCCTTGTGCGATAAACGCCAATACGACGGATGAAATCAGCTTTCCTTTCTGGGAAACGGCCAGGCCGATCAGCCCGCTCAATTTGGTTTCTTCTTTTTTTTCGGGCATCAGACTGCCTTACCTCTCTTTATTTTCTTGCAATATCCATCTGGCCGAATCCCAGGACCGATGTGAACGGAACCGTTTGAACCTGCCTGAAACCCGCACCGAGCATCTCCCCGGCCATTTGATTTTCGTAAAAATACATTTCATCTCCGGCAAGCCAGTGCCAGGCGGAAAACAGGACGCCGTTCAGCGGTCCGGATTTGTCCTTGGCGACATGAAAATGATTGCTGATGAACACACCGCCCGAATTCAGGGCCTCGTAGACCAGGGAAACCGGTTTTTCGAGTTGGTGCCAGGCAAAGTTGAGGCTGTCGCTGGCCCAGATGAAATCGTACCCCGAGCCGATCGGACCGTCCGTAAAGCTTCCTCCCAACGTCGAAATCCGGTGATCCAGCCCATATTCCCGTATGGTTTCTTCCGCCACTTTCACCACTGCCGGCTGATCGAAAACAACTCCTTGAAGCTCCGGGTGGGCATTTACAAAACCGATCGTATAAAGCCCGGAACTGCCTCCCACATCGAGCATTTTTTTAAAAGAAGGCCATTCGGGAACCTGTTTGATCACCGTTTCAACGATTTTTTGAACAACACCCGAACAATGCATTTTGGAAATTTTGCGCGCCTGCAGCGCCCATATATGTTCGCTGCCGCTGGCCATCGACCGGGCGCCTTTCGGAAACCCATCCTTAAGAATGGTATCGATACTGCCGTAAACGGGATCGTACATACTGTTCATCAACACCAAGGTTTCCCCGAAATAGGTTTCCCGGTCCGATACGAAATAGGTCCGGGCCGTCTCACTGTTGATGTATTTTCCATCGGTTTTCTTCAACAACCCCATCGCGGTGAGCACATCGAGTACGGCCGTTGTCGCGTTCGAATCGTAGCCGGTCTTCGTGATGATATCCGCAGCACTCGTTTCCGAGTTAAAATAATCGAACAATTTGACTTTCAGGGCGGCCATCAAGAACCTGATTTTAAATGAATCCACATAGGAAGCGCCGATATCGCACAGGTTATCATAGGGAAGATCGGCCAAAGACGGTAACGCTTTCATTCATTACTCCTGTTATGGTTGTTTTTAGTGATGTTTGGTTGTAACGAGACGTTCATAGACTGTTTTACTGAATTCAAGGGGATCCGGATATGCCGGGGGAGCCTTGGCCAGGCTTACCTGCAACGGGTTTCCGAAACGCCGCATAATCTCGATCCAGGCACGGCTTAAATTCGTAAGGTATTTTTCGGTCTGGCCGCAGGCAGCCTGCCCGGTTTCGATTTCATGCCTTATTTTTTCGAGGGCGCGCAAAACGGCGTCCGGCCAGTGGGAATTTACGATGACGTTCCATCCGGGGGCCGGAAGCCTTGAAAAAGAAACCGATGCAGGCTTTCTATATTTCGAAAACACCATTTTTCTTTCGTTGAACGACGGGCGATCGACCTGCTCTATGTATTCCGGGACCGAATAGGCGCTGCACCAGATCACCGGGCCGTACACGTCCATTAGTGTGAGCGTGCCGCTTTCAAACCCGACGGATATCCTGCACATGGTTAAAAAATTGTTATCCAGGTCGTCGGGATCCTGGAAATCCTGCAGTTTGACCGCCAGGGGAACGCCTGCGGCGACCCCCTGCAACGATTTGAACGGGAAAAGACCGGTGCTGTTCAATTCTTCCGATTCCGGGTCATTCGCAAAAGGGGGGCTGAAGTGGTAAGGCGCAAGATCACCCAAAGCCGTCCCAATGATATCGAGTGTTGAATAGATGAGGGCCGTCGTCGCATCGACATAAACGGGGCGCTGTTTTGAAACGGCCTTTTTTATGTAGTCGATGAAGGTTTCGACTTCACCGACATTCACATACTGGCTGTTGACGTGGTAGCATACCCCGTTTCTTTTTGCCTGCTCGAAACAGTTGCCCAATTCACCGGGGTGTACCGGATGTTCCTGTATCACGTTGATGCCGCGCTCAAGGAGCCTGAGCGCGATTTGGGTGCCTTCTCCCCCCATGACCTTCGATTTCACGACGACGCACGCGATATCGATGCCGGAAGGCAGTTCGTCGATATCATGGTAAAAGGGGACGCCGAACTGTTTTGCATACTGCTGTGACCGGTCGCTTCCCTTCCCGACGATCCCGGCAAGCCGGAAGCGGGGATTGTCTTTGACGAATGCGGAAATGTAAATATGGCCGTAGCGAGTCCCGCAAATTACGACATTGTATCTTCTTCCCATTAAAACCTCTTACTTTTTGGTAACCGACAGCAACTGCTCTTGAAACGAATTCAGCAGCATTTCCGCGGATTCCTTTTTAAGGTGCAGGTCGCTGTAGCCGATATTGATCGTCAAGTCCCCTTTGAAAGACGATACCAGAAATAGCACGTTGGGCCTCGGCACCGGCGGGGGCAGCAGGGAAAACGAGGACGCGGATGCATGACCGAAATCCCCGAGGGATTCCGGAACCGTTCCGATAGAAGTCAGCCCGTGATTGGTTGTAACCCCATCAAGGTATTGTTTCCGGAAGAGGTCACCGTTGCGTTTGAAAAAAGCGGCAGGCATAAAGGATAAAAAACGATACAGCCACATGTAATCGAGTCCCATGGTCCGTCTTTCGGAATCCAACCGGGGCTTGAGATGGGCCATTGCCTCATCGGCCCGGGTCAATATTTCGGCAGGGGCTTCATGTACCTTGACACAGGAGATATTTGCGACATCGGCATTTGATTTGTTCCAACGCCTGAGATCGACGGCGTACCGGGTGCGGACCGATTCGGGGCGATTGCCTTTTCGGCCGTTCCAGTTCGATACGGTACACATGGTGGCGGCCATGATCAGGTCTCCGAGCAGATAACCGTTTTTTTTCAGTTGATTCCTGATCTCATCGGCCGTATCGGAATTCAGGCGCAAAGAAACCGTCCGATGGTTTTCGACATCTCCGTGCAGGCTGTCGGCGATTCCGTCGTTATCGCCGATAACGACGGTGCCGGGTTGGTTTTTGTCTTTTTGCCGGTTCAATCGCCTGCCCGTAAGGTATTGGCGGAAACCGAGCTGTTTGCCGATTTGTTTTACACCACGTTCCGTTTTTGGTGAAACCGCGGGCGTCCATTTCGGATCATGGGCAAGTTCCCGGTAGCATGCCGCTATTTGGTCCATCATGAACAACATGCTTGATCCGTCGCCGATAAAATGATGCATCCGAAAGGCATAGAAGTACTTATCACCCGCGCGGATGTGGAATACATGGATATAGGGCCCGTTTTCCATGTCCACGGGGGCTTTTCGCAATCGGCCGAGGAGTTCGGCAAGCTCATTGATGTTGTCCGTCTCGATGGATGTGAACAGCTCTGCCGCATCGAAATTCTTTTTTATTTCCCAGTATCCTCCCCATGTGCCGAAAATCGGTTTTGCGGCGGCAACCGGGACGATTTCGATGAATTTTCCAAGGGCCGAGACCAGGCGGGCCTCATCGAGGGCGGTATCCAAGGCCATCACCGCCAACCCATTATAGGATGGCTGGTCTTTCGTGATCTCCCACATAAAGGAATCGATCATACTGGTTTTGATGTTGTGCGTGTTTTTCATGACTTCTCCGATTTTCACACGGTTTCGGGATTCAGGAACCTGTCCATTTTTTCAGCCAGGATCGTAACATTCGGCTCTTTGAGGCATGAAAAGTGGTTGCCCGGAATATCCTCGACATCGAATTTACCGCGGGCAAGGTTTTTCCACATGTCGGTGAAATCCGGTTCGTCGTCGAAATACGCAAATTGGTCTTCGACCCTGAAAAGCGTAATATCGACAGGGTGAGCCGCCGGGCGATACCGGCACATGGCCTTTACGTTGCCGTTCAGCACAGCAACCATCCGTTTGAATTCGCTGAACATCATGTTTGCCGGAATGACCCCGGCCGAAGCACCCTTTTCGAAAACCGCTGCAATGATCTCATCGAAACCCTTGTCCGCGATTTCATCCGAATTTTCTTCTTTTATATGGGCCATGAAATCGTCCTGGAAAAACATGGCCATATAAAGCCGGAACACGTTCCTGTGGTTTTTGAAAAAATCCGGTTCCAGGGGCTGGGAGTTGATCAGTATCAGCCGGTCGACTTTTTCACCGTCGGCGATCAGGCGTTTCGCGATTTCAAATCCGACATACCCGCCCATGCAGTATCCGCATAAGATATAGGGACCCTTGGGCTGGACCGTGCGGATTTCTTCAATATAGGCTTGGGCCATTTCCTCGATGCTTTCTTCGAAGGCGGCACTCGTATGAATTCCCCTCGACTGCAGGCCGTAGCTTTTGATGCCGGTTTCGCCGAGTTTTTCGACCAGATCCTTGTAGACAATCACCTGGCCGGAGCCTTGGTGAATGAAAAAAACCGGCTTTCCTTCTTTGCCGCAACTCATGTCGACCAGACTGCGCCCGCCGCCTTTGCCCCGGGATTCCTGGACAACCCTTGCCAATAGCCTGATCTCGGGGTGTTCGTATATCGATTGCAGGCTCAATTCCGTTTTAAAGCGATTCCGGATCAGGGCGATTAACTGGACGGCAATCAACGAGTCGCCGCCGATATCGAAAAAATTGTCCCGGATACCGATGGCGCCGGTTTCCAGTATTTCGGACAAGGTCTCCACCAAAAAGGCTTCGATCGGCGTTTGTGCGGGGTCGATGTCCGCACCGGAATCGACATATCGATTCTCTTTGACTTCCGGCAGGGAGTTGCGATCGATCTTGCCGTTTTCCGTCAACGGGATGTCGTCCATGAACAGATAGGCCGATGGTATCATGTACGCGGGCAGCTTTCGCTTCAGGTGGCGGTCCGGATAATCGGATGACAACCGGCGCTGGACGGTTTCGGATCTCAGGATCATGGTATGCTGCATAAACGCTTGTGCCGGATGGCCTTTTTCCGGGAAGGCCGCGAAAGCCTCGAATCCGTTCTTGTAAGCCGTCTGTTCCCATTTTTCTGCGGACAAAAGGGGCAGGTTGTTTTCGACCCGTTCGTCTTCATAGCGGCTGAATCCCTCGATAAAGGCGACACTGACCATCTGCAGGGTGGTATTCTCCGTTCCTTCCACGATAAGGATCACACCGCCCGGCGTCAGCACCGATTTCAAAAAGGCCAGGGACCTGTCGATGTTTTTCGCGTCGTGGAGTACATTCTGGGCGACGATGATGTCGTAGTGATGGACCCCATAGCCCTGGTGCAGCGGATCTTCGTCGATATTGAACATGCCGTATTCGACGAACGGATAATCGGCGAATTTTTTCTTCGCATCGTTAATAAAATAGGTGGAGAGATCGGTGAAGGTGTAGACCGTTTTTTCTTGATCCAATACCGGCAGCAGTGCTGCGGTGGTGCTGCCGGTTCCCGCACCGACTTCAAGGATTTTCAGCTTTTGCCCACCGGTTTTTCCGGCTGCGGCGGATTTGACGATTTCTGCGGAAATGGCGTTGTGATACGCAGCCCCCGGATTGAACTTGTAAATACTCTCCGGCGTTTCCTGGCTTCCTTCGGCAAAGAAGAGTTCCAGCGGGTTCACCTCGCCCGTAAGCAATGCCGTGTGGTTATCCACGCACTTTTTCAAATACGTTACGGCCAGATGGGATTTTTCGCCGCCCCAACCGGCAAAGTACTCGACATCACGCCATAATTCATCCATGTCGCCGTATACAAGGGGTCGAATGCACCGGTATGTGTCGACTAAGGATTCTTTTTCCAGAAATCCGTCTTCGACCAGCACGTCGAACCATTGCTTGACCAGCTTATGGTATTTTAAGACAATCCGGTTTTCTTCCACCACCTCCGAAATCGTTCGTTCGATCCCTGGTTCCGGGAATACCCCCAGTTTTGAAACGGAGCGGCAGACTGCGGCGCGGCTCAGCCGTTTGAGGCTGTCCATATATGCCTTGAAATGATCGACGTCGATGTCTGCCGGTATCGTGACGGATTGTTTTTTTCCGGCGGACAGCATCGCAGCCCAGGATGAAACGACGGCGGCCGAATCCCTTCCGGTCGTTTCTTCGATCAAATTGTCATGGTTTTCCGGATTCGCCACAAGATAAGCAACCAGGCGGTGCTCCCGCTTTTCATTGCCGGCCGCGACGACCACCGCCTTTTCGATTTCCGGCATCCGTTTCAAGGTTTCTTCGATTTCTCCCGGTTCGACCCGGTATCCCCTGATTTTGATCTGGAAATCATCCCTGCCCAGAAATTCGAGGGTCCCATCCGGCAAATAGCGGGCCTTGTCTCCCGTCCGGTACAGCCGCACACCGGTTTTGGGATGCCGGATGAAGGATTGCGCCGTTTTTTGATCATCATTCAAATAGCCCTTGGCAAGCCCGGTGCCGCCGATATAAAGACTGCCCGGAACCCAGTCCGGGCAATCGGCCATCCCCCCGTCCAAAACATAACAGGATTGATTTTGAAGGGGACGGCCGTAGGGAATGCTGTTCCAATTTTCGTCGACATCATGGATATCGTGAAAGACCGACCATATGGACGCCTCCGTTGCCCCGCCTAAGCTGACAACGCGGACATCTTTTACCGCCGACCGTAGCTTCCCGGGCAACGCCAGAGGAATCCAGTCTCCGCTCAAAAGAACCAGGCGAAGGCTTTCGAAGGGGATGTCATCCGTCCGTCCCGAGGTGTAATCGAGAAACATCTGCATCATCTGGGGCACCGAGTTCCATACGGTAACGCCTTCCTGCCGGGCCAAAGCCTCCCAATGGGAAGGCTCCCGGGCTTTGTCCGCATCCGGCATGACGATGGTTCCGCCGGCGGCCAGGGTTCCGAAAATATCGTATACCGAAAGATCGAAACTGAGGTTGGAGAGGGCCAGCACCTTGTCCGCCGGTCCGACCGCGTATCGCTCGTTGATATCCAGGACCGTATTCACGGCTCCTTTGTGATCGATCATCACGCCTTTGGGAAGACCGGTGGTCCCCGACGTGTAGATGACGTAGGCCAGGCTGTCGGGCCCGCAGACCGCATTGAAAAGGAGGCCGTCTTCATCCGTCGGATCGAGGGCGTCGACCGGAACGCTTTTTACATGATCCGGCAGGTTGCGGCCCGGCAACACCCATGATTGGGAGAGTACCAGGTCGGCGTTGCTGTTTTCAAGCAAATAGGCGATACGGTCGTCCGGAAGGCCCGGGTCTATCGGAAGATACGCAGCCCCCGCCTGGAGTATCCCCAAAACCGCGGCTACCTGTTCCCAGCCTTTTTCCATGAAAACCGCGACCAGTTTTTCCGGCTGGACGTTTTCTTCCGAAAGCAATTTTGCGATACGGCCGGAATAAGACATCAGGTCCCGGTATGTCAAAACGCGCGATGCGGCCACAACCGCCGGATGTTCCGGCTGGCTCCTGGCCTGGCGGATAAACAAGGTATGGAGCAGGTCGTCGGTTATCTTTTTTTCCGTATGGTTGGCAAGCGTTCTGTTCTCCCGCTGGGGTAACGGCAGAAGATCCGGCAGATCCGGTTTTTCCCAGGATTCCGGTTCGGTTGCCAGGGTTTCAATCAAACGGCAATACGCGTCGAACATGCCGTCTAAAAAGCCTTTCGGAAAAATGGCGTCCACGGAATCCCAAAAGACCGTCAGCTCGCCGTTTTCCTCCCTTGATTGGTTGTCCAGCCATACCTGGGGGGTTTGGGTAATGCCGTATACCACGTTGCCCGGGAATTCCTTTTCCGGGGTAAGTTGGTCGATACCGCCGTATCCCAGCTGGCTTGTGAAAACCACGGGCATGATGTTGACCGCGCTTTTTTTCGCCAGGGCCCGCAAAACCTCGATCCCGCTGAAATAGCGATGCTTCATATCCTCCCAGAAGCGGTTCCTGATCCGGCCTGCGGTCGTTGCAAAGGATTCTTCAGCCGTATCGTCCACCGCCAAAAGCAGGACGGATGTGAAGTCCCCGACGATTTTATTGACCTGGGAATGGACCGGCATCCTGTTGAACAGCGTGATATTGATGGTAAACTGCGGATTTGCGCTCCATTTGGAGATCGCCTTGGCATAAACGGCCAGAAGGCAGATAGACGGGGTCAGCCCATGGGTCGAGGCCCGCTTCTTGAGGGCGGACCATTTTTCTTTGGAAAGGGTGAACGATCTGCGCGTGAATGTCGATGTTCCGTCGTCTCCGGTCTTATCGACAATCGGGTCGACAATCGGGAACTCCGGCGCCCGCGGAAGGGTGTCGAGGCGATTGTGCCAGTATTCGCAGGACGTCCGGTATAGTTTTGATTGTTTGAAGGCCCTTTCCGACAGGACATAATCCCGGAACGTCATATCGAGGGGTTCCAATTCACGCTCGGGATGATGGTAAAACGCCATGAGCTCCTGCATCATGAGGATGATGCTGTGAACGTCGGCGATCAAAAGATCGATGCTCAAATGAAGTCTTACCCGGCTTCCCTCAAGCCGCGATGCACGAACTTCGAATAGGGGCCATTTGGCGGCATCCAGGATCTGGTGGGACATGCGCCGTCGAACGGCCAGCAAGCGGGATTCCCGTTCATCCGGGGGCAGGTTTCTTAAATCGCCGACCTCGATCCTGTAGGCGGGCACCTCTTTTAAGATCTGCTGCTTTCCGGAAGGAAGAAATGTTGCACGAAGCATGCCGTGCCGGTCGATCAATCGCCGCCAGGCGGCTTCATAACGGTCGATGTCGATGACGTCGGATTCCACTTCCGTATAGACATGGCAGGACACATTGCCGAGTTCCATCGCCCCGCTCTGGCCCACGAGGTATGCCTGCTGCATATCCATCAATTCAAAGGGCTTGTCGATATTCTCTTTGTCGATAACCGCGACAAATTCGTTTTCTGCCTCATCCTCCGCCGGGACGGTCTCCCGATCCGGTAAAACCGCGATGTCCTTTAAGAACAACTCGGCCATGGCGTCTATTCTCGGATTTTCGAATACTTCATGGGGAACGATCTGAATCCCCAGGTCCCGGCTGAGAATCCCCGACAGGTCGATAAAGATGAGGGAATCCATTCCCAGCTGGATCAGGTCGCTTTCATCTTCGACTGATTCCCGATCCATCTGCAATGTTTCGGCTATTTTTTGCTTCAGGTAGGTTTTGATGATCTCGAAACGCAGCTTTTGATCGCCCGTCTGTTGCAACCGGTTCAATATATCAGTTTGTTTTTCAGCCGCATCCTTCCGGTTTCCGGTATCCTCTCCGGTCGAAAACACCGAGAAAAACGGCGGTATCCCGTCCTTGGGAAAAATGCCGCAATACGTCGGCCAGTCGATCGTGATGATCGCGGCCCGGGCGAAATCATGCAAAAGGGCATGCTCGAACAGGGCCAGGCCCTTTTTCACCGTGACAGGGGTCACCCCGAGCCTTTTCAGCCTGTCTTGAAGCCCGGCGTCGACGGCCGATCCGGTTTCGGACCAGACCCCCCAGTTCAGGCATACGGCGTTTTGCCCCCGCGAACGCCTGTAAAAGGCAAGGCTGTCGAGAAAGGCGTTGGCCGCCGCATGGTTGCCCTGCCCGTGCGTCCCGAATATCGATGCCGCGGAGGAAAAGAGCACGAAATGACGCAGTTCCATGGGTGTCGTCAGTCGATGCAGGTGCCAGGCACCGGCCACCTTCGGCTTCATCACGTTTTCAAATCTTTCCCAGTCCTGGTCCGCCAGAGCAGCGTCATCGAGAACCCCGGCCAAGTGGAAAACACCCTTGACCGGCGGAACGGTTTTTTCCATCCGTTTAAAGACGGCCGCAATTTCTTCCCATACGGAAACATCCGCCTGGTACACATAAACGTCAACACCGCTTGTACGTAAGCGCTCGATTACGTCCGCAGCCGCTTCCGACGGCTCGCGCCTGCCGACCAATGCCAAATGCCGGACCCCGTTTTCCGCCAGCATGCCGCAAAGGGCGATACCCAGACCGCCCAAGCCCCCGGTAATCAGGTATGTCCCTGCAGGGA
>CAZNLT010000099.1:0-22221 GCA_964573705.1 uncultured Desulfobacterales bacterium
CAGAAACTACTGCAAGCTATATCACCGGGTGGTTGTAAAAGAGCCACACCCTATTGAAATGGCGGATACATATTTTCACCTATTTATCTTCATCCCATGAATTGCAAAAAATAGGGTTATTTGAAAGAATAGCATGGTTTGAAGCATTGCAGGGCGGTTTTTCCGGTGGACACCGGGGAAAGGCTCAAATGGGATTACCGGCCTCGCGAAAGAAACGGCATTTCCCTCAAGGAAATGGATACCGGTCAACAGAAACAGGCCTTTGCGCTCCTGTCGACCGGGCTCAGCCGGCGCGGGGCGGCCAAGACGTTCCACATTATGGGATTGGACCATGTGTTGGCGGATTTAGAGGGGCAGGATTCGGATCATCCCTTTCATCCTGACCGATACTATCTTTCCCTGTTCGGTTCTCCCTCGGATAAGCTGCCTTGGGGATGGCGGTTCGAAGGCCATCATCTTTCCCTCAATTACCTGATCGCGGAAGGGCGGCATATCGCCTGCACCTCCAATTTTTTCGGGGCGAATCCGGCTACTGTCCCCGAGGGGCCGATGCTCGGATTTCGAGCCCTTCCCGAAGAAGAAGACCATGCCCGGCAGCTGCTGGCTTCTATAGGGGAATCTCAGCGGAAAAAGGTTTGGGTCAGCGACCAGGCCCCGACCGATATCGTCACCCGATGGTATCAGCGGGTCAATCTGGAAGATCCGGTGGGCTTGCCCCTGAGTGAGATGTCCGAATCCCAGGAGGAATTACTGATGAAGCTACTGGGGATCTATACCGGGCGGGTGCCCCGAAAGGCGGCGGACGCCCGCCTGAACGCCATCCAGAAAGAAGGTACCCGGTATATCCACTTCGGTTGGGCCGGCTCGGAAGAGACCGGCAAACCCCATTATTATCGGCTGCACGGGGGGCTGTGAATAGCCGGGCTAATTCGAGAGCACTGCATCGAGGTCGATGCCGTGTTTTTTTCTTTATGCTTGGGGGAAGACAGGGGCGGGGACACCGAACACAGGTTTGACCGATTCCCCTGGGACCGGTCATTCGGGAATCGATCATCAACTTGAAAGCCACCTTAGAAGCGACCCCGCCAGCAGCCGTCCGGCGGGCCTTGGGACGAGACGTCCGGCTGAACCGCTCCACTGCCTTCTTTTTTACCTCACTTTCTATTTTTGATGTTCCTGTCGGTGGCAGACCCACGACAATTCAAAGCGAAAAGACCGCATCGGACAGATTCACCCCTCCAATTCCGTCAACATTACCTAAGTGGCGAACCTCGAAAGCTGGTAGACCGGGAGGAACGGAAAAGTATTGTACATATAACAGTATTTACGGTTACTTTTATTTTTGGGATGTCACCTTTCATCGTTCCAATAATTTTTTTTTGTTTTTCCGGAATTTTTCTGATACTTTTCAGCAGCGGTATTGGAATTGGAACGAAACATTGGCATACATTTCCGTCAAGGAGGGCTTTTTGTGAGGGGGTTACCATCGAGGCTGAGGGTATTGGGCATTTTTATACCACTCTTGCTTCTTTTTTCCTGCGGGGATAAGCCGCCTCCGAGCACGCCCCCGAGCTCTGGCAGCTTCACTTTTTTCGGTGTCGGCTCCGATACCGTCTTGAGCGACCGGCTTCGAAAGGACCTGGAGGAAATTCTAGGTCCGGGCGGGATTTCCGGCCAGAACACCATAACCCTGGAGGTGAACTACACCGGGTTTTTGTCTGAGCATTTTCCTGCCTTGGCGGTGTTGAACCGGCGTTTAAACAGCACCGCCGGAATTCGCGTGGAACACGACGCCACCCGCCTGACCTATCGGTACCTGCGCAACCGGGATACCCCCTTTGATTATGTGGAACTGCTCTTCGCCGATGTCACCGGCCGCCCCCTTCGGGTCACCATTCGGTCCGCCCGAGAAGGGCCGGAGATCCTCGATATCCTTCGGGAAAATTACGGACAGCCGAGAACCCTCGACTGGGGCGGGGATATCAATCGGTCGCTGGTGTGGGACCGGAAAGGGGACGTGCTCATTTTTTCCGTCCAGACCAACCAGTTCGACGCGCCCGTCTACCGGATCGACCTCTACTATGTGGATGAACTGGAGGCCCTGGTGGAGCGTGAAGAAAGGCAGCGGCTGAAGCGGAATCAACAAAAACAGAAGGCTATGGACAAGGCCTTTTCTTAAATCATTTCAGCGCCAATCCGGCGGCACTCACGGGGAAGGGAATCAACATGGCAGAACCGACCACGGTACAGATTTTTTCGCTCAGCACATGCTACCATTGCAAAGCCCTTCAAAAACTGTTTTCCAAAATCATCGGTGAAACCTGATTCACTCGGGTTTTCCTTTACTCCCGCTCATGAGAAATATGAGAAGGGTTCAGGCCGTTTTTGTCGGGCTGGTCCTGGCCCAGGGCGTGGCCACCCTTCAGGTCTATCTGTCCAATGCCGCTTATCTGGATAAACTGACCGCCCTTCAAGAGGCCGGATATCTGACCGTACCCAATCGTCTGGTCATGGATACCCTGCACCGGTTCGGGCCCGCCTTTTTCGGGGGGCTTTTTTTTACCCTGACCGTGGGTCTGGCCCTGACCCTGGCGGCTTTAACGGCTGCCTGGGTATCAAACCGCTTTTTTCCAGAATCTCGGGGATTTCTAACAGGGCTCCTGGTTTTCTGGGCCGGAACCCTGATCTGGGTAAATCAGGACGGATGGGCGCCGTTGGTCTCGGCCTATTTTCTGGTGATTCCCCCCAGCGTGTTTTATCTGGCCCGGAGACAGCCTGCCGTTTCGGTGAAGGGTCGCTCGGGCCGCCGGATCCTTCTTCACCCGGCCTGCATCCTGATTCTCCTGGCCATTGGCGCCGATCCAATTAATCCCGGTATGTTTACCCGAATCCGGGACCGTTTGTTGCTCACCAATCCGGTGGGTCGATCCATCAATGATTTCTACTACCGGTACACCCTGTATCCGGCTCAGGTGTTTAAATCTCCGGCCCAGGACCTGATCCGCGCGGCCCACCTGGCTGAAAATCTCGATTCGTCTTTGGCAAAACAGCTCAAATGGATACTGGTCCGGCTGGATTATGCGGTTATCGACACCCCGAACGTATCCGACCTGGTCGTTTATCAAAACGGAGAATCACTTACCCTCGCTCACGACGGACGAGCCATTCTGTCGGTCCCCAGGGGGGCGCTGCTGAAATCTCCTGGAAAGACCCTGAAAGCCTATTCCCGGGGGGTGGATCGCTTCGGCCCCTTTCGCCGGATCACCTTTCTCTTTCTGATGGCGGTGTCCGGTGTGTTCATCTATCTTGTCCTCTACCTTCCTTCTTTTTTTCTCGCCCGGCTTTTTGCCAGGGCGGTTCATGGCCGATTCCAAAGACATATTCCGGTTTCCATGGCGGCTGCGGTTCTGTGTGTCGGAGCCGGCATCGCCCTGTTTGCGGCGGCTTCTCCGAAAAAACCGCCCGATCTGACGTCCGAATTCCTGAAAGACCGGATGACTTCCGCAGATCCGGCGGACCGGGTGGACGCACTGCGATATCTTCATGCCAAAAAAATCGACATCGCCCCGTTTGAAACCTACCCGGAGATGGCGCGCAGCCACCATTTACAGGAGCGGTATTGGCTGGCGCGGGCTCTGGAGTTCAGCCGGTCTTCGAAGACCTATCAGACCAACCTGGCGCTCTTGCGTGATCCCCGAATCAATGTGGCCTATATGGCCTACCTGGCCCTGGGCCGTCGCGGAGATCGCCGGGCGGTGGCTGAGATTCTGGAGCGGTTGAAAAGAGAAGACCGCTGGTATGTTCAACTGTATGCCTACAAGGCACTACGGAGACTGGGGTGGAGACAGACCGTATCCGGATAAAACCGTTTTTGATCGCCTGTGCCGGAGTGTTTGTGCTGGAAGTGGCGGCGGGGATGCTGATGGGTATGGCCTGGCGATACCCTTTAGCCGTATTGGGGCTGGTCCGGGTGGCGGAAGCAGGTCTATTGATCGCGGTGTTTCGGTGGTGGGGCCGGGGATGCAGAGATCTGGGACTGGCTCGGGATCAGATCCCGGCCGGTCTGAAGCAAGGGATCATCTGGTCCGTCGGGTTTGGCGTTCTGGTGCTGATCGGGTTCGGGGTTCTGCTGCCAATGGGTCAAAATCCGCTGAAGATCCTTCACGTGCGGCTTCCGGCCGACCCGATCGAGCGGCTCTGGTATGTTCTGGTCGGCGGAATCATCGCGCCGGTCGTGGAGGAACTCTTTTTCAGGGGGGTGCTCTACGGGTTTTTTCGAATATGGGGAATCCTCCCGGCGCTGGCGGCCAGTTCCCTGCTCTTCGTATCGGCCCATTCCACCGGTGGATTTCCGGTCACCCAGACAGTGGGCGGGGTCTTGTTTGCGCTGGCCTACGAGTTCGAGGGAACCCTCATGACCCCGATCACTATTCACGTTTTGGGCAACCTGGCCTTGTTCAGTCTTGCCTGTTTCGGATGAGGATACAGCCCCTCACCTGAAAAGCCCTTGCTTCTCTGTTTTCGCATGCATTCGGGCCATGCCACAAAGGGGGCTTGCCCAGCAGGGTTCACCAGACTTCCGGATACCCGACATCCACAAAGGCGTTTTCCATTTTGCGTTTGTGATCGCGCTCCATGGCGGCCAGATCCTGGAAGATCTTTTTCTGCTCGGCATCGGTGGCGTCCTCGGCCAGATCGGTGTACCGTTTCATCGCCTGCTCTTCTTTTTTCATGGCTAGGGCGAAGGCATCGGCCGGTTTCATATCGGTGGACAGCTCAGGGGTGTCGTCTACGGTTTCGGCGACTTTGTAGTCCCGGTTTTCGTCAAAGGGAAGGGTTTCCGGCATACGGGATCGAAAGCCTTCGAGGATATCCTGGTGCTTTTTTTCTTCATCCACAAACCCCTGAAAAAGATCCTTGAGAAAAGGATCACTCAGTTTTTCCGCGACCGCTTTATAGAAGTTCTGCGCTTCGATTTCTCCCTGAATGGCGTCTCCGAGAATAGCATCGTATTGGTCACGATTCATCCGCTGTCTCCTTTTGCTTGTGGTTACAAGTAATCGCCGAGGCGTCTTTCGGATATCAAGATAAGCTGCCCGGCCCCAGAATGCAACCCGTGGGAGCGCTTTATCCGCCATAGCGGAATGCCTCCAGCGGGTTGTATTTGGCCGCCTTGTGAGACGGGTACAAAGTGGCCAGAAAACAGATGAGCAGCGTAGCGGCGGCGATCACCAGTACGTCCAGCGCTCTGAGGCTGACCGGCAGCGTGGAAAAGAAATAGACGTCGGTGGGCAGTTCGATGAAATGGTACTCCTTGAGGAGCAGACAGAGAACGAATCCGGCCAGCAATCCGAAGAGGGCGCCCACCCCGCCGATCACCATCCCTTTATAAACGAATATTTTCTTGATACTTCGATCGGTGGCGCCCATGGCCTTGAGAATGGCGATGTCCTTTGTTTTTTCCATCACCATCATGATGAGGGTGCTGGCGATATTGAACGCCGCCACCAGAACGATCAGGGCCAGAATGATGAACATCACCGTCTTTTGGAGCTTGAGGGCGGAAAAGAGATTGCGGTTCATCTGCATCCAGTCCTGGGCCCAGTAGGGAAATTTTAACATGGAGACGATCCCGTCCGCAATAGCCCGGGCGTTGTAAACGTCTTCCACCCGGATTTCGATTCCGGAAATGGTATCTTCCACCCCCAGCATCTTTTGGGCATCCGACAAGGTGATGTAGGCCATGGCCTTGTCGAACTCATAGAGCCCTGATTCATAGATGCCCATGACCTGGAACCGGCGAATGACCGGCATGCGGCCGATGCTGCCCCCGGAGCCGCGGGGCAGGACCACCGATACCAGGTCCTCCTCGCCCAGGTTCAAATTGGCGGCCAGCTCCTTGCCCAAAAGAATGCCGGGAATCAGGGGGTCGGAAGCGTCCCCATTGGTTCCGGGGGGACCGCTTGGGGATTCCGTACCGCTCCGGTCGGAGGCGAACCGGGCCAGTTTTTGAAGCGCCGCCGGATCGAGGGTTCCGATGACCTGAGCGGCGGTTTCCGGGTCTACGCCCCTCAGGACCGATCCGAAAATCCCTTTGGGGGAGTGGAGCATGACCTGGGTATAAATATAGGGGGTCGCCGCCTCCACCCCGGGGGCTTCGCGGATGGTTTCCAGGGGTTTTCTGTATTCGGTAAAGGGGCCGCCATGGCGGAGAATCACGGCGTGGGAGGTGACCCCCAGGAGTCGATTTTTCAATTCCGAATCGGCCCCGGACATGACCGCGATCACCACGACCATCACCATGACCCCGACCGAGACGCCGGCGGTGGACAGCAGTGAGATCAGAGAGACGAAGGCGGTTTTTCGCCGGGCCCGAAGATAACGGCGGCCGATAAAGAATTCAAATGGCATAGGGGATTCCGTTTCCACAAAGGGTGGTGTGAATTCAAATTCATTTCTAATCCCTACTGTCTATATCGAAAAACCTGGAAGGGCAAACAAAAAAAAGGCTGAAGCCCAATTAAAGGAATGGAAGGCCAAAATCGAAGAACTAAGAGCAAAGTCTGAAAAAATAGGCGCCGATGCCCGGGTGGAATATGCTGAACAGATTGAATTCCTGAAAAAGCGCCGGGAAGAGTTGAGGGACCGATTAAGCGACATGCGGGAGGGGAGCGACGACGCCTGGAAAGCCTTTAAAACCGGCATGGAAAAGGGGATGCACGAGTTTACCGCCGGTTTGAACCAGGCGATGGCGATTTTTCGGGATAAGGGCAAGAGAGAAGGCGATAAAAATGCGGAGGATGCATCCGCCGAACCCGAGGTCTGCGTTCGGGCGGAGGCGCCAGAGCACGCCCGCTTCCATGACGAAGATATGGGCTGCGACGACGGCAGAGAAGGAAAGATCGACTGACCCCGGTCTGTGACAAAGATTTCGGTATGTGTTGTCATAGCTGGAACAGGAGGTGGGCATCCCCGTTATTTAAGGTAGTGTTATCGCCAAAGTGGGCTGGAGCCGTGCCAGGTCATTTATTTTCAGCCGTGATTCGGATGCGATACCATAAATAGGCAATGATTTCCCTCGCCATATAAAACCATCGATGTGGGGATGTATTCTTGTCTCCGCCGCGATCGGCGGCGCTGCCCTCGGCGACAAGCCCCCGGGACCGGAAAACCAGCAGAGACCGCGGCAGGTGATAACCGTCTGTGACAAGCAAAGTTCTGGACCAACCCCGATCCCTCATGATTCTTGCGCACCGGACGCCGCTTTCGAAGGTGGAGGAGCTTTGATTTTCCGAAAGGATTTTCTCCGGCGGGACCCCTTCCTCGGCGGCCAGGATTTCCATGATTCGTGCTTCGGCGGGCGGATATTTGCCGAGCCCGCCGGTCACCAACAGATAGTCGGCGGCACCCTGCTTCCAGAGCGAAACCCCGTGCAGGATGCGGCGGCGAAGGGCCGGGCTGGGGCGATGCCCTTCCCATACCGCGGCCCCCAACACGATAATGACGTCGAAACGGTCCATCCCCTGAATTGACTTCTTACTCGCGGCGGAAGGCCGGCCCTCAGGAGGCGGCAGTCAACCGGTGAAGGTTCTCCCGTGCGAAATCAAGAGAGGGATCGATCTCCAGGGCCATTTGGTAATAAGCCACCGCCTTTTCCCTATCTCCAAGTTCCCGGTAATTGGTGGCGATATTGGCATAATCGATGCCAGAGCTTGGATTGAGGCGAAGCACTTCCTGGAAACTCTCGATGGCCTGTTCGTGTTCTTTCAGTTTGAAATGGCAAAACCCCGCCAGGTTGTGCAGATCGGTTCTATCCGAATCGACGGCAATCCCTTTTCTGAGCACGTCCAGGGCTTCCCGGTAGTGCTCCATCTCCTTCAGGCACACCCCCAAATAAGAATAGATGCTGGGGATATCCTCTTCGGCCGGGTCGGAGGCCAAGGCCGATTCCAGGTAACCCCGGGCGATTTCCGGATTATCGGCCCCAAGATGGGCGGTTCCGAGATAAAATTGGACGTAATATTTCCCGGGCAGTTTTCGGTCCATCTCTTTGAGCTGAAGAATAGCCGTTTCCGGCGAATAGTTCTCGGTGATCAGTTTGGCGCAGAACATGCCGACGCTCTGGTTGGCGGCCCGTTGCCTGAAATGGGCTCCGGGAATGATGGTGTAAAAGGCGGGGACCTCCAGCCGGGGATGGGTCGTATTCACCGCCAGCACCTCCATATTCCGTTTTCGCAAGGCATCGAGCAGGCGTTGAATCTCTACCTTGATGTTGGGGTCCGACAGATCGGGAAGATCGGTGACATCCTTCTGAGCTTCCGGGTTTCGAATGAAATCGGCTTCTTCGATTCGGCTGAATTTCGGCAGGCCGCTGGCCAGGTAGTTGGAGCCGGTATTAAAATCGCCGGCCAGCTGGGCGGTTTCGCTGAGGGCCCGGCCGAGGGCTTTCACGGGATTGGGGGCGGTACCGGCGGTCCAAACGATTTCACTGGCATCCGGAAAGGTGGCCGGGTCCCAGGCCAGAACCCCCACGCTGGGAATGCCGGTGTCCAGGGTGAAATCGGACAGATTCACCTCGATGCCGGCCCGGCGGTATTTGTCCAGCATGTCTGCCACAACGGGATCGGATGCCGATTCCGGCCGAATGGACGGCACCATCCAACGGTTTCGGGCGATTCGGGCTGAGACATGACGTTCCACCACCTCGCAGATCCCCTGGCAGAGGGCCTCTTCCACCTGGTTTCCGGCGCAGGCTCCGTTGAATTCGTTGATGGTGAAAAACCAGTCAAAGGGGATCAGTACCGGCCGTTCCCGGGTCAGGTTGTATCCTTCGGTCCAGCGCAGCGGGAGCGCATCGAAAATCTCTTGGACCGTGTCGAGATCTTCGGAATCGTCATGGACCGACCTGGCGATGGTCTTAAAGGAGACGGCCCGGTCTTTTAAATCGGGGCGACGATTCACCTTGAAATTGGCCGGGTTGTTCCGGAAACTGTAGAGGCTGAACCGTTCGGCCAGTTCCATCACCGCGCTGGCCTCGGCCTGATCCGGGGTGGCGCCTTTTCCCATCTGTTTCTTGGTCCCGGTCATGGCCTGTCCGTCAGGGCCGCAGTAGCTGAAAAAAACCGGAATGTCCAACCGGCCATTGTCGATTCGTTCGGTATGATCCAGAATATGAAGATTTAGATGATCGAGTTTTTCCCGCAGTCGCCGAATGGTCTCCCGAGGGTGAATGACTTTGTCCTGATCTCGGGTCTCCTTTTTAAATGCGTCTTTAAGCCGTATATGGGTGCTCATAAAATCCTCTCGTATATTGAATGCTCGCATTAAGCCGCCATCTTGATCCCTTTATGGGCAGAATACAAGTTTTTTTTGATTGACGCGCCGGTGACCATCTGATATAAGCATCCAATTGTCGAGTGGGGATGTAGCTCAGTTGGGAGAGCGCAGCGTTCGCAATGCTGAGGTCAGGGGTTCGATCCCCCTCATCTCCACCACCTTTTCTCAAGCATGGTCCTTAAATTCCAGAGAACCTTCCCTATCGTGCCCTTTTCAACTTTTTTGTTTTATAGATCAGCGGGTTTCGAATTCAGAAGCAGGGTGTTGCAGAATGACTAAGCGGGTCGCGGCGGTTGAAAGAAAAACCGGAGAAACGGAAATCGTTCTTGAGCTGAATCTGGACGGAAAAGGCCGACCCGATATTTCCAGCCCCATTCCTTTTTTTAATCATATGCTGACCCTCTTTTCCGTCCATGGTTTCTTCGACCTCAAGGTTCAGGCGACGGGGGATGTCGAAGTCGATTTTCATCACACGGTGGAAGATGTGGGGCTGGTTCTGGGGGAAGCCCTGGATCAGGCTCTGGGAGAGCGCAAGGGCATCAAACGCTACGGATATGCGGTTACGCCCATGGATGAAACCCTCACTGCGGTAGCGGTGGATCTGTCCAAACGGCCCTTCCTGGTCTACCATGTGCCTGAGATCGGCCAATCCGGGAAATTCGACGTGATTCTCGCCAAAGAATTCTTTCGCGCCTTTTCCAACCGGGGCGGAATGAACCTTCACATCAATGTCGCCTACGGGGAGAATGAGCATCACATCATCGAATCGATGTTCAAGGCCCTCGGCCGGGCTCTGGATGAGGCGGTCTCATTGGATGAACGGATCAGCACCGTCCGCTCCTCCAAGGGGGCCTTATAATTTTCAATGCCGGATTTCGGCGCAACTTTTTTTCGGCAAGCAAGGCTGTCCATGAACCATCGCATACGCCCGTTTTCGATTCTTTTCCCAATACCGCTTCTGTTGTTCCTTTTCCTTCCTTTTCTGTCGGGCTGTGAACGAGGGAGTGCCGGCCCCAAACCCATCTACGTTCCACCGAGCCTGGAGCGGATTCTGGTGGTTTCTTTCAAAAACGTTGCAGAGACCGCCGGGAAAGATATCAGCGTACGCTGTCCACTGAGCGGAAAAACCTTTCTGACGGGCGGGGTGACCGAAGGGGCCAAGTCCATTTTGAATCAGGAACTGCGAAAGCGGCTTCAGGGTAGGGAGGAGTTCAAGTTCATTTCTCCGGAAGAGATGAGCGGTCTCCAATCCGAGTTGCTGACTGAGAACGGCAATATCCTTCCGGAGCGGAACCTGTTGACGGTGACGGGGCGCAAACTGGGGGCGGATGCGGTGTTGGCGGGTCACATCTACCGGTATCAGGAACGGGTTGGGGGGAAGTTTTCCGTGGAGTCTCCGGCTTCGGTGGCTTTTGATCTTCACCTGCTGCGGGTGTCGGACGGGCGGGTGATCTGGACCGGCGCCTTCGACGAAACCCAGAAGGCCCTCACCGATGATCTCTTTGAGCTGTCGAGTTTTATCGAGCGAGACGGCCAGTGGATCACCGCCGACCAAATGGCCCAAGCCGGTCTGGAAGAAATTCTGAGCGCGTTCAGGCTGCAATGATAATCATCCCCGCAATAGATATCAAAGGCGGCCGGTGCGTGCGCCTGCTCCAAGGACGGATGGATGCCGAAACGGTATTTTCCCATGATCCCGCGGCCATGGCCCGGCAATGGGCCGAGCAGGGAGCGGAAATGATCCATGTGGTGGACCTGGACGGGGCTCTGGAAAAGACGCCCAAAAATCTGGATGCCATCCGCTCCATTCTGGATTCCGTTCAGGTGCCGGTCCAGGTCGGCGGCGGCATTCGCACCGCCGAAAACATTCGGGCTTTTTTGGATCTCGGGGTGTATCGGGTGATTATCGGCACCGAGGCCATTCGCAATCCGGACCTGGTCACCGAGGCCTGCAAAACCGTTCCCGACCGGATCGTGGTGGGCATCGACGCCCGGGACGGGTGGGCCGCTATTGAAGGATGGACCGAGACCACCCGAGTTCGGGCGGTGGATCTGGCCCGCCAATTCGAAAACAGCGGCGTGGCCGCCGTCAATTTCACCGATATCCATCGGGATGGGATGCAGACCGGCCCCAACATCGAAGAAACCCGGCGCATGGCGGAAGCGGTCTCCATTCCGGTGGTGGCCTCGGGCGGGGTCTCCACCCTGGCCGATATTCATGCTTTGCTTCCCCTCGAATCCGCGGGGGTGGTGGGGGTGATTACCGGTAAAGCCTTGTACAGCGGCACCCTTCGTTTGAAAGAGGCCATTGCCGCAGCCCGAGGGAATGCCGATTCCTCAGAAAAATAGGGTATTCACCCCTATTGACAAAAGACGGTGAAAATCTTAATTTAAAGGTTTTCGAAAAAAGTAGACGGATTTAGCCATGCACTGCTTTTTCCCTTAACGGTCATATGACTGTAATGGATCGATCTTACAGCCCAAATTCACTTGTAACGCCGACAGGCGATCTCTTATTGATTTACTCTCCTTATTCTTTTTTCTCCGCTGCCGCCCTCCCGATGGAGGCTCCCTGCTGGTGAGTTATATCCCGGAAAATATCGTCTCTGAAATCCGCAATGCCGCTGATATCGTTGACATTGTTTCAGATATGGTTATCCTCAAAAAGGCCGGGAAAAACTACCAGGGTCTTTGTCCGTTTCATTCTGAAAAGACGCCCTCGTTTTCAGTGAGTCCGGAAAAACAGATGTATTATTGTTTCGGATGCAGTGCCAGCGGGGACGTTTTTAAATTTCTGATGGAGTATGAGGGTCTTTCGTTTCCGGAAGCCGCTCGGAACCTTGCCCGGCGGTACGGTGTCCAGGTGCCTACCCAAAATTTAACGCCTGAGGAGAAACGGCGATTCAGTGAGCGGGAAGCTCTGTTTGATCTGAACCGGGAGGCCATGGCCTATTTTCAACACATGCTCTGGAAAAGCCGGGCCGGAGAACCCGCCCGGGCCTATCTGGAGCGGCGTGGAATCAAGCCCGTGGTGGCCGAAACCTTCGGGATGGGATATGCGCCCAATGGCTGGGATCATCTGATCCGTTCTTTTTCGAAGAAGAAAATCGACCCGGCGCTCCTTGAAAAAGCAGGGTTGACCATTCCGCGAAAAAGCGGGCGCGGCTTTATCGACCGCTTTCGGGACCGCATCATGTTTCCCATTCGGGACATTCGGCGGCAGGTGGTCGGATTCGGCGGAAGGGTGATGGATGAGGGGATGCCCAAGTATCTCAACTCTCCGGAAACACCGGTCTTCAGCAAGAGCAGGACTCTCTACGGCCTGGATACCGCACGAATAGAGGCAAGAGAAACAAAGCGGATTTACTTGGTGGAGGGGTATTTTGATGTTATATCTCTTTATCAGGCAGGAGTAACCAATTCAGTTGCTACCCTGGGAACAGCCCTGACTTTTGAGCATGTCCGACTGCTGAAAGGTCAGGTCGAAGAGGTGATTCTTGTATTCGATTCGGACCAAGCGGGGCTTCGAGCTGCAAAAAGATCCGTGGAGATCTTTCGAAAGGAAAGCCTGAATGCCCGAATTCTTGTGCTACCCGAAGGGCATGATCCGGATACCTATATGTTGGAATTCGGGGTCGATGCTTTTCATCGCACATCACGAAATGCCTATGGTGTTTTGGATTTTATGATGGGAGAGGCACTCAAGAATCACGGATTGTCCATCGAAGGAAAGGTACGAATCATAGATGAAATGGTGGAACCTTTCATTGCTCTTGAGGATCCGATCGTTTTTTCACATCACACTCGAAAATTAGCGGAACTGTTAGGGGTTGATGAGGCAATGATTAGAGAGAGGATGCGAACCGCGTCTTCCAAAAAACCGCAAACGGCTTCTGTGCAGGATGTAAAGCCGGCGCTTCGCAGAGGTCGGAGATTTAAATTAGAGCAAAAAATAGTAGCCATGATCCTTCAGTTTCCTGAGATTTTACCAGAGATTGTAGATCGAGATCTTTCTAAAATATTTGAAGACTCAACCCTTAAGGCACTATGGGACGCTCTAATTGATCGACTTAAAGAAGATGCGGATAGAAATGTTACCGAACTGATTCATTCGTTGGAAGAGTCCCAACGTTCGATTGCAGTCGAATTGGCAATGACTGATGAGGAATGGAGTATAGAGGGATGTCGCAAGTGGATTGCACAATTCGAGCGCCCGTCTCGAACACGTCCGGCAGAATGGACACGAATGATAGCAGAAGCACAAAGAAATGACCCTGCGCGGGTCCCGAAGTTAGTGAAAGAGAAGCAGCAAAATCAAGCCAGGCAAAGGCATAACAAAACCTGAAGTCTGCATGCGGGAGGCTAACGGAATATGACAGAGAAATCTGCTGAAAATCAAGAAAAAGATTTCGAGACCACCAAGGCTGCCCTCAAGGTGTTGATCGACAAGGGGAAGGATCAGGGGTACCTGACCTATGACGAGATCAATGAGGTGCTGCCCGAGGAACTCCTGTCTTCAGACCAGCTGGACGAAACGCTGGTGCTGTTTAAGGATCTCGATATTGAAATTCTGGACGAAAAAAAGCAGAAAATCAAAAAGGTCAAAAAAAGCGACAAGCGGCTCCGGGGCGACAGCTCGGTGTCCGAATTCGGCACAGTGACCGATCCGGTAAAGATGTATCTGCGCGAGATGGGCATGGTGACCCTGCTCAGCCGTGAGGAAGAGGTGGTTATCGCTAAAAAGATCGAGGCCGGTGAACAGGAGGTCCTAAAGGCGCTTCTGGACACGGCCCTGGGAGTGGAGTATATCCTTCATCTGGGGGAATACATCGCGTCGGGAGAACTTCGCCCCCGCCATGTGCTTCGGGATCTGGATGAAGGCGACACCGCTGTGGATGAGGACCTTCAGATTCAGAATTTTATTAAAACGATCCAGTCCATTCGGGAACTGTACGAAGAGACCATGAATTATCGGGAAGAGCTGTTTACTGAAGAGCTGGAATCCGACGATCAGCGGCGTATACGGAGAAATATTTCCAGGCGCAATACCAAAATTTTTGAACTCCTGAAAGATTGGCGTCTGGAAAGCAGTGTCATCGACAAAATCGAGGAGGAAATCCGAAACCGAATCGACTGGCTCGAACGAATGAATAAAATAATCCTCGAAACCGCCGATCGGCTCAATATTCCGGTTAGTGAATGCAGGGTGATCTGGAAAGATCCGTTGGCTTTGCTGTATCGGGCCCGGGAAAACTGCACCCTCGGGGAAGCCGAGATCCACGGCCTATGCGATGCCTTACAGCAGGCCCAGGGAGAGATCGATCAGCGGGAAAACGAGCTGAAGACCAACTGCCGCGGCCTCAAGCGGATCATCTCCTGTGTTGAAGAGGGGCGGCAGCGGGCCAAAGACGCAAAAGGAGAGTTGATCAAGGCCAATCTTCGTCTGGTGGTCAGCATTGCCAAAAAATACACCAACCGGGGGCTGCAATTCCTGGACCTGATTCAGGAAGGCAACATCGGTCTCATGAAAGCGGTGGACAAGTTCGAATACCGCCGTGGGTATAAGTTCAGCACCTACGCCACCTGGTGGATTCGCCAGGCCATTACCCGGGCCATCGCCGACCAGGCCCGGACCATTCGAATACCGGTACATATGATCGAGACCATCAACAAACTGATCCGCACCTCAAGGTATCTGGTTCAGGAAATGGGCCGGGAGCCGTCCCCGGAGGAGATCGCCGAAAAGATGGAAATTTCCCTGGAGAAGGTGCGAAAAGTGCTCAAGATCGCCAGAGAGCCGATCTCCTTGGAGACCCCCATCGGCGAAGAAGAAGACAGCCACCTGGGTGATTTCATCGAAGACAAGAAGTTTATGCTGCCTTCGGATGCGGCGGTGAACCTGAATCTGGCGGAGCAGACCCGAAAAGTGCTTGCCACCCTGACACCGAGGGAAGAGAAGGTCCTTCGAATGCGGTTCGGCATCGGCGAAAAAGCGGATCACACACTTGAGGAGGTGGGGCAGGATTTTGCCGTCACCCGGGAGCGGATTCGCCAGATCGAGGCCAAGGCTCTTCGAAAATTACGGCATCCGACCCGGAGCCGAAAGCTCAAGAGCTTCATCGACTACTGATAGGTAATCCTTGACAAAGTCGAGCACCGGCGGTAGGTAAGGAGCCGATCAACGGAGTATTCGGGGCCCATAGCTCAGCTGGCAGAGCCACCGGCTCATAACCGGTAGGTCCCTGGTTCGATCCCAGGTGGGCCCATCCGAAAATCTGAGGCCGAAAGGCGTGGTTGAAGCAGACCACGCCTTTTTTGGTCGCAAATCGCTCCGGACGAAACAGGTGATCATGTGAAGACGGTGACCATTGCGGACATGTCCGAAATTCTGGAGGAGCTGGCCCCGATCCGGCTTGCCGAAACCTGGGACAACCCGGGCCTTCAAACCGGTCAAAAGGAGTGGCCGGTTCGGAAGGTCTGGGTGGCGCTGGACCCTCTACCGGAGGTCGTCTCCGCCGCCTGCGACCGTCAGGTCGACCTCCTTGTCACCCACCATCCCCTCATTTTCAAGCCCCTCAAATCGATAAATTTTTCAAGCCCTATCGGCAGAACCATTCTCCTGTCAGCCCGGCACTCCCTGGCGGTCTATTCGGCCCATACCAATCTCGACAGCGTGGCCGGCGGAATCAATGACCGGCTGGTCTCCGCCATCGGTTTGACCGAGGTGTCGGTGCTCGGAGAAGAATCGGTTCCCGGCAGCGGAGAAGGTCTGGGCCGGGTAGGGCGGCTTTCGGGCCGGACATGCCTGTCGGAACTGGTGACGAAAATCAAACACCGGCTGAATCTGGATTGGGTGAGGTGGTCCGGAGACCCCGACATGCCGGTGACGCACGCGGCCGTCTGTTCGGGGAGCGGCGGCGGAATGATGGATTTCTTTTATGCGTCCGGGGCCCAGGTGTTCATCACCGGGGATGTGAAATATCACCAGGCCCGGGATGCTCAGGCCCGGGGGGTGGGATTGATCGACATCGGCCATTTCGGTTCGGAACATCTGATCATCCGGGTGCTGACCGACCGGCTTCGGGAGATAATCGCCGAGAAGGGGCTCCCGGTCACGGTGGAGGCCTGTGACCTGGAGCGGGATCCCTTCAATTTTTCATAATCCTTCTTTCCCGCTTCTTGCCCGGGGATCGAGGGGCCATTCTAAAAGGATGTCTAAGGACTAACATGAAGGAGCAAATCGAGACTCTGGTAAAACTGCAAGGGATTGAAACGGATGCCGCGCGCATTCAGGCTCTGATCAATCAATTGGTTCGAAAAGCCGAAAATCTGGAAACCGAATTGAAAGCCGCTGAACAGGCCATTGAGCAGGACACCGCATCTCTTGAAGATTTGAGAAAGGCCTATCGGTCTAAGGAATCCGACGTCAAGATGAACAGCGACACCGTCAAAAAAAACCAGGAGCGGCTCTTGGCCGTCAAAACCAACAAGGAATACCAGGCGCTGCTGAAAGGGATCGACGAGATCAAGCGGAGAAACAGCCTCATCGAGGACGAGATGCTGGCCTTGATCGATGAGATCGAAGCGGCCGAGCAGGCGCTGCAGCAGCGTAACCGAGAATATGAACAGCTGAAGGCGCGGATTCGGACCGAAAAGAAATCGCTGCAATCCGAATCTGAGCAGAGCCGGCAGCAACTGGCCGAACTGGGTCGGGAACGGGACCGGGTCGCCGCGGAGGTGCCGCAAGAGTTGATGCGGAAATATGAGACCGCTCGAAAGCGGGATTCCGGACCTGCCGTCGTTCCGGTCAGGGGGACGGTTTGCGAGGGGTGCAATATGAATATTCCGCCCCAGATGAGCAATGAACTCAGGCGATTTGAAGACTTGAAATTCTGTCCCTTCTGTAATAGAATTATCTATTGGGAAAATTTAGAGTAAGTTCGGCCGGAGCATTCCGGACGGCCGCTGGATACGCGGTATCCGGAGGAAAGTCCGAACACCACAGGGCAGGGTGCTCCGTAATTCGGAGTCGCGGCGACGTGAAGGAAAGTGCAACAGAAAGCAGACCGCCCCGCAATCCGCGGGGTAAGGGTGAAACGGTGCGGTAAGAGCGCACCAGTTCCCCGGGTGACCGGGGAAGCTCGGTAAACCCCACCCGGTGCAAGACCAAATAGGGAAGCGCTTGAGGGCGGCTCGTCCGAAGCTTCCGGGTAGGTCGCAAGAGATGCCGGGCAACCGGCATCCTCAGATGAATGGCCGTCATCCGCCGCGGTCGGTGAGAATCGAATGCGGCGGTTACAAAATTCGGCTTACGGAAGGCTCCGGCCGCTTACTCTTTTCCCTTTTTTATTTTTTTCTTTTTCGAGTGGGCTGTAAGAATGCCGTGCGGACGGATGATCGGGCCGGCGATCCGGTTTTCGGAAACAGCCTTTTTCACCCCGAGCAGGATTTGATGTAGACCATGGAAGCGCACAAGACCGGCTGCGACACCTCATTTGCTGAAAAAGCACGCCTTTTTTCCCATGATTATCTGAAATGCTGTCTCTATATCTCGAGTCCCGATGCGCCCCGCCACGGGCATCAGTTCACCAAAAAACTCTACTCCGAGCTGATCGGCACCTCCCAGGTGTTGGAGGATTTTCTCGATTTTCACGGCGCCAAAAACAACAAAGACTGGTATCTCTACCGTGAACTGTCCGCAGCGGTTCGACACCTGAGCTTGGGCGGTTATTGCCAGAAGCATATCCTCAACCGGCTCGCCTTTTACAGCCTGAAAGACAGCGACACCTTTGAATTCGAAGGAAAGGTCACCCTGGAATTTCTGACCGCCTCCCTCAAAAAAATGGCCCCGGTGATTCTCGATGAAGCCGGGCGTCTGGGAATTCCCCTTCCGGAGCAGGGATTTGAGTGGGCCGATTTTCCCGAAATAACCACCGGTGAGCGGCTCGAATACACCATCGACGACGAGCAGAAAAATCAGCAGAAGAAAAACGTGGTCAAGATCGCCAGCGAGTTTCTGAACATCGCCGGCCACTTTGATCAGTTTGGATTCTATGAGCCTTACGATCTGGAAAAGATCAAACGGCTGGTGCCCGATACCATCGACGAGGTGGAGGTCCGACGCTTCGAAATGCTGGTGCACAATCTGCAGTCGTCCTTTGATACTTACGTGATCCACGGCGGGTACCGGTACGGCAATCGTAAGCTGAAGGAGCTGCGAAGCTTCTTTTCGGTGGTCTTTCACCTTCTTCAGATGATGGGCCGACTGCTCCATTTTTATGAACGCCATCTCCACAAAGCCGGATACAAAGACATCTATAAAAAGGTTCGGAATCAGCTTTCCTTTCTGGTGGACCCGGATATCCTCCTCGACCGGACCATCAACTACGGCCTCTATTATGCCTGCTACTATCTGACCAACGGAAAGGAGCTGGCTCAGGAGATTCTCAACGAGAATATTGAACGGGGGGTGATTCGGGTCGGGGTTCCGGTGACGAGAGGATTTCACAGCCGTCCCAGCCTGCTGGTGGCCAAGGTGGTTCAGCATTACGGCGGCCAGGTGGAATTGTGCGCCGGGGGCGGCCGGTTTGATGCCAGCAGCGTCCTGGATATTCAGTGGGCCGGCGGCAAAATCCAGAATGAAAACATCACCGAGGTCTCCTTTGAAGGCGATGCCCGGGCATTGCGGGACCTGGAGATCCTGGCCGGAGTCAATTACGGAGAGGACTCCATGGGCAACGGCATTCCACTGCCCAAAGACCTCCAGTATCTGAGAGACTGACGCGGCGGCGGATGCACTCGACAGGCGTGATCGTGGCCGGCGGCAGCGGCCTTCGAATGAAGGGCCGGGTCCGCAAGCAGTACCTTCAATTGGGCGGGATGCCGATTCTGGGCAAAACCCTGCTTGTTTTCGACCGTTGTGATGCCGTTGATGATATGGTCTTGGCGGTGCCTTTTGAAGACCTTGATTTCTGTGAACAGACAGTCATCTCCCCCCTTTTGCTGAAAAAACCGGTCCGTCTGACCGTCGGAGGCGCCGAACGGCAGGAATCGGTCTTCAATGGGCTTCGAACCGCTGAGAAGCTGGGTGCACAGATCGTGGCCATTCATGACGGGGTTCGGCCCCTGGTTACGGAAACCGTCATTATCCGGTGCCTGCACGGGGCGATGGAAACCGGCGCCTGCATTCCGGGGATTCCCGCCTTTGACACCGTCAAATCGGTCGATGAGCAGGGGCGAATTCGGCAGACCCTGCCCCGGGACCGATTGTGGCTGGCTCAGACCCCTCAGTCGTTTCGGTTCGATCTCATTCTGGCGGCCCATGAAGCGGCCCGAAGGGAAGGATTCCGCGGCACCGACGATGCCTCCCTGGTGGAGCGGCTCGGGCACCCGGTGATGATGATACCGGGCAGCCGGCGCAACATCAAAATCACCACACCGGAAGACCTGCTTCTGGCCGAAGCCCTGCTGGAATCAGGTCCTTCATTCGTCCAGAAGTGACCGAATCCGATCGATCACCGCCTCCGGTGTGTCCGCATCAAAGATTCGGCCGCCCGGGGTTCGGGGAAGAAAGAGATCTTTGACTTCAAAGTTGAACAGAATGACCGGTTTTCCGAACTTCAGGGCCAGGGCGATTTCGGACAAGGTTCCGGCGCCCCCGGAGCAGGCCACCACCACCCGGCTCGACAATACGTTGATGCAGTTGCGCGCGTTGCCCATGCCGGTGAGGATCGGGATCTGAATGTGCGGGGAAGCGAACCGGTCATCCCCGTCGGGCAGGATCCCCACCGTCAACCCTCCGGCGTCGCTGGCCCCTTTCGCCGACGCTTCCATAATGCCGGCGTTGCGTCCACCGTTGAGCAATACCCACCCCTGCTCGGCGATCAACTTCCCAAGTTGGTAAGCAGTCTCGGCCGCTTGCGAAGAAGCATGGCCCCCTCCCATGACCCCGATGACGACCGGTCTGTTCATGTGTTCTTTTTCTCCTTGATTCGAATGATGTTATACACCGGCACCGGATGGGTCCGGCCTTTGATCTGCTGGGGCGGTCGAATTTCCACCTCCAGCACATCCTTCAATGCCTCGTAAATACCGGTGGTGACGATGATATCCCCGGGTCCGGCCAGAGCATTCAGCCGGGAGGCGATATTGACGGTGTCGCCGATGACGGTATACTCCATTTTGACCTGAGATCCGATATTGCCCGAGACCACCACCCCGGTGTTGATGCTGATGCCCACCGAATTGAGAAGGGATTCGGCACAGTTTTGCCCGTTTTTACAGAAACCGTTGTTCATCTCCAGGGCCGCTTGAACCGCCCGTATTAGGTGATCCTCGTGATGGATCGGAACCCCGAAAACCCCCAGCACCGCATCCCCCACGAATTTATCCACATACCCGCCGTATTTCAGGATGGTGTTGGTGGCGATTTCAAAATACTCGTTGAGCCGATCCACCACTTCCTCGGGTTCCTTGTTTTTTGTATAGGCGGTAAATCCTCGTATATCGGTGAAAAGAATGGTGGCCTGGCTTTTTCGTCCCTTCAGCCATTCGCTTTCGGGGTTGACCATGATCATTTCCAGAACTTCGGCGCCGACATATTTGCCGAAAGATCTCTGCATCAGGGATTTGATCCACAGTTCATGGCTCATTTTATTAAAGGAATGGGCCAGATTGCCGATTTCGTCTTTTCGGGTCTGGTCCACCTTGAAGTGGTAATTCCCCTTACTGATCTCCCGAGTGGCCTGAACCAGTTTGGATATGGGTCTGGTGAAATGAAGGCCGAACAGCACCGCGATGAAAATCCCCGACAAGACGGTGATGAGGCTGACCAGAATCAGATCGAGCCTGCGGTCGCTGACCAGTTCTTCAATAAAGTCGAGAGAGATGCCCACATGGACTTCTCCCAGGACGGTCCCCTTCAAGATAATGTGGCGGCTGAGGTTCAGGATATTTTCCCCGGTCTCGGATACGAAATCGAAATAGGAGTGGTCTCCGTCACGCACCGCCCGGCCCACCGGATGAAAAGGGGCGAACCGCTCGCCGATGAGGGAATGGTCGGTATGGGCCCGAATGACCCCGGTTTGATCGATAATGGCCGCATACCGAATGCCCTCCACGGAGGTGGCTTCGGTGATCAGGTTGTTGAGCTTCAGAACATTGTCTTCCAGCAGGAGAATGCCCGCATTGTTGGTGAAATAATTGAGGCTCACCTTGCCGATCTTGACCGTCTGCTGGTAGAGCTGTTCCCGCTGTTCCTTCAGGGTGATCAGGCTCAGCGAGACGATGGTTCCGGCGATGATCAGGGTGGTGATGACGGACAGCTGCAACCACATGGGCAGGGGATGGGTCAGAATCCGAAAAAGGGGGACCCCCCTTTTTTTCCGGATCAGCTCATCGACATTGTCGGACAGGGAGGTGGCCGAAAGGCGGTAACGCTCATTGATGACCCGGACGACTTCGTCCTCTTCGGCAAATCCCAGTTCGACCATGATCATGCCGAGCTGAAGCGGATGGGTCAGCTGGGCCCGTCTTTCCTGCTGAACATCCAATGCCCGGCGAAGCTGTTCATCGGTGACGACCCCCTTTTCTTTCAGAAGCCGGCCGATGAGGGTCCGCTGATCCTCCGGAGGGGATGAGTCCCCTTTGAAACCGGGAAAGAGTGCCTTGATCTGATGTAAAAAAGATGGCATGATCCGTTGCGTGTATGACGTAAGTGTCGGGCGCGATGCTGAAGCCTTTTCGCTGATCCGCCGAATATAGCCCGATGGAAGCGGGTTTTCAAGTGGTTTCGGATTTGCGCCTGCCTTTCCCGATGAAGGTCCGATCCGCCACCCGAGAAGATAGTTGCAAGGCAACATTGACCCGTGCTAATGTTGTCGGAAC
>CAZNLT010000100.1:0-22197 GCA_964573705.1 uncultured Desulfobacterales bacterium
GGGAGGTAGGGTGATGACCAAAGCCGGCCATTCTTTAATTCATGCGTCAGCACTGCCCGGAAAACCGCCGGACCCCTTTATCTTCGAACCTGCAACGAAAGGAACCATCCCGGTGAATTCGGAAGCCGATAAAGCCCGGCAACTGGCCGAGGCTTTGATAAACTGTCCGGCCATGAGAAACAACAGAAGCCGTGAGCAGATCGTCAATTGCCTGTCCCCGGATATTTCCAGGCATATCGATCCGAGTGGAGCGGTGGGGATCGTCGCCAACGAAATGGTCGAGCGCTGCATGAACTATCACGGCGGCATCGATCGCCTCATGGAATGCGTGGGAGATCATGAGCGGGGCTCCATTCCGTTCGCGGAGGCCCAGCGGGTGCGGGAAGCAGTATTCGGGGCTTCCGATGCCGGGGCTGACGCTCCTGTTCCAAAGCCCGACCCGGTTCCGCCGAGACCCGAGGAGCCGGCCGTCAAGCCGGAATCGCCGCCTGTGGTAAAAGAACCTCCTCCTAAGCCTCCGGTCCGTTCGATGCCCGAAGATCCGCCATTCCCCGCTGAAAAGGTCGCATCTCCGGAACCGGAGAGCAAGAAAACGGAACCCGAGAACGCGACTTGGGAAAAGGTTACGGCGGTTGCTTTCGGGGTGGTGTTCGTGTCGGTGATGCTGGTCATCGCGATCTGGATTCCCAACCCGACGCCCTTTCAGGAGATGATGTTCAGAGTGGTGCTGGCGCTCGCCGCCGCCGGCATGGGAGCCGTGTTTCCCGGCATGATCAGCGTGGAGTGGAAAGAGCCGAAGCTTCGGGCGGCCGGGGCGTTTGCGCTGTTCGTCATCATCTATCTTTTGAATCCGCCGAAGTTGTGATGGTCTGAACCCGGATGCGTCTGATTAATCTGATTTCTCTGATTGGATCAGCGGCTATCGATGTATCAGGCGAGTTCGGGTTCATACAGCAGTCAACGAGCATCGGAGGGAGCCACAGGCGGTAACTTCAGATTAAAATTCAGACGCGAAATTTTCAGCATCAGGATGTTTTCGATATGACAGCGAATCAATTCATCGACAACCGACAACAATGGAACCTGACCGACCTTCTCGATCGATGCCCTTCCATGAGGGACAAACGCAGACGCACTGCGGTTTTCAAGCAGCTTCGGGATGAGATTCAATGCTCCATCGACCCTGAAGGATCTTTGGATGAAGCCGCTTTCGACATGGTTGAAGGTTGTAAACACCATCTCGACGGCATCGAAGAACTGATTCGGGCGGTGGCTTCTTCCGAGAAAAATTCGATTCCCATGCGGGCCATCTGGAAACGACTGCCCGATGTTCTCGGATTTCCCGATCCGAAACTCCATGAAACGATCTCCAACGTGCTCGAACATCTCACCGCCGAGCATGTCTGCCGCGAAGCCATGAAGCTGGCTTTCATCTCGTCGGTTCCGGCGGGATTGCGCACCGAACTGGGTTGCCCGACCCGGATCTGATGTGTCGATGGTGGATGCTGAAGGAGGCGCAAAGGCTTTCGCAACGGCTCGATGGATCTTTCCCCTTTGCGGATTTCATCGGCCGCCTGTTACCAGACATTTCGGACAAACGGATCGCAAAATTCCTGATCCGTTGGGGCGCCCACATCACCGGTGAAACGGTTGGTTCCTTCAAGCAGTCGGCCAAGCGGGAGGCGCCATCGGTCGAACTCGATGGATCTCCTCGGCCCCACCTGATCGTCCAGCTGGCGCCGAATCTATCCCCCCTCAATAAGAACAAGTACAGGGTGTCCTTCCATCTGTATTCCGAAAAAAGCGACGGCAGATCATTGGCCGACCCCGAAAAGGAGCTGGAAGATTTGTTAATCTCTGACATTGAAGCGGAACTGGATGAATTTCTCCGCCGTTTGGACGACGATGCCCTCCCCAAAGCCGTGGAAATCATGGTGCCGGGGGATTACCTTACGGCTATTAAGCCTCCGCCCCATCTCTGGCGTTTGAAAGCCGGCAGACGGAAGGGGCGTGAAAGGCTCCTGGGGAAAAAGTACCCGGTTTATCTCCGGCTGAACCGGTACGAACGGCTCACCGAAGACAGGACGGAACTAGACGAAATCCCCACCGATCAGCGGCTGAGTTGGAAAACCAAATGGCTTGAATTCAGGAATGCCAAAAGTCCCGCTGATTGCATTCAATGGGAATACGACCCGGCTGCGTGTTCATGGGAATCCCTCGATAAGTCACTATGCAATTCCAAGGGCTGGCCCTGCCTGGTGCTGACCTTTGAACCGAAAATCCCGCCCGATGACGCCTGGCTCGATGATGTATTGCTGGAATCCGGCGTTCCCGTGGCTCTTTGGGGAGATGTAGGGGAGGCAGATATCAAAACTTTGCTCAAACCCCTGATTGACGGGGGAAGCCTACGAAATCTTCCTGCGCGCCTGAGGGAGAAACGGGACGCAACGGACCAGGAGAACTATCCCTACCTTCTGACACTTTTGTGGGACAACCCGGAGCGCGACATCCACAAACGCGGACAGGATACGGAAGAACGACACCATTACGATATGAACGTCCTTTCATGAGGTAACAATAATATGAGCAGCAACAAGACACGGAACGAATGGCACATCTTCAAGGGCGACGGCCGATAACCCCAGGACATCACAAAGAGACTTCCCGACCCGCCCGAATGGCGTGCCTTTAAGCGAGACCCGGCGGATGTCCATGAGCCGCCGCTCTTCGATCCCTCGGACCCGGAAGCCTATCGCGGTATGAAGTACAAGGCCGGCCCCGAAGAGGTGGAGATGGTCAACGCGGCCCTATACCTGCGCCGCCCCCTGCTGGTGACCGGGCCGCCGGGGGCGGGCAAATCGTCGCTGGCCTACTCCGTGGCATGGGAGTTGAGCCTCGGCAAGGTCCTCCACTGGCCCATCACCACGCGATCCACCATCGAAGACGGTCTTTATTCCTATGACGCCATCGGCCGCCTTCAGGAAAGTCAGATGAGCCGCCAGGGTTCGGGGGGCGACCCAACGGCCTGTCCAGCCCCGCCGGACCCGGGCCGGTTCATCCGCCTCGGACCCCTGGGCACGGCCCTGCTGCCCGCACGGCTGCCCCGGGTTCTGCTCATTGACGAGATCGACAAGAGCGACATCGATTTGCCCAACGACCTGCTCAATGCGTTCGAGGAGGGCCGGTTTCCGATTCAGGAGCTGGTGCGCATGGGGGAGGAACACACCACCCATGTTTATCCGTGGAAGGGCAAAAATCCGGACGTGGCCGTCACCGGCGGGGAAGTGGTCTGCTCGGCCTTCCCCTTTGTGGTGCTCACCAGCAACGGTGAGCGGGAGCTGCCCAAACCGTTTCTGCGCCGCTGCATCCGGCTTGACATCCGGGAGCCCAATGAGGACAAGCTGGCCGACATCGTCCGGTCCCATTTCGGCGAAGACCTGGACAAAGGCGAACGGGAAGTCCTGATCCAGGAATTTCTCACCCGGCGAACGCCCGGCAGCCTTGCTACGGACCAGCTTCTCAACGCCGTCTATCTCACCCTGGCCGGCATCGATGTTCGTCACGCGCCCAAGGACGGAAAAAGCCTGCTGGATGCCGTGCTCCGACGGCTGGATGATTCGGTGCAGCCGTAATGGACCTGCTGGCCCGCTTCATCCGGGAAGTCCGGTCCGTGGACCCGGAGGCCACGGCACGGGATGTGGCCGACATGCTCTGGCTGGCCGGGCATCTCAAAGGCGTGTCGCCGTCCTGGCTGAAAAACGTCGAGGATGACAAGGGGGCGGATCGATTCGATAAGGACGGCGCGATGCCCGACGGCATACCCACGGAATCCGACGATGCGCCCGGCGAAGAAAAATCCCGTCCGCCTGCGGCCGAGGGTGGCCTGCACGCGGCAACCGGCCCGGCCGGCGAGGGGGAATCCGGCGGCCTGCCTTTTCCGGCCCCGACCCTGCCCGCATTGCCGGGCCGAGCCGAACTTCACCGGGCACTGCGTCCTTTGAAGCGCCGCGTGAATTCCCGGGTCCGGACCACCACCGACATTCGGGCCACGGCCGATTTCATCGCCGAAACCGGCATTCCCTGCCCGGTGCTGCGGCCCCAAAAGGAGCGGTGGCTGGATGTGGTTCTGGTTGTGGAAGAATCACCGTCCATGGCCGTGTGGCGGCGGACCGTCCGGGAACTGTATCAGGTCCTGGTCCGGGCCGGCATTTTCCGGGACGTGCGGATCTGGCGGTTCGCCCGGGCACCCGATCGCCCGGCCCTGCAACTTCACGAGGGTTTTTCCGGTCCTATGCCGCAGGGGCCGGGAAGACATCCGTCCGCGCTGATCCATCCCGACGGCCGCCGGCTGATTTTGCTGGTTTCGGACGCCGTGTCCCGGGCCTGGCACGAGGGCCTCGTCTATCGAATGGCGGACCATTGGAAAAAGGGGGCCATCACGGCCCTGGTCCAGATGATGCCCTACTGGCTGTGGGAGCGCACCGGGCTGGACCGGGCCATCTCCGCCCGTCTCCTGGCAGGCGGGCCCGGCGATGCCAATCACCGGCTTCGGATCGCCGGTCCCCGGCGGGTCCTCCGGGCCCTGGCGCCGAAAAAGAAGGATGGCGGCGGGGCCGTTCCCCGATCATGGCAAGCATTCGGCGACTCGGACCTGACACGACTACTCCTGCCGGTGGTCATGCTCTCGTCTGATTTTCTGGGCCCTCTGGTCGATTCGATCTCGGGCCGGCGGTATCACCGCCTGCCGGGCGTGGTGTATGACCAGGCGCGGTTCCCCGCAGTCCCGCCGCCGGTCAAGGTCGGTTCGGAGGGCCCCGGACCCGAAAAACAGAAGCCCGGCCCCTCTCCTGATCCTGATCCTGACCCCGAGGCCCTGGTCCGCGGGTTCCGGTCCACGGCCTCCCACCCGGCCCGCCGGCAGGCCTCCTTTCTGGCGGCCGCGCCACTCGTTCTTCCCGTCATGCGGGCGGTTCAGGGCAAAATGCTGCCCGAATCCCGGCAGTACCACCTGGCCGAGGTGATGTTGAGCGGCATGGTGCGCCGGGAGTCGCCCCGAGAAAAGTGGCTGCCGTCCGACGAGATCTGGTACGAGTTCTTTCCGGGCGTTCGGGAACGGCTTCTGACCGAGAGCCGGCGGGACGAGACCCTGAATGTGCTGACCCTGGTCGATTATGAACTGTCCGCCTTTGTCAACGAAGCCGGGGCAAGAGAGTCGTTTCAGGCGGTCCTGGCTGGGGGACTGGGCCCGGGGGAAGGGCCGCTGCGGATCGCCCACGAGCGTTTTGCCCGGGTGGCGGCCTTTGTGCTGCGGCGGCTGGGGGGGCGGTATGCCCGCGTTGCAGTGTGGTTGGACCGGGAATTGAAGAAACTCGGGGAAGATGGAGTAACGGTTGCCGAAACGACCGACGAGACGGATGAGGGAAGAGCGGGCACGGAAAAGGCGAATCGACCACGGTACGAGCTTCGGAAGACCCCGATGACAGTATCTGATGATGAATTCAAGAAGGTGTTCCGGCTGGATAAAAATGGGCGACCTCTGGAATACGTTCAAAACGACTATCATGACAACAGCGACGGCACGGTGACGGATCGGGCTACGGGACTTACCTGGCAGATGTCGGGCTCGCCAAAATTCATACCATACAAAGAGAGGCAAAAGTATATCGACCAGATCAACCGCGATCGCTTCGCCGGCTACTCCGACTGGCGGTTGCCCACAGTGGACGAGTTAACTTCGCTGCTGGAGCCGGAGAAAAAAGGCGAACTCTATATCGACCCCATTTTTGATGACAAACAATGGTGGTGCTGGAGCGCTGATGAACGCGCCTCCGGCGGTGCGTGGCGCGTCTTCTTCAACCTCGGCGTCGTGCACTGGAACTTCCTGGACCTCGCCCTCTATGTCCGTGCGGTTCGCCCCTGACAATGTGGATTATTTGGCCATTTGATCCATTGGTTCTTTGTTCTTTTGATTCTTTTTTGGGGGGGTGCGGGGGGCTTGCCCCCCGCTAGCCGTAAAATTTTTTGGTTTCTTCGGGAAAAATACGACCATGGCCCAATACGAACATCTTCCCATCTACAAAAAAGCTTTCGAGTTGGTGGTCTATTTCGAGAATATCGTGCGGCATTTCAGCCGGTATCACAAATACACTCTCGGCTCGGACCTGAGAACCCAGTCGAGGGAGGTGGTGGGCCTGATCGTTCGAGCCAACAACCGAACCGACCGGTTGGAAACTCTTTTAGACTTGCGGGAAACCCTGGAGCAATTGAAACTCACCATCCGGGTCTGCAAAGAAATCAAGGCGTTTCACAGTTTCAACTCTTTTGAGGTTGCCATCAACCAGGTGATTGATATAAGCAAACAAAACGAGGGATGGATCAAGAGCCTTTCCCGGAAAAGAGCGGGCACGGCCTGAATTCGGCGACGGATGTCGCCGGAGCGTGCCGACATGTCATTGTGCCTCTCCTCCGCCCATGCGGCATATTCATTCAACGGGTCGTACCGGAAGGATCGGCCCGTGGTGGGCCTTACGGCACAAAGAGAGGGGATCAACGCGCCTCCGGCGGTGCGTGGAACGTCAACTTCAACAACGGCAACGTGAACTGGAACAACCTGGACAACGACAACTATGTCCGTGCGGTTCGCCCCTGATAATGACGATGCCTGTCTTCACCTACGAACAGCTTTACCGGGCCTGGCTGGATTGCCGAAAGAACAAGCGAAGCCGGCCCGATGCGTTGCTGTTCGAAACCAACGCCGAGGAAAACCTGAAGCAACTTCTCGGTCAACTCCAGGAAAGATCTTACCATCCCTCACCCTCCATTCGTTTTGCATCCTACAAACCCAAACTGCGTGAGATTTACGCCGCCGATTTTCGGGACCGGGTCGTGCATCACCTCCTGGTCGGCTATCTGGAACCCATCTGGGAGCCGGTTTTCATTCACGACAGTTTCGCCTCCCGATGGGGCAAGGGCATTCACCTGGCGGCCCAACGGGTTCGAAGCTTCACCCGCAAAGCCACCCGAAACGGCTCCCGCCCGGCCTTCTACTTGCAGCTTGACATTCGAAGCTTTTTCATGCGCATCGATCGGGAGATTCTTTATTCCTTGGTAGCGGCTCGTTGTCCGGACCCCAATATGGCTTGGTTGGCACGGGTCCTGATCCTGCATGATCCCACCCGGGAATACCTTCTTAAATCTTCGCGTCAGATGATGGCCCGCATCCCGGTCGGCAAGACCTTGGGCGGGGCCGGAGAAAATACGGGTCTGCCCATCGGCAACCTGACCAGCCAGTTTTTTGCCAACGTCTATCTCGACGGCCTGGACCAGTTCGTCAAGCATGAGTTGAAATGCCGGTACTATGCCCGATATGTGGACGATCTGGTGCTCATGGGCCCCGACCGGAACCAACTGGCGCAATGGCATGCCCGTATCGCCGAATGGCTGGCCCGTGAACGCAGCCTGGAACTCAATGAAAACAGAACCCGCAAACGACCGGTTTCAAACGGCATAGATTTTCTGGGTTATGTCATTCGGCCCGACTATGTGCTGTGCAGGCGGCGTGTCGTCAACAACCTGAAAACCCGCTTGAGGGATTTTGAAAAACAATTGATTGTTTCCGGGGATGGAATCTTGACGGTCCGTTACGATACTGAAATCCTGGACGCGCTTCACGCCTGTCTGAATTCCTATTTCGCCCATTTCAAACACGCCGACACCTACCGATTGCGGAAGCGCATTTTTGAACGATTTCCGTTTCTGCACCACTACGCATCCATCGAAAAGGACGGGCGCCTGACCCGGCTTAACGAACCGCCGGCGGTGGTTTCCTCTCTGAAGCGTCAATATCTCTTCTTTCTGAAACGGTATGACCGCTTCATTCTATTTTTTCAGGTCGGTTGTTTTTATGAATTTTACGGTTCACAGGCATCCAAAGCCGCTTCATTGCTCGGACTTTCCTTTATACATCCTAAATTTGGTTTTCGAAGGCGATGCGGTATCGGCCTTAGAGCTCTGAACCGGTATGCACGGATTGTCTTGAATCACGGCCGTTCGGTCGTGGTGGTGAACCAGACGGAGCATATGAAAACCGGTGTGCGGGAAAGGCGTATTTCTGCTATCTATTTTCCCAGAATAACTCAAGTCGGAGAAATTTGATGCGTGTTTTCATCAGTTATGCAAGAGAGGACAAGGATATCGCAAGAAAGCTCTATCAGGATTTGAAATCCGCAGGGGTCGAACCCTGGATGGATGAATACGATTTGCTGGTGGGGCAGAACTGGAAAAATGCGATCACCAATGCGATCGAGCAAAGCGATTTTTTTCTGGCGCTGCTGTCCTCCCGCTCTTTGAGCAAGCGCGGCTACGTTCAAAAAGAACTGCGCCGGGCCGTATCGGTTCTGGAGGAGATGCCGCCCACCGATGTGTATATTCTGCCCGTTCGGCTGGATGATTGCAGGCCCGAGGATGAGCGCTTGAAGGATTTAAACTGGGCCGATCTTTTTCCCGAGTATGATCCTGGGCTGGCAAAGCTTATACGGGTATTCGAATACCAGCGGTCGCTATGCGAGGAAGAGGATTCGGCTGAAGCCGGTTCCGCCGTTTCAGAGACGGATTCCGCCCGTGTGCATGAAACCCCCATGCCTCCGTATGATCTCCGAAGTACGCCGATGAAGGTATCTGATGATGAATTCAAGAAAGTGTTCCGACTGGATAACAACAGGCGACCTCTGGAATATATTCAAAACGATTTTCACGACAATGGCGACAGCACGGTGACGGATCGGGCTACGGGGCTGACCTGGCAGAAGTCGGGCTCGCCAGACTACATTCCGTACAAAGAGAGACAAAAGTATATTGACCGGACTAACCGCGATCGGTTCGCCGGCTACTCCGACTGGCGGTTGCCGACAGTGGATGAGTTGGCTTCACTGCTGGAACCGGAAGAGAAAAATGGTGATCTTTACATCGATCCGGTTTTTGATGAAAAGCAGCGGTGGTGCTGGAGCGCTGATGAACGCGCCTCCGGCGGTGCGTGGGACGTCTACTTCGATACGGCAACGTGTACTGGTACCTCCTGGGCATCGGCTACTATGTCCGTGCGGTTCGCCCCTGACAATGTGGGCCATTTGGTCCTTTGACCCATTGGTTCTTTGTTTTTTTGATTCTTTTTTTTGGGGGGTGCAGGGGGGCTTGCCCCCCTGCTGTCATTTTTTTAGATTTTTGAACTGTCCATGGCAAAATCACCCCCCCCTTTCTTCTGAGATACCCCTGGGAGGATGCTTGTATTTGAATCAGGATATCCAGGATGAACAAGGATACCCCGGATGGTGCCGGAGTTCTTCGGTGCCGGGAGCATTATCCTGACCATCCTTTTTCATCCTGGGTATCCTGATTCAAATCACCAACGCCGGCATCCTCCATCCACGCTTCAAAAACCTTCCCGGCCCGCCATGCATCGCTATAAATGAGTATATCCCTTTCTCTATTTTCAGAGAATATACGATATTCCACAACCATTCACAAGCCATCCGCCAGCCCTCTTCAAAAAAATTCTTGACAAACCCGCCCGCCCCATATAGGAACCAATAAACTTCATTAAGTCTATGAACCCAAGTGTACTGATGAATAGAAACGAATTTAGCATTCAAAGAGATTGGTGGTGGCGCTGGACCCGACCGAACAGGTGCGTTCTCGGTACCCCCTGAGCTTCATCAGACATTTCGTTTCAAGGACCGTGGGCAGCACCTGAGCCCACGGTCCTTTTTCGTTTAGAAAAGGGCCGTGGAAAGCATGCCGCGGCCCTTTTTTTATGGACCCGATTGCGAGTGAAAGGAACCTGTTCAAATGTTGATCCAGAAATTTCCGGAGGCCGACACATTCCGCGATCTGGCGGAGCGGTTCAATGTGATTCCGGTCTGTGTCGAGGCCTTGGCGGACACGGAAACGCCGGTCTCCCTGCTCAAAAAGCTGTATGCCGACCAAGGGCCCGCCTTTTTGTTCGAGAGCGTGGAAGGGGGCGAGCGGTGGGGCCGGTACAGTTTTCTGAGCGGATCGGCCCGCACCCAGGTGCGGGTGTTTGCCGAGTACGTCGAGATTCAGGAAGAAGCCGCCTTTCGGCAGGTCCCCCACAACGGTGATCCACTGGCGGTCCTGCGGGACCTGATGGCCCGGTTCAAGCCGGCGGACCTGCCGGGCCTGCCTCGGTTCTGGGGCGGTCTGGTGGGCTACATGACCTATGAAATGGTCTCCTTTTTCGAGGCGATCCCCAATCGGCTGCCGGAAGATCGCCCCATCGCCCACTTCATTATTCCGGACGAGCTTCTGGTATTCGACAACATCAAGAATACCCTGCTCGGAATCGTCATCGCATTTACCGAAGGCAGCCGGGACCCCGACCGGATCTACCGCAAGGCCCGGGAACGGCTGAACCTGCTGATGGGTGAAATGTCCACCTGCCTTTCGAACATCGACACCGCTCCCGGACAGCCGCTGACCCTCTCCTCCTCGGTGAGCGATCAGGCCTTTCGGGACATGGTCGCCCGAACCAAGGAATACATCGTGGCCGGAGACATCATTCAGTCGGTCATTTCCCAGCCCTTTTCCTGCGCTCCGGCCCCGGATCTGTGGACCCTCTACCGGGCCCAGCGGTTTGTCAATCCCTCGCCCTATTTATTCTTTATGCACCTGGATGACACCGCCCTGGTGGGCTCATCCCCGGAAACCATGGTGCGGCTGGAAAACCGGATCGCCACCCTGCGGCCCATCGCGGGCACTCGTCCCCGGGGCGGCACCGAACAGGAAGACCGGGCCCTGGCCGACGAACTCCTGGCTGATGAAAAAGAGCGGGCCGAGCACCTGATGCTGGTGGACCTGGGCCGAAACGACCTGGGGCGGGTGGCGGAAACCGGGACGGTCCAGGTGACGGATCTGATGGTGGTGGAGCGTTACTCCCATGTCATGCACCTGGTCTCCAACATTCGGGCCGATCTCAAGGAAAAAGTGGACGCCTGGGACCTGATCCGGGCCACCTTTCCGGCGGGGACCCTCTCCGGGGCCCCCAAGGTGCGGGCCATGGAGATCATCGCGGAACTCGAAAAAGAGCCCCGGGGCCCCTACGGCGGCGCGGTCGGCTACGTTTCATTCAACGGCAATATGGACCTGGCCATCACCATTCGGACCGCCTGCGTTCAAGGCGGGCGGCTGACGGTCCGGGCCGGGGCCGGGATCGTGGCCGATTCCGATCCGGAGCGGGAGCGGATGGAAACGGTCAACAAGGCCAAGGCCATTCAGCGGGCTCTGGAACTGGTCCACGGCGAGCGGATCGCATAAGGAGGACACCCGATGTTGATCATGATCGACAACTATGATTCGTTTACTTATAATCTGGTACAGTACCTGGAAGGATTGGGGACCCCGGTGAAGGTCTTCCGAAATGATGTCATCACGGTTTCCGAGGTGGCGGAGATGGCCCCGGAGGGGATCGTGATTTCCCCGGGGCCGGGGCGGCCGGCATCGGCCGGGGTTTCGGTGGATCTGGTTCGGAAGCTTTCGGGCATAATCCCCATTCTGGGAGTCTGCCTCGGTCATCAATCCATCGCCGAAGCCATGGGCGGCCGGGTGATTTCGGCCAAACGGCTGATGCACGGCAAGACCTCCACCATCACCGCCGACGGAAAGCGGATCTACAAAGGCATCAAACGGCCCTTTCAGGCCATGAGGTACCACTCCCTGGCGGTCTCCCGGGATGAACTGCCGGACTGCTTCACCGTCTGTTCCGAATCCGAAGACGGGGAGATCATGGGCATCCGCCACAAAGAACACCTGACCGAAGGGATTCAGTTTCACCCGGAATCGATTATGACCCCGGTGGGAAAGCGGCTGCTGCGAAATTTTCTTAAAATTGCCCTCAACGGCGACGGACCAGAAGAGGAGGCGACCGATGTTTCGTGAATATCTGAATAAAATCGTCCGAAAGCAGAACCTGAGCGAAGCGGAAATGTCCGAAATGATCACCGAAATTCTCTCCGGAAACGCCGCCGACACCCAGATCGCCGCGTTTATGGCGGCCCTGGCCACCAAGGGTGAGACCTACGAGGAGCTGGCCGGCGCGGCCTTGGCCATGCGGCGCAAGGCGGTGCGGATTCAGGCCCCGGGGGATACGGTGGTGGATACCTGCGGCACCGGCGGCGACCATGCCAACACCTTCAACATCTCCACCACCACCGCATTCGTGGTGGCCGGCTGCGGGGTGACGGTGGCCAAGCACGGCAACCGATCGGTCTCCAGCAAATGCGGCAGCGCCGACCTGCTGGAGCGGCTGGGGATCAAACTCGACACCGACCCGGAAATAGTGGAAGAGGCGGTTCAGGAGATCGGCATCGGGTTTTTGTTCGCCCCGGTCTACCACAGCGCCATGCGGTTTGCCGTTACCGCGCGAAAGGAGGTGGGGATTCGCTCCATTTTCAATATGCTGGGCCCCCTCACCAACCCGGCCGGGGCCAACTGCCAGCTGCTCGGGGTGTATGGACCCGAATTGACGGAAATGTTCGCCCAGGCCCTGCGAAACCTCGGCACCCGGCGGGCCTTCGTGGTTCATGGCCAGGACGGGCTGGATGAAATCTCGGTCTGCGCCCCCACCCGGGTTTCGGAACTCAAAGACGGCATGATCCGTACCTATGACATTTCGCCGGAACAGTTCTTCGGCCGGGAAGCCGACCCGGCGGACCTGGCCGGCGGGGACCCGGCGGAAAACGCCGAGATCACCCGACGGATTCTGGACGGCGAAAAGGGGCCCAGAAGAAATGTGGTGCTCCTGAATACAGCCGCGGCCCTGATCGCCGCCGAACGGGCCGGGGATTTTCCGGAGGGCGTCTCCATGGCCGAAAAGGCCATCGACCAGGGCCGGGCCATGGAAAAACTGAATGCATTGATCGAGTACACCCGGGAAAACGGGTAAGCAGGGAGGCATCATGACCGATTTTTTAAGCCGAATCATTACTCAGAAGCGTTCCGAAGTGGCGGCGATTCAGGAGCGGACATCCGAGGAACAGCTTCGCAAGGCGGCCATGAAGCCCCGAGCCTTGCGTCCGTTTTTCGGCCGATTGAAAGAACCCGGACCCGGCGGGATCCACATCATCGCTGAAATCAAGCGGGCCTCGCCTTCCAAAGGGCCGATCCGGCCCGATCTCGACCCGGCGGATTTCGCCGAGAAATACAAAAAAGGCGGGGCCGCAGCCTTATCGGTGCTGACCGATCACGTCCATTTCGGAGGCAGCTTCGAAGATTTGCGCACCGCCAAAGCGGCCGTGGACCTGCCGGTGCTGCGAAAGGACTTTATCGTCTCCTCCTATCAACTCTATGAATCGGCGGTGATCGGGGCCGATGCGGTGCTGCTGATCGTCAAGGCCCTGGCGCCGGACCAGCTTTCTTCCTATCTCGGTCTGGCCCGGGAGCTTCATCTCGATGTCCTGGTGGAGGTCCATTCCGAAGAAGAGCTGGACATCGCCGGGGAAGCCGGGGCCCGGCTCATCGGCATCAACAACCGGAACCTCAATTCCTTTGACACCGATATCGACACTGCCGTGCGAATGGCCGAAAAACTGTCTCCCGATCAGGTGGCGGTGGCGGAGAGCGGCATCTCATCCAAGGCGGATATCGATCGGCTGCGAAACGCCGGATTTCACAATTTTCTGATCGGGGAATCGATCGTGCGTTCGGAAAATCCCGAAGCATTCATTCGAACCTTACTGGAGGAATAAAGATGGACAATCATACAGACAAACGGCCGCAGGTGAAGATCTGCGGATTGACCGAGGTGGAAAAAGCACTGGCCTGTGCGGAACTCGGGGCCGATGCGATCGGATTGGTGTTCTATCCGGAAAGCCCGCGCTGTATTTCGGAAGAGACCGCCAAAGACATCGCCGGGGCCCTGCCGGCAACCACGATCTCTGTCGGTGTTTTCGTGGATGACCCCTTTGAAAAAATTATGGGCATCGTCAAACGGTGCGGTCTGGGCGCGGTGCAGCTGGCCGGGCAGGAATCGCCGGACATGGTGGACCTGTTTGTCCGGGACGGTATTCCGGTCTTCAAGGGATTGTTCCATTCCCGCAAACCCGGCTTCGAGGCCGCCGACAGCTACAACGCGACCGCCTTTATTGTGGAGGGCGGCAAAGGAAAAATGCCCGGCGGAAACGCCGAAGCATGGGACTGGTCCGCTGCCGGAAAAATCCGGGAGGACTTTCCGGTGATTCTGGCCGGGGGCCTCGATCCCGAAAACATCTCTCAGGCCGTCACCCGGGCCAAGCCCGACGCCGTGGACGTCAGTTCCGGGGTGGAGGCAGCCCCCGGCCAGAAAGATATGGGAAAGGTCAAAGCCTTTCTCGAAGCGCTGTCCCAAGCCGATTTTGCATATCCCAAAAGGAGAATATTTAAATGAGTACCCGATCCGCTGTCCTGAAAACCGGGGAAACCGTCGATGCCCGAGCCTACCCGGATGCCAACGGCCATTTCGGCCCTTACGGAGGCCGGTATGTGGCCGAAACCCTGATGCCCGCGCTTCTGGAACTGGAAGCGGCCTATCGCCGATACCGGGATGACGCCGGCTTCCAAAAAGAATTCTGGGCCCTTCTCAACCATTATGCCGGTCGGCCCACCCCGCTGTTTTATGCGGCCCGCCTGAGCGAACACCTCGGCGGGGCGAAAATCTATCTCAAACGGGAGGACCTGACCCATACCGGGGCCCACAAGATCAACAACACTCTCGGCCAGGCCCTGCTGGCTCGCTACATGGACAAGAAAAAGGTGATCGCCGAGACCGGGGCGGGCCAGCACGGTGTTGCCACGGCCACGGTGGCGGCCCTTTTCGGGATGGCGTGCAAGGTCTTCATGGGCACCGAGGATGTCCGGCGCCAGGCCCCCAACGTCCGGCGCATGGAACTGCTGGGCGCGGAAGTAGTGCCGGTCTCCTCCGGGGCCGGCACCCTCAAGGACGCCATGAACGAGGCCCTTCGCTACTGGGTCGGCGCGGTGGAAGACACCTTTTACGTCATCGGTTCAGTGGCCGGGCCCCATCCGTATCCGGCCATGGTGCGTGATTTTCAGCGGGTCATCGGCGACGAGGCCCGAAAACAGGTGATGGAGACCGCCGGACGTCTCCCCGAGATGCTGGTGGCCTGCGTGGGCGGCGGCAGCAACGCCATGGGGCTGTTCTATCCCTTTTTGAAGGACGAAGGGGTGGAGATCGTCGGGGTGGAGGCGGCCGGGTCGGGGATTGAAACCGGCAAGCATGCGGCCACCCTCGGCGCGGGCGGCGTGGGCGTGCTCCACGGGTCCAAGTCCTATGTGCTTCAGGACCTGAACGGGCAGATACAGGAGGCCCATTCCATTTCCGCCGGCCTCGACTACCCGGGGGTGGGACCCGAGCATTCCCTGCTCAAGGACCTCAAACGGGTCCGGTATGAATCCATCGACGATGACCAGGCGGTTCATGCCTTCAAAACCCTCTGCAAACTGGAAGGGATCATTCCGGCCCTGGAAAGCTCCCACGCCCTGGCCCGGGCCATGATGGAGGCCAGGGACCGGTCCGAAGACGAGATCATCCTGGTCAATCTGTCCGGAAGAGGGGACAAGGACTTGAGCATCCTGTCCGATTATGAAAAAGCCAAGGCGGGCGAATCGACGATCTGATTCATCCGAGGTGAAGGAGACCCATGAAGCGCATTCAAAAGACGTTCGACGATTTGAAAGAGAAGGGAGAGAAGGCCCTGGTGGGTTTTGTCACCGCGGGTGATCCGAACCCGGAGATCTCCCTGCAGATGATTCAGGCGATGTGCGAGGCCGGCCTGGATGTTCTGGAACTGGGGGTTCCGTTTTCGGACCCGACCGCCGACGGGCCGGTGATTCAGCGATCCTCCGGCCGGGCCCTGAAAATGGGGGTGAATCTCAAGCGGGTGCTGGAAATGACCGCCGAGGTCCGCAAGGGGACCGACATCCCGATCATCCTGTTCAGCTATTACAACCCGATCCTGACCTACGGCAATGAAGCCTTTTACCGGGATGCGGTGAAGGCGGGCGCCGACGGCGTGCTGATCGTGGACCTGCCGCCGGAGGAGTCCGAGGAAATGACCTCCCGCTGGGCCGGGAACGGTCTGGATCTGATCCGCCTCTTCGCCCCCACCACCCCGGCGGAGCGGATGCGGAAGATCGCCGAAACCGCCTCGGGATTTCTTTACCTGGTCTCCAAAACCGGGGTGACCGGCAGCGCCGGCCTGGATACCGGGGATGTCGGACGGCACACCCGGACCCTGCGGTCCGCCACCGATCTGCCCATCTGCGTGGGATTCGGAATCTCCACCGCCGAGCAAGTCTCCGCAGTCGCCCAAGCCGCCGACGGGGTGGTCATCGGCAGCGCCTTTGAGCGCTTGATCGAAGAGAATATCGAAAATCCCGATCTGATCCCGATGATGGAAAACCGGGTAAAGGAATACAAGGCCGCCACCCGGATCGGTTGAGGCTCCCTTTGCGAACGGCACAAGCCGGGCCGGGGGAGCTTCCGAAGGGCCATGATCACCGTTTCGGCCACCCCGGGATATTTTCCCGGCCCGGCAAGAACTCCCTGTCGCTCAAACAGCTTCCCGGCCCGGGAAAATATCCCGGGGTGGCCTTCCTGCCATTCAGGATTGGCCGAAAATGATAATTAAGGCCTTCCGAAGCATCTTCGGGTCGGCCTGACGGAATTTATTGCGACAAAAGGTTTGATTTTTCCTTCTGGATTTGTTTAAACCAAGCCATCCATCCCGCGATTCTGCGGGATTTGTTTTTTGGGAATCGCCCTGATATGGCTTTTCTCAAAGGAAACCGGCTGATTAAGGATGAAATCGATGAGATGGAGATTTGCACGTAAGACGGTGATACTCGGGCTGGCGGTCTGTTTTATGATGGGACTGCCGCTTTTATGCCATGCCAAAGCCAAAAAGATCTCCCGGGGCATCTTCGAGGTGGACGGATACAAAGTGGACGCTTCCGGTCATCAGCAGGGCGACGATATCTGCCTTCGGGGGCGGATCACCTTCGGCCCGGATTGCGACCGGCTGCGGATGAAATTCAAGATGGTCAACCAGGTCGGCCATACCCAGACTGTCACGACCATTGTGGAAGATGTGGGCGGCTCCGGCTCCCGGACCATTCGGGAGGACGTCAAATGCAAGAAGGACATCAAGAAAGTCAGCCCCAAATGGGTGATCGAAGATATCAGCGTCACCTGTCTGGATTAACGGAACAAGGATACGGACCATGAAAATCATACCGCCCTCCCATGAAATCCTTTTCATGCCGGAAGGGGAGACCATCCTCAAGAATATCGAACTGGCCGGCCGCACCTGCTACAAGAGCGAGCATCTGATCACCGAGGATTCGGCCCGGAATTTCATCGGCAAGATCATTCGCTCGGGCCATCACAGCGTGATCGAACACATGAACATCACCGTGCGGTTTATCTGCGACCGCGGGGTAACCCATGAACTGGTTCGCCATCGGCTGGCGGCCTACAGCCAGGAATCGACCCGGTACGCCAATTACAGCAAATACCGCTTCGGTAGAGAGATCACGGTAATTCGCCCGATGTTCTGGTCCGAAGACTCCGTGGCCTTTCAGGCTTGGAAGGCGGCCATGGAATTCGCCGAAAAGATGTACATGAAGCTTCTGGCCGAGGGCGCCAAACCCGAAGAGGCCCGCAGCGTCCTTCCCAACAGCCTCAAGACCGAACTCATCATGACCGCCAATCTGCGGGAGTGGCGGCATGTGATCGGGCTGAGATGTTCCGACCGGGCCCATCCCCAGATTCGAGAACTCATCCTGCCCTTCCTGGATGAAGTTCATGAAAAAATTCCGGTGGTCTTCGATGATCTCTTCGAGACCTATGCCGAAGATATCGCCGAGCATAAAAATCGACCATGATTTCCCATTCCATACCCATTGTCATGGCCGCTTTCGGCACCACCACCCGGGCCATGAACACCTATTCCTTCATCGACAAGGTCTGCAAAGAGCGATTTCCCGGCCATGATCTATATTGGGCCTTTGCCTCGCGCATCGTCAAAGACCAGTCCAAACAGCGCCACAACACCAATATGCAGCATCCCCATCAGGTCTTGGCCAGGCTGAAAAAAATGGGCCACGAATGGGCCGTGATTCAGTCCCTCCATCTCATGTGGGGCCATGAATTTTACCGGCTGGTGGATGAGGTGGCCGACTGCGGCATCCGCACCTCCATGGGGCTGCCGCTGTTGAGCGAGCCCAAGGATTACAAAGAAGCGGTCCGGGTGATGAGCGAAACCTTTCGGGACCCGGAGGACGAAGCGGTGGTCCTGGTGGGCCACGGCACCGATCACCCGAGCTGGTGCAGCTACGTCGCCCTCAACCACATTTTTCGGGAGAAGATCGATTCCGGAATTTTCGTGGGCGTGGTCGAGGACGGATATCCCTCCATGCGGTCGGTGGTCCGCGAGGTGCGGGAAGCGGGCTACCGGCGGGTGCGAATCATTCCCTTCATGCTGGTGGCGGGAATGCATTTTGAAGAAGACCTCTCCGGCGGCAACGGCTCATGGCAGTTCGCATTCGAGGAGGAGGGGATCGCCGTTTCGCTGGATTCTCAGGGGCTCGGGTTCTACAGCGGGATCATCGATCTCTATTGCCGTCACATCGAAGAGGCCCTGGACGTGATTCCCATTCGAAAAGAAGGCGTTCTTAGATGAGCCGGTTGCATCGGAAGCCTGCCCGGCGTCTTTTCGCTCAGTCTTTCCGGGGCCAGTCGGCCCCTTCCTGCTCTTCGACGAAATAACAGAACCGATTCCATTCCAGCTCCCGGTGGCTCACCGGGCATTTCAGCGTGACTTTTTTGTCGGTGAGGCCGATCACTTCCCAATCCCCCTGTCGTGGTCCCGATTCGATATGAATCTTCTGCCCTTCCTGAAACGGGTAGGGATTGAAGAGGGTCACCGTATGTTTTCCCATTTCCGATGTTCTCCTTTATTTTTTTTCGTGTTCCTCTTTGACCGATCCCGGCCCGTGCAGGGGCTTGAAATTCTTTTTGGTGCCGCCGCAGACCGGACAGCACCATTGATCCGGAAGTTTCTCGAAACAGGTTTCCGGGGGCACTTTTCTTCTTTTGTCCCCGCGGTCGGGGTCATAGATACAACCGCAATTGACGGTCTGACATTGATATACTTCTTCCGGTTTGGCCATGATGCCTCCTTTTTATTGAATTCAGCCCCGCCTCAGCAGGCGGGGCTCGGGTATTTATTAGAGATGAATTTACAGTTTTTCAGATTCGGTGGACAGATACCGGGATACCCCTTCGGCGGAAGGCTCCATGCCCGTTTCCCCTTTCTGCCATCCGGCCGGACAGACTTCGCCGTTTTCTTCAAAATACTGAAGCGCGTCCACCATTCGAATCATCTCGTCCACATTCCGGCCCAGGGGAAGGTTGTTGACCACCTGGTGCTGAACGATCCCATCCCGGTCGAGCAAAAACGAGGCCCGAAGGGCCACCCCGGCTTCGGGGTGTTCAATACCGTAGGCCCGGGTGATCTCATGCTTGACGTCGGCGACCATGGGATACCGGACCGGACCGATTCCGCCTTCATTGACGGGGGTGTTGCGCCAGGCGAAATGGGTGAACTGAGAATCGATGGAGATTCCCACCACCTCCACATTCCGCTCGTTGAATTGTTCGAATCGCTTGTCATGGGCGATGATTTCGGTGGGGCATACAAAAGTGAAATCCAGGGGCCAGAAGAAGAGCACCACGTATTTGCCTTTGAGACCGGCCAGCTTGAAATTTTCCTCGATCATTCCATTGGGCATGACCGCCGGAGCGGTAAAATCCGGCGCCGCTTTTCCTACCAATATGCTCATGTCTTCCTCCTTTGACGAAGGCGTTTTTATGTAATATTCAAATCGATATCTTACATTACGTTTCGGGTGAAATCGGGATACGGCAATCTTGTCCGACACCAGAAGGTAAGAAGCGTTTCTTGGGTTTTCAAGGTGAGTAAAGCGGGGACGGAAAAGTGCGCGTTATTCGGCGGTTTCTTCGGATTCGAGAATTTCCTGCCGCAGCAGCGCCATGGCCCGAAGTTTTTCGGGATGAGCTTTGAGGGTATCGGCCAGGCGAAGGATTTCCTCATACAGTTCAGGACCCAGAATGGATTTGTTCATCTCCAGGTAGGATTGCCGGTTTTTCTCCTGGCGGTGTTTGCGCTGCCAGGAAGAGGTCCAGAAATCGGATAAGTTGTCAATTAGATGGTTCTCGGCGATTCGGTTCCATTCTCCTTTATCGAACCAGATACCGCCGCAGGCCGAGCACCGCTCCAAATAAAACGGCGGGTTGAGATCCACCCGGGCGCGGATAAGCAATCCGTGGCCCAGCGGGCAGAGGCCGGTGTGCTTATCCGGATCGAAGGGCAGGTCGGCGTCTGGCTCAATGGCCGGATTCTCGGTGATGACGCCGTCATGGGTATCCATCTCCTCCCGGGTGACCCACAGGCCGCCGCATTCGGTACAGGCATGGGGCTGCTGGGCCCGGCTCTCTTTGCTCGGAAGGGGACGGATCAGAACGGAATCTTTACATTTGGGGCATTTCATCGGTGTGCGGTCCTCTTTGAATGGCGTCTTGATTCAAGCGATCATACCGGATCGAACAGTTCATCATGTAAACGGAATGCCCTCTTCCGTCAAGAACTAATCCGAATTATGCTTCTTTCCAGCCGGCTTCGCCCACCAGCGGTACAAACCGGACCGAGGTCAAGCGTTCTTCTTTGATTTCGGATTCCCCGACCCGCCTTACCCGAAGCAATTCCTGGAAATGCCGGGTGGACCCGACCGGAATCACCAGACGCCCCCCGATGACCAGCTGATCCACCAGCGGCTGGGGAATATCAGGGTTTCCGGCCGCCACTACGGCGGCGTCGTAGGGGGCATGCTCTGGCCAGCCCTGTGTACCGTCCCCGTACAGATTCATACTCTTATGTACGGTTTTGTCAAAAACATCCAATCCGGTCGTCGTCATCATTTACCTCCTCTTCCTTATGATTTTACAGAAAGTTAAACAAAGGATACGGAAGGAATAAATGGGGTGATTCCGGTATATCGGATTACGAATTCCTTTAGGGACGGGCCTATCGAAGAAAAGCGGCATAGTTTTTGAGAAAATTCCAAAGATGCACAAAGGGTGATTTCAATCGTAAGTGAATCTTCTACCCGGTTTCTGCCGACCATTTACCCCATACACCCCATTTCATTTCCAGAGAATCGGGGGCATATTTGAGTTCACAATCGACATGCCCTGGATATTTATCGGTTTGTTTTGAGTGAAAGGCATGTTTCATCAAATAATGAAAGGAAGGTAACACCATGCTGAAATGGGCCGTAATTTTTTTCGTGATCGCGCTTGTGGCGGCACTCTTCGGTTTTACAGAAATCGCCGGCGCCGCAGCTGGAATCGCAGAGATTCTGTTTTTTATTTTTCTCGTACTCTTTGTCATTTCTTTGATCATGGCTTTCACAAGCAAAAGTACTCGAACCTGACGAACGAATGATGATCGCATTTTCGCTCGACATGCAATTCTGAGGTGAAAGAGGAGCATCCATGGGGTCCCTCTCTTTTGATGATCAGTTTTCGGAGGATAGGGACCTTTTATAATGAATTGTAAACATTTGCGAATAGAAGATTTGGATGGCGATAGGAAAATATCCGAGTCGAACCCGAAGAGAGGGCGGGTGAAAACATGAAAAGATCCCTTTGGATAGTCGTCGGGTTGGTATCGATTTTCATTTTTACAGGACCCGTTTTTACCGAATTCGGGAAAGGCCGTGCGCAAGAAGAAGCGGTTTCGAACGCTGAAAAACGAGAGAATGCCATCCGAATGCGGGTGAGCGATTTAATGGGTGAAAAGATTAAAAACAAAAAAGGCGACGAATACGGAACCTTGGGGGATATGATTCTGCACAAAGACGGAACGATCGATTACGCCATTCTTCTTCACGGCGGCATATTGGGTCTCGGGAAAAGTCTGATTCCAATCCCCTGGAGCCGGGTCCTGAACACAGAAAGCGAAGGCGTTCTGATTATCGATGTGGATGATGAATTAAGGGTGTTAAAAAAACCGGATGATCTCAAATGAAAACAGTTGATTATATGCT
>CAZNLT010000101.1:0-22161 GCA_964573705.1 uncultured Desulfobacterales bacterium
GTCGCAGGCGGTCGGCGAAACCGGAATCTCCTGTCCCGCGTCATTAACATCGGCCTGAAACCGAACTTTCCCAGCGTTGAAGCGCGGTAAGGAGTTATTTCAGAAAAATGAAAAGATTCTTTAATTCGGTGTGGAATGATTCAGGATTTTTAAGGTAAAAACCACTTTATGGAGAGAGGGAGTAGCGGCTCCTAAAGATCGGAGCCGCTACCAAAGGGAATGAAAGATGCGGGGATCTCCCCCGCAGTCGTTTAGGGTACATCTTCTCTTTTCTTATCCGGCTGGTGGGTGGCCGATTTTGCCGGCGGGGTGGTTTCCGTGCCGGTGGTTCCGGTTGCGGTTCGGGACGATCCACCGCCCGCGGACTGGGCTTTGGTGTCGGACTCCGACGCCAATCCCTGCCGTTTGGCTTCTTCCTTGGCGGTTTCTTTGGCCGTTTTCCCGGTCTCCTTGGCCACTTCTTCCATCCGCTCCAGGGTGTCGCGGCTTCGCTCTTTGGCCCGATCCATCAGTTCATCCCGGGTTTCTCCCATCCATTCTTGTTCCTTGCGGGTCTCCGGAATCAGAAACCCGAGGGCCGCGCCCACTGCGAACAGGGCGCCGGCCATAATCAACGGGTTTTCATCCTTCATTCGGCGGGACTTGTACCGTGCCCGCCTTGATAGCTCCCGCGTTCGGTGGGCGGCATGACTGGCGGCCTCGCTTGCTCTGTCCCGGGCCTCTCCAACCGCTTCGCCGGCCCTTTCGCCGACGGAGCTGACTTTCTCGCGGGCATGATCCATCATTTCACCGGATTTCTCCCCGGCGGCTCTGGCCTTTTCACGGGCACGTTCGGCCGCACCGGAAGCTTTTTCACGGGCGTGTCGGGCCGTTCTTCCCTGGCCGCTTTCCCGAGACTCCGAATAGTAGGTCCGCATATCCGCGGCAGGCCCGGTATAGTAGCGAAGCTGATCTTCGGGGTATTCCTCCTCGAGGTAGGGATCATCGGCGTAATATTCGCCGTAATGTCCCTCGTCTTCGCTTTTACGGTTCTTGACCAGCCATGCCAAGCCGACGCCGATCATCGCCGTCGGAATAATATTGTCTTTCAGCGTATCCAACATGGAATATCCCGCGTCTTTTGCTCTATTTCCTGCTGTGTGTGCCATATTTTGCGCCTTTCCGATCGTCACTTCACGAACTTTTTCCCGGGCCTGTTCCTTCAAGTGGGCCGGGGTCAGCCGGTCCTGAATGGCATCGAGGGTGGCCTCGGTCTCCATCCGGTCCTTGGCGATTTCCGCTCTGAGGTGTTCCACCTCGGCACGCTCCGTGCGATCTAAATCTTCAATGGTGGGTGATGTCGTCTCTATTTTTCTGACCTCTACGTCATGTCCGGTTCCGGAACGGGTCAGGTTGTCTGTTTTTTCAGCCATGGCCTTTCCTCCTCTCCTTTCAAGGATTCAATGGTCAGTTCCGGGGCGAACTTCATTCGTTTCAACGTATTGACGCCTTTGACGGCCATTGCCGCACCCACGATCAATACGACGATGGTGACGATCAAAGCGGCCACCCACAGCGGAATAAGCACACCGAGCGCCAGTGCCGCAGTGGCCAGAAGCCCCAGAAATCCTGCATAGAGAATGGCCACCCCGACCACCAGAAGTGCGGAATTTTTCCCCGCAACGGCGCCTTTGTGGGACATTTCAATTTTTTCCAATTTAATTTCATGGTTCACGAGAGACTGAATCTCCCGAGACAGGTCGGAAAAGAGATCCCCTATCGATTTTTCCTCTCCAGGCGGGGGAGAGTTATATAATGAATTTGCCATTTACTTACCTCCTTTACTTCAGCCTCAGGGCCGCAAATCGGGTTTTCCTAGGGGCGGTCATCGGGTTAAGTATCTAAAGGAGTAATGCAGGAAGGGCCGGACTTAAAATGGGGTAAACGGAGTATTCGAAGTGAAGAAATCGGGTATCATCCACTGATACCTGCGGATGATGTCAGGGGAGAAGGGCGGCACAGACGGATAAAACGGGTTCTATATCATTGCCCGTCGGCGAGAACCGCCGCCATTCGAGCCAGGCCGGCGGTCACCCGCGCAAGGCGATCATAGTCGATCTTGTCCGGGGTGTCCTGTGAGGTATGATAGTAAGGATATCGAAAGGGGGCGGTATCGGTCACCATGACGCCGGCATACCCCTCTTTCCAGAAAGCCCAGTGGTCGGACCAGCCGATGCCGGTCATCCACCCGGGGGCCGCGGTGCCTTCGGATGGGAATTCGGCGGTGTTTCGAAATGCGCGAATGCATCGGTTCAGAAAGGATTTTGAGCCCAGGTTGCCGACGAATCCGATGAAATTACCGGTTTCCGGGTAGAGCATACCGAGGGGAAACGGGTATTTCTGACTGCCCGGTTCATCCGAATAAAATCCGATGGTCTCCAGGGATATCATTCCAATGATATCGTCGCCGTTTTCGCGGCACCTGCGCGCATAGACCCGGCTTCCCATCAGATCGGTCTGAAAAAAGGGGGGCTCTTCATTGACAAAGGCCACGAACCGAATGGTTCCGGCGAGGGAATCTTCAGCCAGCAATCGGGCCATCTCCAGCAGGGCCGCCACAGCCGACCCGTTGTCGTTGGCGCCGGGAGAACCGAAAACCGAATCGTAATGGGCCCCGACCACGAGAATCTCCTCCGGCCTGGAAACGCCGGGCTTGGCCGCCTCGATATTGCGCACGGTTTTGCCCCGGGCGGTGTACTCCTGTTCGGATATCCGGTAGCCCGAGCGCACAAAGGCTTCGCGAATGTACCGGGCCGCAGCTTTCAGTTCCTCATATTTCGACACATTGCGTTCACCGATCTCTCCGGCCAAGTAGTTCACGTGGGCTTTCAGGTTGCGGCTGAGAAGGCGCTCCTGTGCTGTAAGCGGCGACAGCGGTCCGGAATAGGACCGGCCGGGCAAGTCGGTGTGAAATATAAGTCCGGCCATTAACAATACCAGCGACAGCCCCCCCGATAAGAGCGGGCGCCGTCTGAAAAACAGCGTACCGAATCGGGTCAATGGATTCCTTCCCCCTCAACAAAGAAAGAAAATTCCTGTTATGACTTACAATAGGCATAACCCGACGAAAAGCAATCCCCGAATTATACTTTCGGCAAGAGATCTATCGAACGAACGAAACCAAAAATGCGAACGAAAAAAGTCGCGAATCAGCGAAATTTTTAACTTGATCTTTGCGAAATATCCTGTATAAGGAGGTGTACAATAAGCGGTTAATCAGCATCAGCGCTTATTGCCAAGGGGGAATCGCCCTTGATGTTTTTTTACCCGTCCCGGTGTCGGGGCATTTTTTCTATTTTTTTGTTTTTTAAGGAGTGGTCAAGGTGGCAAACGGTACTGTAAAATGGTTCAATGAGAAAAAGGGGTATGGCTTCATCGAGAATGAAGATGGTGGAGACGTGTTCGTTCACTTTTCAGCGATCCAGAGTGATGGGTTTAAAACCCTGTCCGAAGGGGATCGGGTGACCTTTGAAATCGAACAAGGTCAAAAAGGGCCAGCCGCAGCGAACGTGAAAAGAATCTGAATTCCGTTCGTTTGAAGAGCCTGCAAGGGCATCGGCGCCACCCCCCCGGCGCTGGTGCCCTTTGTTTTGAGTCCACCCGCACCGAACCCGCTCCATTTGAACCTCATCTGAAACAGTCCCGCTTCGGCCTTGATATCATTTTTGCCAAGCCTGAATAATGGGCGGCGATCATGGCCCCCGCTTCAGAAAAGAAAAACGATCAGCTTTTGCGGATGCTGCCCAGCTTCCCGGCCATTCGATCCATTACCTCGGTGACTTCTTGAATCCGGAACAGCCGGGCCGTTCCCAGGAAAAGGACCAGAAAAAGGGCGCCGATGATCACTAAAACAGATAGGCTTCCGAGAATAGAGGCAGGATCGATCACCCGCCACAGCTCCTGCTTGACCCACTCGAGCACCATCCCCAAGACCAGACTGACCAGCGCGATTCGGATATAGAATCGGTATACCCGCCCCTGGCCGCGGTTCCCGCTTCTGCGGTTCCATAATGCATACAGCACCAGCACCTGAAGAATCGCCGACAGGGAGACCGCCAGAGCCACCCCGCTCACCCCCATTCGGGTCAGCCCGATCCAATAGAGGGGAATGCTGACCGCCACCGCCAGGGTCCCGAAAACGGCCGGAAACAGGGTGTTCTGCATGGCATAATAGCCCCGCACCACTACCGTCTGAGCCGAAAAAGCCCCCGCCCCGATGAGCAGAAAAATCAGCACATGGGCGGTGAGAGCGGTGTCGGTCGGGTCGAACCGGCCCCGCTGAAACAGGAGCCGAACCACTTCATACCGAAGCACCATGAAGAGAACCGAAAACGGAATCACCAGAGACAGGTACCGAAGAGAGGTATTGAGAAGTCGATTCATCTCCTCCAGCTTGCCTTCGGCGATCAACCGCGCCATAAAAGGAAAGGAGGCCATCCCTATGGCCTGACCGAAAAAGCCCACCAGAATGAAGGTGATCCGAAGCGCGTAATTGAGCCCGGCGATGCTGCCCGGGGGAAGGTAGCTGCCGAAAAATTTGAGGAAAAATTCGGTGGAAAAGGTCATGGTGAGCCCCAGCATCAAGGGCAGAGACAAGAGCACGTAGCGCCGAAGGTCCGGGTGACGAAAATCGGCGACGAGATAGAGCCGCATGCCGGCCCGCCGGGCCCCCCAGAACTGGAGCGCGAAGTTTCCCACAAAAGCGCCGGCCAGAACGCCCCAGGAAAAGCCCTCCATCCCGAGTCGACGGCCCAGGAAAAGCCCTCCAAGAATGATGCCTAGATTATAGATGAGCGGCGCCAGGGCCGGGACCGTGAACCGCTCCCGGGCGAACTGAACCGCCATGAAGAGCCCTCCGGCAAAGAAAAAGAACTGGGCGGGCAACATAATGCGGGTCATGCGGACGGCCGCGATCATAACCTCTGGCCGGTCGAACCCCGGGGCGACCAAGGCCACCAGGGGTTCGGCCAGAAATTCGGCCGCCAGAATCAGACCGATCATAAGAGACCCGAAGCCGATCAGAACAATGGATAGGACCCGCCACCCCTCCTCCTCCCGGCCCCGGGCCAGATAACCGGAAAAGATCGGAATGAAGGTGACCGACAGAAACCCGCTGGCGAGCATGTGGTTGAGAATCTCCGGCAGCACAAAGGCGACCTGGTAGGCGTCCACAGCGGCGCCGGCGCCGGCGGCATAGGCGATGACCATCTCCCGGATCAGCCCGATCACCCGACTGAGAAAGACCGAGGCCATCATGATCAGAGACGCGATGCCGACTTTTCGGTAGAGGTTCATTATTATTCTGCTGCTGCCCGCCGGGCTTTGCCTGCGGCTGTTTTTTTGTTTGTTGACACTCCCCGGCCATTTCTCTATACTTTCTGAATTTAAAATCAACTTTTTTTATTTTTATCCATGCGGGCATCGATGAATCGGTGACGCATATTCGTGACACTGAAGGCGGAGCATTTCATGACCAGAGAAGAATTCATCACCACTCTACGGGCCGAAATCGCCGAAGTGGTGGCCAATCGATTGACCCCCATCGCCAAGGAATACGGGTACAGCGAGGTACCCTTGGAGACCAACATCAAATGGAAACCGATGGTTCTGGTCATCGGAAACTACTCCTCGGGAAAATCCTCCCTGATCAATGAATTTCTCGGCGCCGAAATCCAGGCCACCGGCCAGGCCCCCACGGATGATTCCTTTACAGTCATTACCTACGGCAATTCCGACGGCGGAGACGGGAGTACCATACGAGTGATCGATGAGCGAGACGGAAAGGCGATTCTGAATGAGCCCGAGTATCCTTTCTCCACCCTGCGGCGCCAGGGGCAGCGGTTCGCCTCCCATTTTCGACTCAAAAAAGTCAACTCACCGATTTTGAAAGACCTGGCCATCATCGACACCCCGGGTATGCTCGACAGCGTCACGGAACGGGACCGGGGATACGACTACCAGGAGATTCTCGGTGATCTGGCTCAGAAAGCGGATATGGTGATGGTGCTCTTCGATGCCCACAAGGCGGGCACCGTTCGGGAGGCTTACAAATCGATTCGGGAGACCCTGGCCACCCACACCTCCGAAGACCGGGTGCTCTTCGTTCTGAACCGGATCGACGAGTGCAACTCCCTGGACGATCTCCTGCGGGTATTCGGGACCCTCTGTTGGAATCTTTCCCAGACCACCGGCCGAAAGGATATTCCGCCCATCCATCTCACCTACTCCACCCTTGCGGCGCCCTCCCCGGAGGGAAGCGGCCGGATCTCCAACGCTTTTCTCCCGCTTCTGGAAAACCAGAGAGAACAGCTCAAGAGGGCTATCGGCCGAACCCCCAGGCGGCGCCTGGACCACCTGGCCACCTTTGTGGAAAACCAGGGCGAGCGGCTCATCCATTATCTGGAGGCGCTTCTGGCCTACCGCAAGTCGGCCCGGACGTACCGGGTTCGGCTGACCATCCTCGGCCTGATCCTGAGCCTGGTCTGCGGGGCGGCCACGGCCGGAATCATGGTATCCGTCGGCATTCCCGGGCTTGAATTGCTGGGAGGGGCCGGGACCGCCGTGGCGGTCGGGGTCATGGTTCTCTGGATGACCACCCTGCAGGGCATTCTGGAACGGAAACGCCACCAGAAACAGCTGGAAGACCTGGACAATCTCACCGATCTGGAAGAACAGACCCAGAAAGACACCTGGATGGCCATCCGGGATATCGTACACAAGCACCTGAGAAAAAACGAGGGCAAGTACTCCCTGTTCGAGCTCAAACGGGACCTCAACCTGGTTCGAAGAACCCACGAGGACGCGACAAGGGAGATTCGGGAGGCGCTCAGCGATCTGGCCAATCTTTCGGAAATCGAGATTCAGGATATCGTCACCCCCATTCTTTCCGCCAACCGCGAACCCGACCGGCTCACCGTCGATTTTAACGGGGATGAGGCCCTGCGGTATTTTCGGTATATGTATTAATACCTGTTATCAGCGTCTTCTGCGGCTTCGGATCAAAGCCGGCTGTTTGATCAGTATCCGATCAGCTTAAATTCCGAAAACACCATCGGGTAGAGGGCAATCCCTCCGAAAAAACCGAATCCGATGATGACCGTCAGACAGAGGCGACGCTGCATTTGTGGAATCACCTCCGTCAAAGAATCGATCCCTTTGAAGCGGTCCAGAGCGCCGATTCCCATTCCGGCGATGCCGCCGATAAACAGTGAAACATACAGCGGATAGCCGACATATCCGTATTCCCGCTGAAGCAGGCAGAAGGGGCAGTGATGGGTGGGAAGCTGATAGATATAAACCGAAATGAAAGATAGAATCGAGGTCAAAGCGAGAATAAAAAACCACCCGCTCATCACCGCAAGCACGAGCGCCCCTCTTCCGGTTCGATAAAAACAAAGCGCCGTCCCAACCACTCCCGATAGACTCGCAAAAAACACCAGCATAGTTCCGACGGGGGGTAAATGGGCCAAATCTCCGGCCAGTGTCTGACTGTCGGTGCTGAACAGACTGCCGCAGCAGGAAGTGATGACATTCGGGTTCAGGTGCATCCAATACCCGACTTGGAACCCGTTTTCTATAACCGACAAGCCCGCTATGATCAACACAGCAGTGTATTTTACCCGTATCAGGGGATAATCCGGGGCCCGAATATCCGCACGGTTGATCAGCAGCCAGAGGCCGCACAGGACCGCATTCAGGACCTTCAGGATCAGGGCGGGGTACCCGTATTCATTGACCTTAAGGGTGCCGGCGGCGCACATGGCCCCGACGAACAGGTCGTGCAGGTAGTCGGCGGTATGAACGAACATAAAAAGCGACAGGAATTCGAACCCCATCACCCATCCGAGGAGAACCGACACCAAGTCGGTTTTACGCTCCAGTGCGACCTGCCGTTCGCTGCCGCTGGTGAGATCCCAGTGTTGAAGAACAGCTGCGCCGAGCCGGGCCCCGTATCCGGCCGCGATACAGGCGAGGATACCCCCGACGATCAGCGCCAGCACCCCCGGATTCATCCACACGGCAGATTCGCCTCGGTCTTTTCCACGACGATTCGCCCGTCCCGCATGCGAATCACTCGATGCACCCCCATCCATTCAAACACGAGGGGATCATGGCTGCCGATGAGGACCGTTTTCCCGCTCTCGACCAGACCGGTCATGATCTCGAGAAACGCCGCGGCCAAATCGCTGTCCAGATGAGCGGTGGGTTCATCGGCGATAATCGTTTCCGGATGATTAATGAGGGCTCTGGCGATGGCCACCCGCTGCTGTTCACCCCCGGACAGCCACTCCACCGGAGATCGGGCTTTGCCCTCTATTTGAACCCTCTCGAGCAAATTCAAGGCCCGTCTTTTTAGATCCCGATGAACCGGCCCTGAAGGATAGGCCGGGAGCATCACATTTTCCAATGCCGTAATGCCGCGGATAAGGTGGTAGTCCTGAAAAATAAAGCCAAACCGATTGCGGCGAAGATCCGATAAAAATCGTTCGGGAAGGCTCGTGATCTCAAGATCGCCGATGCGAATCCGGCCGGTGGTGGGCCGGGCCATGCCCCCGATGATGGAAAGCAGGGTGGTTTTCCCCGAACCGCTGGGACCGGCGAACACGGTCATTCGGCCGAGCGGAAGTGACAGGGTGATCCCCTCCAGGGCCAGGAAGGCATTCGGTGTTCCCGCGTGAAAGGTTTTTGAAATATTTGTCAGCTCGATCATGCCGCCCTCATCTCATTACCGACACAGGATCGGTGACGGCGGCTTTCCATGCGGGGATCAGGGTCACGAACCCGAAAGGAACAACAGTCAGAAAAAAGAGCGCGCCGATCTCGTAAGGGTTCGGATCGGGATACAGATGGAGTTCGGGATAGAGTACGGCCCATCCTTTGAGGGCTTGTGCGAACAGGGGGGCCGAGGCCCAGAATACGTGGAGGTAGGCACCGATCATTCCCAGAAAAAAGGCGGTCAAAGAGATGACCCCGCCTTCCCACCATTTCAGAATAAGGATATCCGATACATCCCACCCCACCGCCCGAAGCACCCCGATTTCCCGCCGTTCTTCCGCACTCAGCCCCACCGCACGTTCCCAGGCAAAAATAAAGAACGCAAGCACCGACCCGGCGAGCAGGACCACCACATAACCGCTTCGCCAGTCGAAAACGGCCGCATAGGTTCTCAGAACCTCCGATTTGAGGATGGGCCGGGTTTCCGGATACATGCGGACCACTTTTTCCGCAATGGTGGCGCACTCCCGCGGGTTACGCACCTCTACGGCCAGATCGGTGGCAAATCCCTCGGGAACGCCGGTGATGTCGCGAAAAGTCGATTCAGACATGAGAATCAGATCGGCCGCCGCCAAGTCGACCCCGGAATCGAGGATCTCAACGATCTTCAGCAGGTGGGCCCGTCCGTCAAACCCGATAAGATAAAGGCGGTCCTTATCGATCCCGCTCCAGGAACGCGCCACGCCGGCCCCGACGATGACCTGGTCCGACCCGTGTTCAAAATCCGGTGCGGCCATCAGGGTGTAATTGGCCCCGGAGCTCGGATGGAAATGGTATCCCCAGAGCCGCGGCCGAACCGCTCGGACTCCTCGGATGCTTTGAATTGATTCGATAAAATGCAGTGGAATGAAATCATGACGGCCGGCGATGATCCGCTGGACTGTCATTTCAGGTCCATCGGTCAGAACCTCCACCGCTGTTTTTCGAATCGCGCCTGCAAACAGCATCACCGAACCGATTAAAAACACCATGAAGCTATAGACAACCAGTAGCGACAAATGCTTTCCCTTTCTTCTCAGGAGAGAAGACAAGGTAAAATCAAGGAAGTATTTCTGACGTTGAATCCACTGCATCGCGGGAGACGGTCTTCAGGTGAATAGGTGGACCCACATGGGACCCGGACGGGAAATGGGACAGCGACAAGGGGTGATCCTGAAACGGTCCATGAAGATCGGCCTGGGACCAGTAGCGGGTGTAGCGGGCTTCGGTAAACAGGCAAAGGTCGGTCAGGCCCAGTCGGCGGACCAGCTGCCGAGAATCTAAAATCCGCCGCTGGTGATCCGTTGCGTGAATTACCGAATATCCGTTCGCCACTAGAAGCATAATAATGCATCCGGCCAGAAAGAGCAGCCAGGCAACCGATTTTCGCAAAGCAAACGCCATCTCTGCCGAATCAATCCAAAGATTCGATCAGCTTGGAATCGATTTCTCCGAAAGTGACCGTTTTTTTGCCGCCGTGGTCTCTGGAAAAGGCCTTGGCGTCCGACAGGTCTTTATGGGGAATCAGTTCATGGCCCATAGGGCCGTACACATCACTGCCGACCACAAAAACGGCCTCTTTTGCATCGATCAATTCAAGTTCGTAATAGGAGGTAACGTAGACGGCACGAATATCCTCCTTTGTTTTTTCCGGAGCATACCGGTCGATACCAAAATAATATTTGAACAGGTCCTTGGCGCCGTCGAAGAAAACCACCTTTCGGTCTTGAAAAATAATTTCCGCGATCCAGTCCGGATACTTGGCCACGAACATGCCGCAGACCGGACACTTGTCCGTTTTTCCGGGAAGCACCGGTTTGGTATCTTGGGCGTTGGCAGCCGGAGTCACCAACTGTGAAATCAGGATGAACATCAGCCCGAATAGAAGACGTTTCATGATTTCCTCCGAGTCCTTTATTGCGTGGATTTCATCCGCATCATTTCTCTTTTTTTCCGGATCATCTGAATATCCTGGTACATATCCTCGAACGCCGCCTTCATGGCATCCTCAAACGTAACCGGTTTGCCGCCATGGTTTTCCATGAAGGCATCCGCATCCGCTTTGGTTTCAAACGCCCATTTGGCCCGTGCCGTCATCACTCCTATTTTATTTCCGCCGATCACCCAGCAGGCCTTTTCGGCATCGATGAGCTTCTGAGTATCGTAGGCCCCGACTTGAATTCCGGTCGGGGATTTGTCGATGTTGAGGGCCATATCCATGGCCGCGCAATGGATCGAACAGGTGCCGACGCTGGCCCCGCCCTCATAGGTGACCAACATTCGGGAATGCGCGAATTTGGCGCGGTCCATTCCGCACAGAGGGCAATCGGGGTGCTCCAGAATATCGGCCGGCGGATCGGCGGCCATGCAGGGAAGCGGCGCCCACAGGGATACCAGGACCAGCAGAACCGCGTGAAATCTGAAATTCGGTTTCATTTTTTCTCCCTTGAAAAACACCAACAAGAATCACCACACAGTTTCGACGAAATCATTGTAACCGAACCAAACCTTTTAGACAAGTCACGTTTTGCGGGTTTGTGCTCTTTGAGACAAAAAATGGAAGGATTTTCAGATACACCCTTGCGAAGAATTCAAAATCAAGTCCATGTGACCTTCTGAAAATCGGATCTGCAACCCTTCTAATTCTTGCTATGTACATTCCATGTGTTTATTGTTAGGAATTAGTATCTCCCATAACCCATTCAAAAGGCTTTTCCGCTTCAAAAAACCATTAGATCAAGGAGGACGAGGATGAAGAAAAGGATCTTTAAAATGATGACGGTTATGCTTCTCGGCTTTGCGGCCGTCTCCTGCGGCACCACCGCGAACACCGCCAAGTACGCGGGCGACGACCCGGCCAGCAAGATCGCCCGGGCCTACGGCATTCAGGCCTTCGATCGTCTGGAGGCGGTCCGCTATACCTTCAACGTTTTCATCAACGGCAAAAATATTCAACGATCCTGGGTCTGGGAACCGGAAACCGGCCAGGTCACCTACAAAGGGGCCGGCACCGATGGGAAGCCGATGAAAACCACCTATAATCGGAAGGCGTCGGATCAATACGACAAGAAGATCGACCACTGGTTCATCAACGACCAGTACTGGCTGTTGTTTCCGTTCCACCTGAAGTGGGACCCGAACATCACCCTCTCCGAAGACGGCATTCAACCCCTTCCGATCGGCTCCGGAATTGCCAACCGAATCACCGTCGCCTACCCGCCCGACGAAGGGTATACCCCGGGGGATGTGTACAAGCTCTACTACGGTCCCGACTATCTCATCAAACAATGGACTTACCACAAAGGCGGAGCCCGGGAACCGACCCGAGCCGCCACCTGGGATCAGCACGCCAGTGTCGGGCCGATCACGATCTCTCTGATGCATCGGGGAGCAGATGAGACCTTCAAACTCTGGTTCACCGGTGTGGCAGTCAAACACGAAGGCGGCCAGACCTGGATACCGGCCTTGATCTATTGATATTCCGGCGGTTTGACCCCGATTTGCCTTCAACGCAGACAGATCCCCCGAGGCGGTCTGTTTTCTTGACACCCGATCCGCTTTTTGACATGATCGGGCATCTTGAAAGGTTGTCCGGTGCCGGGCCCACCCATGCCGTGAATCATGCGACCGCTCAAAAGAAAGGGAAATATGGCTCCCAGACTTCGCCTGCCTCAAAAAGCCACCGCTGTTTTGGTCTACAGCCGCCCCCTGCTGGTATTCGCCGGCATGCTCTGCGCCATCGCCGTCATGTGGAACCGCAGTCCGGTGCTCTATACCCTGGGCGTAACCTTTCTCTTCATTTCCATGACATTCGACTTAGTGGACGGATGGTTCGCGGCCCGGTTTGAACCCCATCCCACTTTGGCCCATTTGGCGGACCGCCTCATGGACAAACTGGTTTATTCCATTATTTTCCCATTGGTGGCGGTAGGGGTGATGTGGCGGCTGATCTTCATTTCACCGGAGCACAGCCGACTGGAACTGCTCCATGCCATATTCGTGCTTCTGATGTGCGTCACGGTACTGGTGCGGGATAATTTCGCCAGCTTTATGCGAAGCTTTGCCATTCGCCAAGGGCAGGACCCTGAACCGGCCGAATACACCCGATTGCGGACGGTGGTGGCGGCCCCGGTCGGCGCATTGCTTTTTGCCCATGCCTTTTTTATTCCGGAGGCTCCTATGGGCCCGCCCTCTAAAATCTATCCGTGGATCTCCTGGCTGGGGGAGATCCCGGTTCGAAACCTGTTTTTTATCGAAATCATTTTTTTTGTGATCACCTTCGGTTCCATCGCCGCCTACAGCAGGAAATACGGCACCTACTGCCTGGACGAGCTCTGCCTCGACGACACCCGGCTGCGCCGGAAAATCCTATCCTTTTTCCCCAATTCCTTGACCGTGATGAATGCCATGATGGGGCTTCTGGCGGTGTTTTTCGCCTATCAGCACCGGCTGCGGGAAGCCTATCTTCTGTTGATCGGGGCGGCCATGTTCGACAAGCTGGACGGGGCCGTGGCCAGGAAGTTGGGATTAACCGAACCGATGCCGGATTTTGCTTCGGCCTCCTCCCAACGAATCAATCTGGGAAATTTGATGGATGACCTGGCGGACGGAGTCAGTTTCTGCATTGTGCCGGCCTGGATTTTCTATATTACCTTTGCGGATGTGCCCCACGGATTCATTCAGAAACTCGCAGCGGGCCCCATCGCCATCCTCTACGGACTGCTGGGAATTTCTCGATTAATCTACTTCACTCTGGATAAACATCCGATTCCGGGCTTTTTTAAGGGGCTGCCGACACCGGCCGCAGCCCTGCTGGTAACAGCGCCGCTGATTATGTTCGATCATGCCCTGATCGAGCCCGGCGGGTGGGTGGTGTTTTGGGGATTGTTCTGCTTCAGCTTGATGCTTATGACCCCGATTCTGATGAATCTCTACTCGATTCACTATGTCCATATGGGTCGGCTGATGAGCCGTAAACCGTGGGTATTCCGGTCAAACCTGATCGTAATTTTGTCGGCGGCGTTTACCCCTTTTTTGGGCCATGTCGGCTTGTTGTATATGGTCGTATATCTGTTTTCGCCGCTGTTTACCTGGCGAATCGATCCTGAAGTCGCGGCCCGGGAAAGCCGGCAGGAAACCCCTACCGAGACCTAGATTTTTCACTGGGTTCTTCTTCAACCTCCTCCTCGGGTTCACCGGATTCTGTCTTCTCGGATGGGTTTTCAGAGTGTCGGGCCGGATCGGGTGGGGTACCGGATCCTTCGACCTCAGCCGCCCTGGCTGGTAAGGCCGAGATTCCGTCATCGATATCGGATGGCGGTTTATCCGGCTTCGCCGGTTCATCCGTTGCGGAAACCGGTTTTTCCTGGTCCTGTGCTTCTTCCTCCCGCTCCATTTCCGTATGCGCCATCAAATCGATCTCTTCCGGATTTTCTTCGAGGTGGTCATCCCCTTCCCGGTCGTGCTCCCCTTCGCCGCCGGCATCTTCCTTTTCCAGTTCCCGTTCCATTTCTTCGTAAAACCGTCGCTGCATGCGCCGTCGGGCCATTTTCTGCATATCCACCACCGAATCGTTTTCATCCACGATCTCCGTTCCCAGCACCGTCTCCAGAAGATCCTCCAGGGTAACCAGACCGGCGATGCCGCCGTATTCATCCCCGACCATGGCGATATGGCGTCTGTTTTTCAGAAAATGGGTCATGACCGCCAGGCACTTTTCATTTTCACGCACAAACATGATCGGATTGGTGATCGAAGACAGCTTGGTTTTGGGCTGGCTCAAAATACGGGAAGAGCTGAGATCATGCATCATTACATAGCCCACGATATTCTCCCGGTCCTGCCGGTAGACCGGAATACGGGTAAACCCTTTCTGGCTGGCAAGCACATAGGCATCCTCCACGTTCATGTCCTGGTCCATGGCGAAGACCACCGTTCGAGGGGTCATAATCTGGCGGACCTCCATGTTCTCCAGGTTGATGATGTTGTGAAGCATCAGGCTCTCCCACTGGGAGATTTCCCCGTCACGGGCGCCCAACCGAATGGTGCCGAGGATATCCTCTTCGGTCACCGGCGGAAGGGTGGCTTCCGTGGTCCGGGTCATCAGATCGGAGAGCTTTTGGGTAATAAAAATAAAAGGATAGAGGGAGTATTTCATGACCGTGAGGGGCCAGACGATGACAGGCCAAAGGGCACGCCAGTGGACCGCACCCATGGTCTTGGGGATGATTTCAGCAAAAAACAGAATCCCGAGGGTGAAGGCGACCGAAAAAAGGGGCACCATGGAATCGCCCAAGGCCTTGCTGGCATACATGCCGGCGATGGTCGCTCCGGCTGTGTTGGCAATGGTGTTCAAAATCAGAATGGCGGACAGGGGGGTGGATATTCGGGACTTCATTTTGATCATCTTCAGCGCAGTGGATTGGCGCTTGCCGGTGGTCTTTTCGGCCTCGAGGGTTCCCATTCGGGTGGAATACAACACAGCCTCGTAGAGGGAACACTGAGATGATATCAGTATGGTCATCACCACGACCACGATCAATATTGTCATTGGGTCTCCTTTAGGGTAAACAAATCTCCTCTCATTCAAAAAGGTGCCGGTGCGATCCTGAAATGAGTGACAAAACGGTTCTTATAAATTTTTAGATACACCTGGGCTTATAATAACGACAGTGAAGGGATAAATCAATTCACTCTAAATCTTTCCTCCCCGAATGGGGCGCGTCACCTTCATTCACAAAAGGGCGTAGCCGGCAGCGAAAGCACGGGCAAAGCCGCCGCTCCTGTATTTACCGGCTCTTTAGGTCTTTTTTTCCCCAATTTCAAGCGAATTTTGTGAATCTGATGCGGGTTTGAGCACCGCCAGTACCTCTTTGGCAATGGAGCGAAGATGAAGATCCCGCTGGGGAAAGGCGATTTCGATGGATTTTTCCCGAAAGAGGCGATCAATCTCGAATCGAATTTCGGTTTCAGCGGTGAGGCAGTTGTCGACCTCGGTCCAGACACGAAGTTTAAACAGAAGAGAACTGTCGCCGAAGTCGGTAAAGAGAACGCTCGGCTTGGGGTACTTGAATACGTAGGAGTTGCTGTCGGCGATTTCCATCAGGGTGTCTCTCACCGCTTGAATGTCGCTGCCGTAGGCGACCCCCACGGTAATGTTCCGACGAATCCGCATATCCTTGAAGCTCCAGTTGGTCACCTGGCTGCTGACGAATTCTGAATTGGGAATGATCAAAGAGGCATTGTCATATGTCTGCACCTGGGTGGCCCGAATATTGATCTTTTTGACCTCTCCCCAGACGCCCTTGATCTCCACCGCATCTCCCACCTGAATGGGGCGTTCAAAAAGCAGAATGATGCCGCTGAAAAAGTTATTGAAGATGTTCTGAAGCCCGAATCCGAGCCCGATCCCCAGGGCCCCGAGAATCACCGCCAGGGATTGGGTACTGAAACCGATGACATGCAGGGCGATCAGAATCCCCATGGCCCACAGTAGATAAGAGACGATCACGGTGATCGAATTTTTCAGGCCCCGCTCGATGCCGCTTTCCGCCAGAATCTTGTCTACAAACAGGTTCTGCCACACCCGAACCACGGCATGGGTGAGAATCAGCGCCAGAATCACATAGACCAGGACCATGATGCTCAACCGGAAATTGCCGATGGTGATGGGGATATTCAGCAGCCGGAGATAGCTGGTAAAAAAATCGGTTTTGTCGATTTTCCAGGAAAACAGAAGGGTCAAGGCCAAAATGCCCGCCCAGAGGAGCCAGCCGATCTGAATCAGGACCCATCGGACGGGAAAAGCGGGCTGGGATTCCGCAGGGGTCTGGTCAAGATAAATCTTATATTGCGCCTTGGCCTCTCGAAGCACCTCATAAAGGAGCCACACCCAGAGCAGAAATCCGAAAGTGAATCCCCAGGAGGTGAGCCAATACAGAGCAAGAATGCCGTATCCGGCCATTTCCAGAAGCAGAGCGCCCAAAGAAATCACATAAGAAAGGCCCATCCAAAATTTTGGGGAAATCGGCAAATAGGTGCTGAAGGCGCCGCCGGTCATATCGGTCCTGGAATACAATCGCCAGAACAGCATGCACCAGAGAACCAGAGAGATTTCAAATACCAGCCGAACCCAGATCAGAATCAGCGAGTGACCGCCAAGTGCCCAGAGGACAACCACATACAGGAGCCCAAATACCCGAAACCAATACAAAAGTGATCGAAACCGACGGTTTGTGGGTGTGGGGATCGCTTGCTTAGCTTCCTGATTCCAGAGTTTTAAAAAGCAGAGGCCCCATCGAGTAAAGAGCCAAATACAGATTACATAAAAAGCGACCCGAAATAAAGAAATGGTATGATGGAGATTCCGGATATAGCCGTAAACCAGAAGAAACAGCGTCGCCCCGAGAATCAAAAGGGACTGCCGAAACAGGCGCAACAGGAGAAACCGCCAGAAATGCCTCTCTTTCATCTGGTAGCGCTGATTCACCGAATAGCAGAACCGTTGAAGGCGAAACAGCAAGATTTCAATAATGCTGAAGAGAACGAAAAAGGCGATTAAAGGAAAATCCCCGTTTTCCCGAAACCGAATCCGAAGACTCTGAAGATCATCCGCCACCCGCTCCCGGCTCTGTGGAAGAAGGGCGGCCATTTCATTTCCAATTGCCGTCAGATCGAAGAGATTGCCCTGGGCTTTTTTTCTCTGAAACAGAACCGCTTTCCGCTTCTCCTTGAGCTGCCGGTCGAATTCCTCTGAAAATTTGATGAGCTCCTGATGCGTGTTCTCCAGCTTTTCGATGTTGCGGGTATAAATTTTCTCCATCTCCTGGAAAATCTCAGCTTTTTGAAAAAGAATTTGAAGAAAATCTTTTTGTTTGCGGATAAGCGCCTCGGTTACCGGATTGGCGTCCAGAACCGCCTGGAGATTTTCCATCTGCTTCTGATTGGTCGTCAGTTGCTCTCGAGCCGCCGCCAGGTTGCGCTGGATGTCCTGAACCTTTGTTTTCCAGTCTTCCAAATAAAAGGAGACCTGTTGCATCTCCACGGTGTTTTTCCCCAGCGCGTCTTCGATCTCATCCACTCGGGCATCCGGCCGCATCAAGAGATTCGACTGAGCGGACAGCTGAATTTCATAGGCCTTGATTCTCTCGGAAGCGATCTCGTCCAACCGCTGAAGATCACTCAGGCGTCTTCGGTATTCCTCCAGTTTTTGTTTTTCACTCTCCAGGCTCGATTCAATCAGATCCCGGGCTTTGGCCAAGTCCGAATACTCGGAGGGCTGGGCCGCCGGGGGTTCTTCCGGTTCGGCAGAAACGATCTGAACGAACATCAAAGAGCAGATCACCAGCACCCATATGCGGATTCGTCTGAAAGACTCGGTTGCGGGCGGCCTTTGACCTCTTCGCGCCATCATCAAGACCTCATGTTCGTCTTGTGTCACAGGGAAAGATCGGAAACACCGGGATCCGGTGAAGATGCCATGGGGCGACAGGGAACGACACCCCACGGCTTAAAACGGGAGAATACAAATCAATGCATCGGTGTGCGGTCATCGATCGAATACATCTATTCATGTCAGCCCAGGTCATGTCAGCCCAGGTCATGTCAGCCCAGGCGGGTGATCACCGATTCCGAGAGGGTATCGTCATCCGACTTAAAAACCGGAATCAGTTCCGAGGCGATGTCTTTGATGGATTTGATTTTCTTTTTTCTCATAACGCCCTGAATCGTTTCCACCCCCTCTTCAATGAGTTTCAGGCCTTCCGCGATGCGCATCACGTCTTCTCTATCCAGTTTTTCCATTGCTTCCGCCATGTTTACCCTCCTTTGTTTTAAAGTGAATTGTTACTCAGACAAGTCGAAGCCCAATGCCGTTCGGCTTCGGCTCAGGACCACTCTAATTCAAAAACCGGGGAAAAGTCAAAAACAACCCCTTCCCCGGCTATGTTTCACACCGGTTGTTCGTATTTGAATCGAAAATCCTGTGCCGATTACATGTTCCGGTTCCGAATCAGGGTGTAGCGAAGGTCCATGTTCCCGTTCTTATCGGCCGGGCGGGTATCGACAATCAGACGCCAGGATGAGTTTTCATCCAGAAGCCCCGCCACCGTGGTCACCTTCATCATCACCAGGGGTGATTCTTCCGGTTTGATTCGAATCCGTTCAGTTTCATTGAACGAGATCGCATCGTTTTGGTTTTTACCGTATTCCAATCCTACCAGCGAAGAGCCTTCTCCATAATAGAGTAGCGCCTTGTTGATGGCCGCGGATAGCTTGGGTGTGCAGGAAGACAATTCCTTATCAATGGTATTCATCAGTTCAAACGGGGACATAGGTCTCCTTCAAGATCATCATTTGAAAAATATGTATTGTCACTATTTTGAACAATACTCATTATAAAACCTCAGCCGACTCGGACGCTCACCATAGTTAATGGAAAGATGATCGTCAACCGGTAAAAGCAATCAATTCCTCTTGACAAACGGATAAAGGCGCTGATCTTCTTCATTCCCAATCTGGACCGCGCTATTCTCGCCAGACATATTCGAGAGAAGGTGAGGGTCACGGGTGAGGTCAATGAGAAGTATCGGTCTCTGAAGGCGGATATCTTCGAGGTCAAATACGAGAACGAATGGAAGGAAACCTGGGCTAAAGAGATGGAGCTTGAGGTGATGAATACACTTCAGCTTTCACCGTTTTAACAGGTTTAATAAGGGTTCATCAAAAAAAAGCCGGCATTGATCATCGTTTCGGCCCAGCCTGAAGGATCGCGGCTGCCCCGGGATTTTTCCCGGGCTCGGAATCTGTTTGAGCGAAAGCGAGTTCTTGCCGGGACGGGGAAATTTACCTGAGTGGCCGAAACGGTGATCATGGCCAAAAAAAGGCCGATGGGGATATCAGGATCGCACTCATCGGCCGTCTTTTCGTTCTTATTTTAAGGTTTTGTGATAAAGCTCTTCCGCCTTTTCCATGGCCGCCTTGGAGGCGCCTTTGACGGTGCTTTTTGTCTTAAACCAATAGAGGCCGGTTCTTCCGTGAAAGCCCAGAAGTTTCGCGCCTTCCTTCAGGGGGTCGCCCTCGTCGGCGATGATTTCATACTCGAGCCTTCCGTCGGAGACCAGAAATGCGACATTGTCCTTCATTAATTCGTTATATTTTTCCTGAATGGAAATTTTCATTGCATGGAGATCATCGGGACCTTCTTTTTGAGAGATGATATTTCCGATTTTCATCCCTTTCAGGTAAATATCTTCGGTGTCCAGCTTCGGTTTGTCTTCAAATACCACATAATAGACCTTATCGAATTCCGGAAGCCGGTCGATCCGGTCGGGGGACAGGGTGGCACAACCGGCCGGCAACAGCAGAAACGCACAGAGCATCAGACAGGCGGATCGATTCATTCAACATCTCCTTTGTTTCCCCGCACGGGCGGGTGCGTTTAGGGTAGGGTTCATTTTCTCCTATCTTCGGAAAATAGGGCCGTAAAGCCCACCTGTCAAAAAATACTCAATCCTCCTGAAGCTCGGGAAGGCTTGCATAATAGTCGAGGACTTCGGGGTTGCGAAGGGCGTCTTTATTGAGCACCTTCCGGCCGGCAATCGCCTTTTTGACCGCCAGTTCCACCTTTTTCATGTTGAGGGTATAGGGAACATCCGGCACCTCGAGGATTTTGGCCGGCACATGCCGGGGCGAGGCGTTGGCCCGAATGGTTTTCCGAATCTTGTCCTTGAGATCGTCGGTGAGCCCATACCCGGCCATCATCTTGACGAAGAGAATCACCCGCACATCGTTTTTCCAGGGCTGGCCGATGACCAGGCTGTCTTCGATCTCGTCCAGCTGCTCCACCTGGCGGTAAATCTCGGCGGTGCCGATGCGCACCCCGCCGGGGTTGAGGGTGGCGTCGGATCTGCCGTAGATGGTCACCCCGCCCCGGTCGTTGATTTCGATGAAGTCCCCGTGGCGCCAGACCCCGGGATAGACATCGAAGTAGGCGTCATGGTATTTTTTGCCGTCGGGATCATCCCAGAAATAGATCGGCATGGAAGGCGCCGGCTTGGTGCAGACCAGTTCTCCCTGCCGGTTGTAGACCGGCTCTCCGTCTTCATTGAAGGCTTCCACCGCCATGCCGAGGCCCCGGCACTGAAGTTCGCCGGTATAAACCGGCCCCATGGGGTTGCCCAGAGCGAAGCAGCCGTTGATGTCGGTGCCGCCGGAGATGGAGGCCAGCTGCAGGTCTTTTTTGATGGATGCGTACACGAACTCAAACCCCTCCACCGACAGCGGAGACCCGGTGGACAGGAGGGCCCGCAGCGGGGAGAGATCGAACTTCTTTGCGGGCTCCAGACCGGAGTTCATAAGGGCGGCGATATACCCGGCGCTGGTGCCGAAAACGGTGATCTTCTCCTCCTCGGCCATTTTCCAGAGGGCCTCGGGGCCGGGATGAAAGGGATTTCCGTCAAACAGAACTACGGTGGCGCCGACGGAAAGGGCGCAGGTGAGCCAGTTCCACATCATCCACCCGCAGGTGGTGAAATAGAAAATGTTGTCGGTCCGCTTCAGGTCGGTATGAAGAAGGTGTTCTTTCATCTGCTGAATCAGGATGCCCCCGGCGCTCTGGACCATGCACTTGGGCAGACCGGTGGTTCCCGAGGAATACATGATATACAGCGGATGCTCAAACGGCAGCTGAACAAAGTCGATCTCCAGCCCCGATTTTGAAGATTTGAACTGATCATACATTACCCCATTGGGGATGGCGCCGATATCCGGATCGGATTCGGTATAGGGAACCACCACCACCCTTTCCACCGAATCGATCTGCTGAAGGATGTTTCCGATCCGCTCCAGGCTGTCGAGGTTTTTGCCCTTGAAAAAATAACCGTTTGCAGTGAACAGGACCCGTGGGCGGATCTGACCGAACCGGTCCAGCACCCCCTTGACCCCGAAATCGGGGGAGCAGGAAGACCAGGTGGCGCCCAGGCTGACGGCGGCCAGCATGGCGATGATCGACTCGGGCATGTTGGGCATGAAGCCCACCACCCGATCCCCGGGCCGAATCCCCATCTCTTTGAGGGATGCAGCCACTCGGGCCACCTCGTCGTAGAGTCCGGCATGAGACAGTCTGCGGGTGACCCGGTCTTCTCCGTGAAAAACGACGGCCGGCCGGTCGTCCCGAAACTTGAGCAGGTTTTCCGCAAAATTGAGCCGCGCCCCGGAAAACCATTTCGTGCCGGGCATCTTGTTTACATCGTCGATGACCTCGTCGAAGCCTTGGGATGCCTTAATACCGGCGTAATCCCACATTTCGGCCCAGAATTCCGGAATATGGTTCACCGACCAGTCCCAGAGCGCATTGTATTCCGCAAAATC
>CAZNLT010000102.1:0-21943 GCA_964573705.1 uncultured Desulfobacterales bacterium
CCACTCCCTGAAAACCGTAGCCAACCACCGATTTTTCTGATAGATTAGCTCGTTTTTAAAGAAAGTCTCTGAAAGAAGGATGATCAAAATTAAAATTGACCATTTTCCGAATTCCTGTAGAATCCGAGGAGAATATAACAGATTTCCACCAACAGCCGTGGTAATGCAAGGCTCAGTCACCGGATGTGGAAAGAATGTCGGAAATCCCATTGCTGAACGCCTTTTTAGTTCGGCAATGAAGGAGGAAGAATGAAAGGTAAGGTCCTCATTGTTGATGATGATCCCAAAATCGGGCGATTTTTGAAGTTCAAACTGTCCAAAGCCGATTTTGAAGCGGAATATTACAGCAGCGGCAGCGAAGCGCTCAAGCGGATTCCCGAACTTAAGCCTCATCTGATTATTTCCGATATTCAGATGCCATTGATGAACGGGTATGAATTCTGTGAAAAGCTGCGCCAGGATGCCAGGACCGCCAACATTCCTTTTATTTTTCTGTCCGGCAGAACCGATACCTCCGATCAGTTGGAAGGGCTTCGGCTGGGTGCGGACGATTATGTATGCAAGCCGGTCAAAATCGATTTTCTACTGGAGCGCATGGGAAAGGTGCTGGAACGGGCGGCCAAGGCCCGGACCTTTAAATCCCAGGCCGATTTCAGCGGCCACCTTTCCCAGATGAACCTCAATGACGCCATGCAGATTGTGGAATCCAACCACAAAAGCGGTGAACTGGAGTTTTCTACATCCGAGGGAAAAACCATCGGCCGGATTCTGTTCAACAAGGGCAATCTGGTCAAGGCCCAGTTCGGTGCTCTGGAAGGAGCCGAGGCTTTTTACGGGCTGATGGATGAGGAAGAAGGGTTTTTCGAGTTTTTTGGACGGACGGTGGATGAACCCGAACAGATCAAGATCACCAACATGGCTGCTTTGTTGCAGGGAAGCCGATTGATTGACGAGGCCAAGGGGCTGTACAAACTGCTTCCCCGTCTTGATGTGTTGCTGATGACCAATGCCAAGCAGGCTCCCCGGGAGACCGAAGACCGCTACGGGTCGGACAAAATCCAGAAGATCCTGTGGATGGTCGAAAAGCGGTTCACCGCCAATGAAATCATCAACAGCGGCAAAATGAGCCGACCCCGGGCCGCCTCGATCCTGAGCGATCTGTTAAAGAAAAACATCGTTCTGGTTCAGGAAGAGCCGGATCGGGAAGAGCCGCAGACCCCGGAAGAATCGCGGTTTCTGATTGAAGACTGGCTGATCAAGGTACTTCAGAACATCGACGCCCGCAAAATGACCGGGGTTTTGGAAATTGGGAACCGGCCGGTCAAGGAGACCATCTTTTTTCAGGACGGCGGGGTCGTCAACGCCTTTCACGGGCGAACCAGCGGGAAAAAGGCGCTCTATCGGATTTTTTCCGAGCGGGGGGGCGCTCCGAAATTTCAGACCATTCCGGTGGTTGTGAATCAGGTGATTTCCGATGACCTCGATTATCTTCTGGAAGACGGTAATTGGGAGGTGAAAACCCTGCGGGGACTGCGGCGGATTTCATTCAACAACATGATCAGCATCAATCCCCAGAACCTGGATAAGGTGAGTCGGATTAAAAATAGGCCGGGGCTGAAGGAGGTGTTGACCCTGGTTCAACAGCACGGCCGGGTTCAGGAGGTCATCGATGCCAGCCAGATCACCGACATGCGCACCTACAACCACCTGCTGACCCTGGTTAAGCTCGGGGCCATCAATATCGAAAAGGGATCCGGACCGGTCAAACCGCAACGCGCCCCCGAGGCGTCTTCTTGAGAGACCGTGTATCCGCTCACCCCTCGACCCCTAATCTACATAGACGATTTCCACATTGTTGACATATTCGATATACTCCTTGACCAGAACCTGAATCTCTTTCATGCTTTTTCGCTCTTTGGCCGCGTTTTCAATGGCCAGACCGATGTCGCTCATTTCTTTGAAGCCTTCGCTGCAGGTTCTGGAGGATCCTTTGATTTTATGACCGAAATCCTTGAGCGTATCGTAATCCCCTTTTTTTAACGCCTCAATCAGCTTGCGAATCTCTTCCCGGCTCTCTTCTATAAAAAATGGGATGAATTCTTCCATATCCCTTTCGACATGGGCGACCTTCTTTCCTTTTTCCGACATTGCGACGCTCCGTCCTTTTCCTGGGGGTAATGGGGTTGGGTTCCCTCCCTGTTTTTCATACCGGAAAACCCCCCGCCCCGCAAGTCTCAATTTGAAGTCCAATAACCGGTTGACTTGACTTTTTATTTTACCTAATATGCCGCAGAAAAATGAGGTGAATGCGAGAGAAAAATATAGCAGTGCTGAGCCGATTTCCCGGGCCATACCGGCGGTGAAGCCGAAGCCATGAAAAGGAGAAAAAGCCATGGTCAGAACCGAAATTTCATTATTTTTGAAAAACATTCCCGGCGAATTGGGCAAACTATCATCCCTGCTGTCCGAACAAGGAATCAACATCGACGCGATTACGATTCAGGACGCCTCCAAGTACGTCCAGACCCTGTTTCAGGCCCGGGGCAAGTCCCTCAAGCGAATCGCCTCCAGCGCCAGCTACAATTCCATGCGCAAAGATTCCGCCGAATTTGCACTGATCCGCATGCTGGTGGATGATACCGACAAGGCCCTGGCTCTTTTGGCCGAACACGAATATCTCTTCGACACCGTGGATGTGATCGCCGTCAAGCTCGAGAACCGTCCCGGAGAACTGGCCAACATTACCACCAAATTCGGAGAGGAGGGAATCAATATCAATTACGTGTACGGTTCGGTTTCCTCTCCGGATGAACAATGCCTGTTTGTCTTCTGCCCGGAGGACATTCGCCTGGCTTCAAAAATTTTCGGGGAATAGGAGATAGAGATCCCCCGGCAGCAAAAAGCCCGGGGATCAACGGAGCATAACCGGAGATCATGATAAAATAAAGGGGCAACCCCGGCGGGGCTGCCCCTTTATTTTGTATAGGAGCGATGGATAAAACGGATTGTGCGGAAAGAAAAGCTTACTTCTGTTTCAACTCCTCATTTTCACCGGGCTCTTCCGTCGGTGGATGGGGCGGAGCATCATAGGCCGGCGGTGTGGCCGAACGGTGCTGGATCTTTTCCTCATAGACCGAAAGCAGAAAGATGGTGGCGATGGGTTGAGTGAACAGCCAGCCGACGAATACGGAACTGCCGATAGCCGAAATGGACACGAACAGGATCGCCGTAATGACGTGGTCCATGGCGTCGGAGCCCTTGACCATCTCGAAGCTCTCCTTGATGGCGTCGGTCAGGCCGAAGTTCCGGTCGGTCATCAGCGGGATCATATACAAACAGACGTAGGTGATCCCGAAGACCACCACGAGGCCCGGGAGAAAGAAGAGAGAAAACCCGATGGTTATTAGAATGGAGGCCGCTAACCCGAAACCGAGCAGGGGCAGAAACAGCCGCATTTCAGAAAAGATATCCTGCATTTGGGGCTCCCGGCCGCTTCGAATCATCAGCAGGATGGATTGCATATATCCGGCGAGCACCACCGGCGCCAGAATGCCGATGCTGATAAACCCGATCACGCCGGCGGCCAGAGTGATCAGTATCAAAGGCCCGAGGTATTTAAGGGTCGTCGTCCATGCTCGTTCCAGGTGAAATTTAAAATCCATGGTTCTTTTTCGCCTCCTTATCCGTTGGAATAAGTTGAAATTTTTCGAATATCTTCCGATTTTCGGGTTCGCTTCATCCCGATTCGAATTGCGTGAACCAGCACTGTCGCTACCAGAATCAGAAGGATCAGAAACGCCAGCAGCGGGGTATATTGGCCGAGTACCTGAAGGTCCGTTACCTTGAAATAGGGCGCCAGATAGGCTCTTCGCACCAGGTCTCGCATCACCGCCATCACCAGAACCAGCAGGACCAGGGAAAAGGCGGTCGGCCATACCCGGTTTTTAAATCCATAATAAAGGGCCTGGACCACCAGTCCGAGCCCGACAATGAATACGGTGGTATGAAGCGTACTCTCCCCGAGAAAAAGCAGCATGATCCGGTTGGGAAGGCTCATCTGGAACCAGAAACCGATCAGGATCTGAAAAAGGGTGGCGATGGTGAACCACCGCATGCCGCGACGGATATGCGTTTCGGCTTCGGGCGCCCCTTTCTTTTCTTTCAGGGTCCAGACCACGGCGGTGAACAGACCGGCCACAGCCAGGGACGCGGTCAGAAAATGGAGATACCGGGGAATCACCGTGGGGTCCGACAGATTGAGCAAGGTCCCGCCGGGTTCCACAAAATACCGCGGCCAGGTGGTGGGATTCAGCATCAGGGTCATATTGTTGGTGAAGAAAAAAGCGATGACCAGAAAACAGGCCGCCGTTACACCGATGACTCCATTTCGAAGCCCGGCCAGCGCATCGAATTTGTACTGGTAAATGTAGGCGCAGTAATACCCGAGAATCAACAGCCCGATTACCGAGAGCCAGTAGACCGCCATCAACTGAGAGCTGACATAGAAGAAATGACCATAGAGGACCTGCATGAAGAGCAGGGCGCCGACCCCGAAGTTGACGGCCAGGGCGATGACGACCGGCAGTTTCACCGAAAGGTCTTGTTGAAAGGGGAGCCTCTCATCGTGTGAGCCCCGCTTCAAGCCGGTCACCAGGGCCATGATGCTGCCGCCCACCATGATGTTCATCAAAAGGAGATGAATGGCAAACACCAGAAACAAGAAGCCGTGAAACCAACCCCAGGGGACCAGGATGGGTTCAGCGGCGGGGACGAGTTCCACAGGGGACATGGCAGACTCCTTCGGCTATTCATTTAGCGCTTCTCGGGCGAGGCTTGCGACGGTTCGATCGACCAGTTCTCCGTCCAGGTAAACCCTGATGTCGGTATTATCATTGCACAAGTCTTTTAGCAAGGGGTTTATCGATTCGTCTTTGAGGGGCCCCGCGGCCCGGGCGGCCAGTCCCCGGTGGACCGGGTCTTCGGAGGTGAGAAACGGGACCAGGTGTGGCGCGGCCCGGGGAATGCGCTCCGGGCGTGCGCGGGCCAGTCGGCCGATCCCCCACAGCAGCCCCCGCTGAAGCATGGGATGCTCCAGGTAGTTGCCTTCTTCCATGAGGTAGGAAACGATAATATTGCCGAACTCCCCGGCCAGGGTGTCGTTGCGGGCCATCACCTCGCCCATGGCTTCGGGGGAGCCCCATCCGATGCCGCCCGATTCGTCGTTCAGGTTCCACATCATACGGCGCATGACCACTCGGGCATATTCCAGATTCCCGCCCTCGGCCAGGTCCGAAACCACCGCACCCATGGCGGTGACCGCGTGCCAGCGGACCCGCTCATCGGCATTGTAAAAATAAGAGAATAACGGACTGACCACCTGTTTCAGCGGATATCGGCGAATCTCCCGAAGTTCGGGTTCGAAATCCGCGGCCTTCAGGTGATCATAGAGGCGGGACTTTACCTCTCGGGTGCTGAGGGTATCGGCGGCCATGATCAAAAGCTGATGATCTCGAACCCGTCTTCCCGGTACCGGGCCATGCTCGGGTGTCCGTTCATTTCATTGAGCAGAGAGAGCCCCTGGTTCTCGGCCGCCTCCAGGGCGCCGGTTTTTCGAGAGCAGGCCTCGCAGACCCCGGCCACCAGCTCGGCGGTTTTGACCGTTTCCCAGAGCTTGTGAAGGGGATGGTCCGATTCGGCCAGTTTCGGGGTGAGGCCGGTGGCGGCCCCCTCCATGACGATCCGGATTTGATATTCCTTCTTGTGCATGTCCAAGGCGTTCAGAAGCACGTGAATAAAGCACATGGGGTCGCCGTTGAAGACGAACATCGCGATTTTTTTCATAAAGGTACCCTGTTTTCCTCCCATGAAATGCAGTCCTCGGGGCAGTCGGCAATGGCCTCATCCACCGCGTTTTCCGGGTAGCAGCCCATATCGGCCACTTCGATATACCCGAGGTGGTTAAGGCTGAAAACCGTGGGACACAAAGAGATACATCCTTCGCACTGGTTGCAGTCGCCGATGTCCACAGTCGGTTTTTTTGAGTAGATGTCCATGTGTCGATCTATCCCGCTTTTCCGTTACGAATCGCTTTTCCGATGCTCCTGCCGAATTCGATGCATTTTTCCAGCTGTTCCGCATCGGGAACATACTGGATTTTGAGTCCCGGCTCGACCATATCGAACTTCATGGCTTCAAGCTCCCTGGAAAGGACCTTGACGCTTTCTCCGCTCCACCCGAAGGAGCCGAATGCGGCCCCGATCTTGTTTTCGGGTCGAAGCCCCTTCATGTAGGTCAGAAAATCGGCCAAGGTCGGGAAGATGCCGTTGTTGAGGGTGGGGGAACCCATTACCACCGCCTTGGCTTCGAGGATTTCGGTCATCACGTCGGACCGATCCCATTCCCGAAGCTTCATGGGCCGGACCTCGATGCCTTCATCGTGAAGTCCGGAGGCGATGGCCAAGGCCATTTTGTGGGTGCTGTCCCACATCGTATCGTAGACGATGACCGCCTTTTGATGAAGGTCGGTCTGTTTGGACCACCGGTCATAGGCATCGATGATCCGGCCCGGGTCTTTCCGCCAAAGTACGCCGTGATCGGGGCAGATCATGTTGAAGCTCAACCCCATCCGGGTCACCCGGTCGATCAACTTCAGGATCAGCGGAGCATAAAGCAATAAGATATTGGCATAGTATTTTTTGGCATGGTCCATTACCGGCTCGCCCAGAATGTCGTCGAATTCTTCATGGCCGGCATAATGCTGGCCGAAGGCGTCGCTGGAAAACAGGATTTTGTCTTCCTTGATGAAGGTGAACATGCTGTCGGGCCAGTGGAGCATTCGGGTTTCGAGAAATGTGAGGGTCCTCTTGCCTAGCGAGAGTTCGCCGCCGTCTTCCACTACCTGGTAGTTGAGGTCCTGAGAATAGTGACGGGAAAGATTGCGAATGCCCATTTTAGAGCAGTAGAGCGGTTTCCGGGCGCCGATCTTTTCCAGCACAAAAGGCAGGGTTCCGCTGTGGTCCATTTCGGTATGGTTGCTGACCACCAGATCGATCTTGGCCGGATCGATGATTTTTGCGATATTCCGCATCATCTGGTCCTCGAATCCCTTTTTTACCGCATCGACCAAGGCGATCTTTTCATCCAGGATCAGGAACGCGTTGTAACTGGTGCCCATGTGGGTGGAATAGCCGTGAAAATCCCGGATATTCCAGTCGATGACCCCGACGTCGTAAATGCCGTCTGCGATTTCAACCGGTTTCATGATCCATCCTTCCGTTTTCGGGTTCGGGCGCGAGAGCCTGCCTGTGGGAGGCTGAGACTGAAACGCCCTTTTCACCCAAATCGGTGGAAAAAGGGCGTTTATGTTGTTCGACTAAAGTAAGCCTGATGGCTGAAATGTCAACCGCTACTCTTTTTCGAAGTCCTCCTTGGCGGCGCCGCAGATGGGGCAGGTCCAGTCATCGGGGATGTCTTCGAAGGCGGTTCCGGGTTCGACGCCGTTGGGCGGATCTCCTTCCGCCGGGTCATACACATAGCCGCAAACCGTACACACGTATTTGTCCACTGATTCCTCCTTGGTTGAATTCGGTTGGGGTTAAAAAAACCTCGATTTTAGTCTATAAACTTTTGATCAGCTGAATGACGCGTTGTTCGATCTCGTCCCGAACGGACCGCATCACCTCCAGGCTTTTTCCGGCCGGATCGGGCAGGTCCCAGTCCTGATGGTCGGCGCCGGGAACGGAAGGACAGGCCTCGCCGCATCCCATGGTGACGATCAGTTCGGGTGTTGCTTCTTCAAGGGCCTGATCGATGGATTGGGGGACCCGGAACCCCATATCGATGCCCTTTTCCTTCATCACTTTTTCCATACTCGGGTTGATCTTCTCGGCCGGTTCACTGCCGCCGATAATCACCTCCACATGCTCTCCTCCCAGGTACTGGGCAAAGGCCCCTGCCATTTGGCTTCGGCAGGCGTTTTCCCGGCAGGCGAAGAGAATCCGTTTGCGTCTGTCGTAAGGCTGAAAAAGTTTTTCCACCGCAGCCTCGACATCCGCCTTCATCGTCGGGTGTTTGCTCATGTCTCCCTTGTGCTCGACACCCCGGTAATAGAGGCTGCCCGCAAATTCGGCCCCCACCGCGTCGAAGAAATACATGGCGGTGAGTTCGATCCCGGTAAACAGGTTTTTACCCTTGGTGGCGCCCTGGGAGAGGATAAACCCCCGGCGCATGGACCGTTTGGGATCGGAGAGACCGAGCCGGTATTTGCGTGCCCACAGGGTCTGGGTCCGGTCGATCAGGGCCTTCATCTGGGCTGGCACATTATAAAAAAAGACCGGAGCGGCCGGCACCACCACATCCGCCCGGCGGAACAGGGAGTAGATCTCCGGGTCCATATCGTCTTTGATGGGGCAGAACCCCTTTTTTTCGCAGGTCGTGTATTCCGCACACGGCTCGATGTGTCGGTCGACCACGGTAATGGTATGGGTGCGGGCCCCTCGCTTTTCCGCCGCTTTCATGAAGGTCTTCAGCAGAAAATCGGTATTCCCTTTTTTGCGGGGGCTTCCTTGAATTCCGAGTACAAGCATAAGGTTTTCCTTAATCTCTGTCGTGGCAATGCGTGCAGGAGATCGGACCGGTCGGTTTGCCCTCCCGTTTCGTTTCCCGGTGACACTTGACGCAATGCCTGTTCATGATCTCTTTGCTTTTGAGTTCTCCCTGGTCGATCAGCTCCCGAATGGAGCCTGTCTTTTGAGGGAAAAGATCGTGGCACACTTCGCATTTCTGGTCCAAGGCCGTTTGATGCAGCCGATGGGGAAAGGAGACATCCCCGGTCCGGCCCCCTTCCAGCACCATTTCTTCGGGGCCGATGTTCTGCTGGGCGGCGACCGAAAGGCAGATCAGAAAGACGGCCCCGAAGACCATCCGCGGTATCCATCGGGTTGGCGCCTGCATATCAATAGGCCTCTTCCATCTCAAGGTCCGCTTCGCTGACCTTGTCTTTGAACAGGTAATAGGTCCATACCTGATAGGCGAGAACGATGGGGATGAAAATCAGCACCACCGTCAGCATAATCTTGAGGGTGAGCGGACTGGAGGATGAATTGAAGGCGGTAAGGCTGTAAGCCGGATCGATGCTGGAGGGCAGTACCTTCGGAAACAGCCCGATGAAACCGAAAAAGGTGCAGCAGAGGATGGTCAGGGCCGAGGAAAGCCAGGCGGTGAAATAGGATTTTCGGATCAGAAAAATCTTGGTCTGAATAAACAGCCCCAGATTCAGCAGCACCAGCAGAAAAAGCACCGGATTGGCATAATAGTTGGCGTAGAGCTGGGTCTTGAGCTTCGTGGCGATCAGGAAAAGCAGCGCCACCGCCAAGCTTAGCCACCAGAGGCCGTTGGCCAGGAGATCGGCGCGTTTTTCCAGCTCTCCGGGGGCTTTCAGGCTCAGCCAGATGGCGCCGTGTTCCATGAAAAGGATCAGAAAAAAGATGCCCCCCAGGAGTCCGTATCCGCTGAGCAGAGAAAACAGGTTGCCGTGATAGACCCCGTTCTGGTCCAGGGGGATGCCTTGAAAGATGTTGGCGAAGGCCACCCCGAACAGGACTGCCGGGGCGACGCTGCCGACAAAGATACAAAGATCCCAGAACCCGCGCCACCCCTCATCCTCCACATGGTGGCGAAATTCAAAGGCCACCCCTCTGAAGATCAGGGCGAACAGGATCAGGAGCATGGCCGCATAAAAAGACGAGAACATGGTCGCATACAGGATGGGGAAAGCGGCGAAGGTGACCCCGCCGGCGGTGATGAGCCATACCTCGTTGCCGTCCCACAGCGGCCCCATGGAGTGGATCATCACCTTTTTTTCGGTTTCGGTGCGTCCCATAAAGGGCAGCAGAGTACCGATCCCGAAATCATATCCGTCCGTCATAAAAAAGATCGCCCACAGGAGCGCCCAAAGAAAAAACCACGTAATCTGTAAGTCCATTTTTCGTTACCTCCGCTATGCAGTTTCAGGGGATTGAACCGTTTCAGGTCCTTTGACGGCGATTTTGGTGATGAGGTAAAAGCCGATTGCGCCCAAGGCTCCGTAGACCAGGAGAAAAGCGGTCAGGCTGATGCCGACCTGAGAGGTGGTGATGGGTGACACCGCATCCGAGGTCTTCATCAGTCCGTAGACGATCCAGGGCTGTCGGCCCACCTCCGCCACAATCCAACCCAGTTGGTTTGCGATATAGGGCAGCGGAATGGAGATGATCATCAGCTTCAAAAACCAGGGGGATTCGGTCAACCGGTCTTTCAGAAAAAAACCGATGACGGTAATCAGGATGAAGTACATTCCGAGGACTACCATGCCCTTAAAGGAATAGGCGGTCAGCAGCACAGGGGGACGCTCGTCCCGGGGAAAATCCTTTAAGCCGCGAACCTCCGCATCGATGTTTTTATGGGCGAGAAGGCTGAGCATGCCCGGAATCGCCCCGATTTCGATCAGGTTGCGTTCGTCTTTTTCACTGGGCCAGGTAAACAGGTAGAGCGGGGCCCGGGTGGTGGTCTCCCACAGGGTCTCCATTGCCGCCAGTTTGGTGGGCTGCACCTTGCCGACTTCCGAGGCGTGGAAATCGCCTTCCACCGCCACCACGATGGAGGCGATCAGCCCGATGACCAGACCGGTTTTAAAGGAGCGGGTGAAGAAAGTGAGGTTCTGCTTCTTGAGCAGATGGTAAGCGCTGATGCCCATAACGAAGAAGCCGGAGAGAACGAATGCGCCGGCCAGAACATGGACCAGCTGCAACAGGGCGAAGGTATTGGTCACCACGGCCCAGAAATCGACCAGTTCAGCCCGGCCGTTTCGAATATCAAACCCGACCGGATGCTGCATCCAGCCGTTGGCGATAATGATCCAGACCGCCGAAAGGCTTCCGGCGCCGGCGATCAGCCACATGACTGTGGCATGGGCCTTTTTGGAGATCTTGTTCCATCCGAAGATCCAGACCCCGATCAGGGTCGATTCCAGAAAGAAAGAGGTGGTGGCTTCAATGGCCAGAAGAGAGCCGAAGATATCCCCCACATAGGCGGAGTATCGGGACCAGTTGGTTCCGAACTGGAATTCCAGGGTGATGCCGGTGACCACTCCCAGTGCGAAGTTGATCAGAAACATCTTTCCCCAGAATTTGGTCATGGAGAGATATGTTTTATCTCCGGTGCGGACATATTGGGTTTCCATGTAGGCGACCATGAAGGACAGCCCGAGGGTCAGCGGAACGAACAGAAAATGGAACATGGTGGCGGCCGCAAATTGCAGGCGCGAAAGCAGCACAACATCCATACTTTTCTCCTTGCTTCAGTATAAACGGATTCCCGAACAATCAGAGGCGACTGGACCAGATAAAATCTGCCTGAGGGGTACTGCCGGACCTGATTTCAAAAAACCACCTTTAAAAAAGGCTTTTTGAGGTCGACAGTCAGACACAGGCAGATCGGTTACGGCCAAAATATCAATACCCTCATCGGCGGAGCATGCCGGTTACGCGAACCGGTTACCGTGAGTCGGTCTTTTTGGCGCTGGCGTCCAGGGAGCATTGGGTAAAGTCGATTTCATTGCCGCACTTGTCGCATTTGTGGGTGCGGTCGAATTCATCGGAGAAAATTTCCTTTTCTTCGCCGCATTCGGGGCACTTGCAGGAAAAGGCTTCCAGGTTTTTGAAGTTCTCGAATCCGGGGCAGTGTTGCGGGGTCGTCGTGCTTGCCATAACTTCCTCCCATTACAGAATTGTGGTTGATGATGGAATTAATTTCTATCCTCAAGAACCCAGTTTTGCGGAGATCTTCTTTCCGTATTCCTGGGCCATTTGAATACCGCCGCCTAAAGATGCCGACTTCAACATGAGCGGACCGTTCACCATTTCCATCTTGAAGATGTTCTCCATGGTGCCGAAAATCCGCTCCGGGGCCTCTCCGCTCCAGCCGTGGGCGCCGAAGGCGCCGCCGACTTTTCCTTCCAGGTCGGCCTTTTCCGCCAGAAACAGAAGGGTTTTCATCTTGTCCAGCATCTCGCCATGGTAGGTCGAAGAACCCAGAACCAGGGCATCATAGCCTTCCAGGTCCGATTCTTTTTTGATCTCCTTGACATCCGCCACCTTGGCTTCCATTCCGGATATCCGGACCCCCTCGCCGATCAGATTGGCGATCTCCCGGGTTTCACCGGTTCGGGAAGCGTAAACAATCAAGACTTTTGGCATTTTTTCTCCTTTGCTGGGTCCTTATGTTCCATTGGGACCGCTTGTCCTATTTGATGCGCTTGTCTACGGCTTCCTTTTGACAGTCCGGGGTATAACAGGTATTGTTCAAAAATTCGCATTTCTCCTGACAATTCGGGCATTTTTCAGGAGGTGCATCCGCATTCAGGGTGTACCCGCAGTTTTGGCATTTCCAGCTGGTCATGGAATCACCCCCTTTCATGAGTTAAAAACTAAAAAAGCCACACTAGAGACAGATTGCGCCGCGTGGAGTAACCGTTGCCCATAGGGTGGCCTTTGGAATTAAATAATGCACAATTCGGTCGAAAATTCAAGTGTCAAGGTACATTTGTCTACCGAACCGCGGCCATGGCTTCCGAGGTTCGAGTAACATCCTGCTGTCATCGCTTTCGTTTCGCTTCGTTTTGACCTGATCGTAAACTGAATCTATCTCTTCTAATATAGGCCAAATTCATTTTTTAAGCAAGTCGTTATCCACCCCCCGAACGAATTTCCCGTTGAAATGGCTGTCACCGGAGTTTCCGATCACCCGTAACAGAGATGAGGCCCGGAAAATAGCTTGAGTTCTGTGTATGAATGATTAGGATACATTTTTTGAACCTCGTCCGTGAGAAGGTTTTCTATGAATTCGATCGAATTGTTCCATGTTCTCATTAAGACCAATCCTTTTGAAATTCTCGGCCCCGACATCCTGGAAACCCTGTCCGCCAAAATGAGGGTCAAGACTTTTGAGCCCAATACCTACGTATTCAAACAGGAGGACCCCAGCCGGGACGCCCTCTTCATTATCGCCTCCGGGCTGGTGGAACTGACCCTCACCGACGACCGGGGGCTGGAGACGGTGGTGGGGCTCAAGCGGATGTATGATTTTTTCGGGGAAACGGTGGTGCTGTCCCGGGAACGGTATCCGGCCTCGGCACGGGTCAAGGAAAAACTGACCTGCGGCCTGATCTACCGAAGAGACCTGGAAGAATTGATGTACGGATATCCTGAGTTCTGCGGGTTTTTCAACACCCTGCTGGCCGAACGGTTGCGCCTGTTGTATCAGGAAATCCTGACGGAGCGCTCCATGGAGGGGTTTGCACGAATTCAGGGGGTCGACTCAAGCCTTTTTCGAAAACGGGTGAGCGAGATCATGTCTTATCCGGTGGTGACCTGCCGCACCGATGATTCGGTCACGGCCGCATCCCGGATTATGGACGAGAAAGGCATCAACGCCCTGGTCGCTCTGGATCGGACCCGACGGCCCCGGGGAATTCTGACCGAAAAAAACCTGGTCAAATACCTGATCGCCCAGCAGACCTATCCGGTGGAGACCTGCCGGGTGGAAAACATCATGTACAGCAATCTGATGGCCATCAAACCCCGGGACTTCATCGGCCAGGCCCTGGTGGCCATGATGCGAAGCAAGACCAAGCACCTGATCGTGCTGGAGCGGGGGGACCTGGTGGGGATTATCTCCATGACCGACCTGATCCGGACCCAAAGCGCCGGCACCCTGGTGCTGACCCGGGACATCGAATCCCAGCCGGACCTTAACGGATTGGTTCTGGTGAGCCGCGAAATCCGGGATATTCTCAGCGCCATGGTCTCGGAAAACGCGACCGTGGAAGAAATTTTCGATGTCATGTCGGAGCTGTATGAACGGCTGACCCGACGGGTGATTCAGCTTTCCGAGGAGCGCATGAAGCTGGACGGATGGGGGCCGGCCCCGGTGGAATACTGCTGGATCAACATGGGCAGTTCGGCCCGATATGAGCAAGCCTTCGGCGCGGACCAGGACAACGCCCTGATCTACGCGGACCCGGAGCCGGAAAAAGCCGAAGCGGCGGATGAGTATTTCAGAAGGCTGGCTGATTTGATCGTGAAGGGGCTTTCCCGGTGCGGATTTTCCGAATGCGCCCGAGGGGTCATGGCCACGCAGGCCGAATGGCGGCGGTCCCGGAGCGACTGGCTGAATCTGATCGAGGAGTGGCTTCGGTCCTGTGAAACGGGTCGGACCCGCATGGTTTTGTCCCTTCTCGATTGCCGGCCGATCTGGGGGAACATGGTGCTGGCCGAAGCCTTTCGGGGCCGGTTGTTCGACGCCTTCGCCGCCTGCCTTCGCTCCGACTACCGGGTGACCCGGGACGATCTGGCCTATCGGCTTCCGATTCGTTTTCTCGGCACCTTTCAGACGGAAGATTCCGGTCTTCACAAGAATGAGATGAACCTGAAGCGCTCGGCCATTCTGCACATCGTCAACTCTATTCGAATGCTGGCCGCCAAGCACCGCATCAGCGAACCCTCCACCCTGGGGCGGTTGAAACAGTTGACGGAGTCGGGGGCGATCTCCCGGTCGGACGGAGACCTTTTCGCCCGAAGCTTCAAGCACCTGATGCGGTTCTGTATCCGTGAGAACATGAAAAAAGTCCAGCAGGGGCGGGAACCCGACAACTACATCGATCCGTACAGCCTTCGAAAACGGGAGCGGGTGATCCTCAAAGACGCTTTATCCGGTGTTGCCCGCCTGTTGAATCTGGTCAGCGATGAATTCGACGCTTTTTGGCTGAAACAATTTACCTGATCGGGTCTCCGCCGGATTCCCAAGAGGTCCGCGGCATCCTTATTCTCCGAATTCGATTCATTTTTTCCTCGGTTCTATTGAAAGTATTTGACAAGTATCCCCCCTTTTCGATATAAAAGGGGACGGCTGGTATGACTGAGCGCTCGTTCAATGCATGTCAATGGGTACAACCTTTTTTGTATTCAGGTATTCAATTGGAATATTTCCTGGATGCATCGTCCAGTTCTTCACCCTTGACGTACGGAATCGTTTTTTTTTGGGGATTTCCGATAAGCAACCAAGAATCTTTTTTCTGAAGGGAATACCGGTTCCCTGACAGCCGGTTGGGAGGCGCGACATGATACAGGCTCACAATATGACCGATTATGAAGAGACATATCGTGAATTCCAATACGATGTCCCCGAATTTTTTAATTTTGCGGGGGACATCATCGATCAGTGGGCCGAAGATCCGGACAAACCGGCGATGCTGTGGGTGGATGACGCCGGCACGGAAATCAAGAAGACCTTCTCGGACGTGAGCAGGGCTTCCCGGCGGCTGGCCAATGTGCTGGTCCAAAACGGAGTGAAGCGCAATGACGTGGTCCTGCTGGTGCTGCCCCGGAACATCGAATGGTGGGAGGCGGTGACCGCCTGTATCCGCATGGGCGCCCTGGTGGCCCCGGGCACCACGCAGTTGACTTCCAAGGACCTGGAGTATCGGGCCAACCGGGCCGAAGCCGCCTGTATCATCACCAATCATGAGATCGCCGCCAAATTCGACGGGGTGGCGGACCGGTGCCCCACCGTCCGGACCCGGATCGTCATCGCCGAACCCCGCAAGAACTGGCTCTATTACACAGAAGCGCTGGAAAAGGCCTCGGACCGGTTCGACACCGCCAAAACCCGCAGCGACGACAACTGCCTGCTCTATTTCACTTCCGGAACGGTCGGCTTCCCCAAAATGGCGCTCCATACTCACGCATCCTACCCCATCGGCCATCTGACCACCGGGAAATTCTGGCTGGATCTCAAACCCGATGATCTCCACTGGAACATCAGCGATACCGGGTGGGCCAAAGCGGCCTGGAGCAGTTATTTCGGACCCTGGAGCTGCGGCGCGGCCCTGTTCGTTCACCACACCGACCGTTTCGACCCGGTCAGGACCCTGGAGTTGCTGGCCAAATACCCGGTGACCGTGATGTGCGGGGCCCCCACCATTTATCGAATGCTGGTGCTTCAGGACCTGAGCGGCTTCAGATTTCCCGAACTTCGCCACTGCGTAGGGGCCGGCGAACCCTTGAACCCGGAGATCATCGAGGTCTGGAAAAAAGCCACCGGCTGCACCATTCGGGACGGCTACGGCCAGACCGAAACCGTGCTTCTGTGCGGAAGCTTTCCCTGCCTCGAACCCCGCTTCGGTTCCATGGGAAAACCTTCGCCCGGAGTCGACCTTCAGGTGGTCGATGATGCGGGAAGCATCCTGCCCGCCAACACCGAAGGGGATATCGCGGTGCGGGTCCGCCCCGAGCGGCCGGTGGGATTGTTCAAGGAATACTGGAAGGAGCCGGACCGGACCGCGTCGGCCTTTCGAGGCGACTGGTATCTGACCGGCGACCGGGCCTATGTGGATGACGACGGCTATTTCTGGTTCGTGGGCCGGTCCGATGACGTGATCCTCACCTCCGGATACCGGATCGGCCCCTTCGAGGTGGAGAGTGCTCTGATCGAGCATCCGGCGGTGGCCGAATCCGCGGTGGTCTCCAGCCCGGATCAGACCCGGGGGGAGGTGGTCAAGGCCTTCGTGATTGTCGCCCCCGGTTTTGCACCCGGCGAGGACCTGGTCAAAGAGCTTCAGGACCATGTGAAAAAAGTGACGGCGCCCTACAAGTATCCCCGAAAAATCGAATTCGTGGACGCTCTGCCCAAAACGGTCAGCGGAAAGATTCGGCGGGTCGAACTCCGGAAAGCCGAGTGGGGCGAATAATCGACAGCGTGTGTATCCAGCCCATATTCCGGAGGCTTTCCGCCCTTAAAAAGGGGCGGGCGTTTTGTAACGGATGATGTTTCACCCGGGGCTGTTTTTAATGCAATAGGAGATGCGATGCTGATACCCAATTATGAAGTCGGCAAAACCACCATCGGGCAGCTGGTCGACCGGGTCGCGGATCAGTTCAGCGACAGCAAGGCCCTGGAATACCATCAGCTGGGAATCAATTATAATTATCGGGAATTTCGAGAGGTGTGCAACCGGGTGGCCAAAGGATTCATGGCCCTCGGGGTCGAGAAGGGCGAGCATATCGCCATCTGGGCCAACAACGTGCCCGAGTGGGTCCTGGCCCAGTTCGGCACCGCCAAAATGGGGGCGGTCCTGGTGACGGTGAATACCAACTACCGAAGTTTCGAGCTGGAATACCTGATGAAGCAGTCCGACGCCAGCACGCTGGTGATGATCGGCGGGGTGCGGGAGCCCGAGGAATACCTCAAGGTGGTCAACAATGTCTGCCCGGAACTCAAGGACCGCGCCCCCGGCGGGCTCGACTGCTCCCGCCTGCCCAAACTCAAGAACATCGTCCATATCGGGGATGAAAAACAGCCGGGGATGTTCACCTGGGACGAAGTGATGGCCATGGGCGAGAAGATCAGCGACGCGGACCTGAAGGCCCGTCAGGAATCCCTGGACCCGGATGATGTCATCAACATGCAGTATACCTCCGGCACCACCGGGTTCCCCAAAGGGGTGATGCTGACCCACACCAACCTGATCGGCAACGCCAAGAGCCTGGGCGAATGCATGGAGTTTTCCAACAAAGACACCCTCTGCATTCCGGTCCCCTTTTTCCATTGCTTCGGGTGTGTGCTCGGCACCCTGACCTGCGTGGTCTCCGCCGCGGCCATGGCCCCGGTGGCGGCATTCAAACCCGACGCGGTGCTGGAAACGGTTCAGGCCTCCAAGTGTACCGGCCTGCACGGGGTGCCCACGATGTTCATCGCCGAACTGGAGCAGATGAAGGAAAAATCGTATGATACTTCCACCCTGCGGACCGGGATCATGGCCGGTTCCCCCTGTCCCATCGAGGTGATGAGACAGGTGGTGGAGGATATGGGTGCCGGCGAAATGTGCATCACCTACGGCCAGACCGAGGCCTCCCCGGGAATCACCATGACCCGGACCACCGATTCTTTAGAGCGGCGGGTCTCCACCGTGGGGCGGGCCCTGCCCGACGTGGAAGTCAAGATCGTAGACCCGGCCACCGGCCAGGAACTGCCGCCGGACCAGCAGGGCGAACTCTGCACCCGGGGCTATCACGTCATGAAAGGCTACTATAAAAACCCCGAGGCCACCCGGGACGCCATCGACGCGGACGGCTGGCTGCACACCGGGGACCTGGCGATCATGGACGCCGACGGCTATTGCAAGATCACCGGCAGGATCAAAGACATGATCATCCGCGGCGGCGAAAACATCTATCCCCGGGAGATCGAGGAATTTCTCTACACCCATCCCAAAATCAGGGATGTTCAGGTGGTGGGGGTCCCCAGCCGGAAATACGGGGAGGAGGTGGCGGCCTTTGTGCAGGTGAAGCCCGGCGAAACCGCCACCGAGGAAGAGCTGAAAGCATTCTGCAAGGACCAGATCGCTTTCCATAAAATCCCGGCCTACTTCAGGTTCGTGGAAGAATATCCCACCACCGCCAGCGGAAAAATCCAGAAATACAAACTGCGGGAAGAAGCCACCAAAGACCTGGGCCGGGAGGAAGAAGCTAAAATCGCCACGGCCTAGTATTCTTTTTCCGAATAAAGACAATATTCATAAACTCCCGCCCTTTTCCCGGACGACCCCCGAAAAAGGGCGGGTCTATTTTTTTTCAACCTCCACCCACCAGATCCGCTCAAACCCTAGCGACACCACGGCAAAACGCCGCAACCGAAGATTGCCGTATTTTTTCTCCAGTTCATTGCCATAGCGTTCGGCCTGCTCCCGAGCGGCCGTCATTCGCTTGTTCATGACGGATAGGCTGCGAAGTTCATTCAGGCTCAAACCCCGCGCTTTTTCGCCGGTCATGCCGGCCTCTCCCAATTTGACGTACTTGAATTCGATCAGGATATCCAGGATCCGGAACCGGCGCATATCCGGCCGAATGATCATGGTCAGGTCGGCGTATCCGCGACCGGTTTCCCGTTCCGAATCCATAATGTAGAGCGTGTCGTTGTAGACCAGGGTTAAAAAAGCGGTCTTCACGGTCAGTTCATTGGCCCATTTATAGTCGGGGTTGTGAAATACCGGAAAATAGTGTTTTTCAATGAAATCCACCAGCGGACCTATATCCCCTTTTGAATACAGCGCATCGGCTGCAGTTTTGCCCGCATCCCGTACCCCTGGTTCGGGGAGCAGCATCCGTTGAATCCGGTCTACGTAGAGACCCCGCATGACCAGGTTCGGGACCCGTAATTCCAGTTTTCCGTCAAACCGTTCACCGGCAAAAGTCAGCACCCCGAAATAATAGAGAAAAGAAGCCAGGAACGCAAAATCCTTGCTTTGGTCGTCCAGCATTTCCCGTATGCCGAAGCGATCCACGATATCCTGGATAGTGATCAGGTCCTGTTCGCGGGTGATTTCCAGAAGCAGCTGTCTGCCCAGGGGGATGTCGGCGACATAGGCCAGTTTGGCCTCGTCCGTGGCCAGATTGGCGTCCAGCATCTTCCGAGGGAAATCGCAGCCGCGGGCGAAGGCTTCGGAAAAATAGATGGTCAGCGTAGGATTGTAGATGCGTTGATCGGATCGCGGAGAAAAGGTGTAGCCGTTATAATAGGATCGCATGACAAAGAGCGCCTGGTCGGATAATCGGTTTCGGTCACCATCGCAGTCTTCCGCCAGGCGGTGGATGATTTCGGCGACTTCGGGTTCGGTGAAGCCGCATAAATCATTGAATTCCGGAGACAGGTAGATGTCTTTGGCGATATTGAACCCGCTGGTGATGTCGCTCATGACCACCGGCGATACACCGGTGATGAAAATGCGGTCGATGCCGCCTTCTCCGGCCGCCGATTTGACCGCTTTAAAGAGGGTTTTGAGGGGTCCTTTTTCGTGGACCAGCGCTTTGTAGACATCCTGATCCTCAGTAACCGACATCATCACCTCATTGGCGAAATTGTCATATTCATCTACCAGCAGGTACAGGGGATGGTCCGTCTCCTGAACCGCGGTCAGAAGATATTTCAGCGAGGTGACCGCATTCTCCGAATCGATTTTTTCGGCTTTGATGACGCCGCGGTAGCGTTTGTAAAACCCATGGATGCAGGCATTGATATGGCTGTAAAGGGCGCGGCGGATGTCGGCAGGGGACCCGGTCGGGTCGATGCAGGAAAAATCCCACTGAAGGACCAGATACCGATTGTGCAGCGGAGAAGGATTGGACCCGATTTTCAACCGGCCGAAAAGCTGTTCGAACCGGTCTTTCCGAGCCAGGTCATAATAATTCCGGAGGGTCGAAAGCAGCAGGCTTTTTCCGAATCGGCGGGGCCGAATAAAGAGCAGGTACTTGCCGGTATCCTCCAACAGGGGAATCCGGTCCGTCCGGTCGCAATAATAATATCCCTCCGTAATAAGAGCGTGAAAATCACTGATGCCGTATGGGAATTTCATGGGGAATCTCCGGGTTGGCTTTTTTTGAATATATCAGGGGGAATAAAGAATGAAAAGAAAAAACAAGGTATCGATTGACCGATGGGCTTTTTGCATTTTGCTTGACAAGCATATTCGAATATGAACAGTATGTCCGTGCATCTAACGACCGGTCGGTAGAAAAGATCGGGCGGGGTGCGATTCCAGCCATTTTTTATGCGGGGGAGTTTTTCATGCCGTCGGGCCACATGAAAGAGACCATCAAATCGGTTGCGATCGATCTGTTTTTCAAAAAAGGATATTTTGCCACCAGCATCAGCGATCTGGCCCGGGGAAGCGGCATTCAGAAGGCCAGCATCTATTATCATTATGCGAGCAAAGAGGAACTGCTGTTTCACATCCTGGAAAACACCATGGATGATCTCACCGCCTGCCTCAAAACCAGCCTGGAAAATGTCGCCGGGGTGGAGGCGCGGATGCGATCCGCCGTGCGCAGTCATGTTCGCTTTCACCTCGAGCGTCAGAAGGAGAATTTCATCGCCAACAGTGAACTGCGGGGCCTTAGTGCCGAACATTACCAGGATATCGTCCAAAAGAGAGACCGGTACGAACGCATTTTTCAGGAACTGATTCGAGAAGGAAGCGATGCGGGGGTTTTCGCCTCAGGGGATGTCAAAATCCTTTCTTATGCCATTCTGACCCTCTGCACCGCCGGGGCGACCTGGTTTAAGCCTAAGGGCCGGTTGACCATCGATGAAATCGCCCTGATTTATGAAGATTTTATTATCCACGGCCTCAAAATGGGAAGGATCGGTTCAGAAACACCGGATTTGAAAAACGGCTGAACGATTCCCTTGGAAGGTGAAAAATACAATGTAAAATAAACGGGATAGATTCACTTGGCGGGGTCCGGTTTTGACTTGACAAACCCGGAAATCCGTGGGATAGCTGATGGACCATCACCTAACGACCGGTCGGTAAAAAGAACATTTCATTAACTTTTGCAAGGCCGCATTCTTGGTTTTTTTTCATCCTGAAAGGAGGCGCAACGTGGATTTTGATCTGACCAAAGAACAGGAAATGATCCGCAAGGAGGTTCGAAAGTTCGCCCAGAGCGAAATCGCTCCGGTAGCCCAGGAGTTGGACGAGAAGGAGGAATTCTCGGTCGAACTCACCAAAAAGATGGGTGAAATCGGCCTGTTCGGCATGTTCGTTCCCGAAGAATACGACGGCCAGGCGATGGATTATCTCTCCTACATCATCGCCGTGGAGGAGATCGCACGAATCGACGGGTCCCAGGCGGCCACCATCGCTGCGGGAAATTCCCTGGGCATCGGACCGCTCCATTATTTCGGCACCGAGGAGCAGAAGAAAAAATACCTGCCGCCCCTCTGCCGGGGAGAAGCCCTGTGGGGGTTCGGCCTCACCGAACCCACGGCCGGTTCCGATGCCGGCGGCAGCAAGACCACCGCGGTGAAGGACGGCAAGGAATGGGTGATCAACGGGTCCAAGATTTTCATC
>CAZNLT010000103.1:0-21724 GCA_964573705.1 uncultured Desulfobacterales bacterium
CAAGTAAAGACGGTAAAATGGATCAGGGTTACTCTATGGCCCTTCTTTTAAGGAAAATCGATTGGGAAGAAGACGGCAGCAGCAGCAGCAGGAAAAATGGATTCCGCATTTCTGATCTCAAAGAAAATGAAAAGGGAGTAGCGATTTCTGGAACATGGTCGACCCCGGACCGATTGTCTATCCAGTATGTTACGGGTAAAGCGGGAAACCGGATAAATATTTTTCACAGGTTTTGCCGGAATCATATTTACGCTTTCCATGTCGTCATCCTGCTGTTATTATCATCTAAATTTCATCGAAAAGGATTCGAATGCCAAAGCTTCCAAAACTTCCCATCAGCCAAAGCCAACCGGGGCATTTTGAAGCGGTTTTTCGGTGTACTTAAAGGAGCTTCCATTTCTCCCCTGCTCCGATTCGTGTTCCTTACCGGGGTCTTCAAATTCAGCCGGGTGTCTATCTTTTCGGAATTGAACAATCTGGCTGGCCTTACCCGGTTTTGCATAGAAAGGACTCGATGCGGCCCGATTCACCGTTTTTTATAAAATAAGGATGAGATTCGCCGTTTCTTCAATGAAATCTTCTTCTTGCTAGCCGGGCTTACCAGAAAAGCCAAGAAAAAAGGGAGGAACCCACCATGAACACCCCCGATAACTACTGTATGGTCATCGCCACCTGCGCCGGCAGGGAGGAGGCCGATAAGTTGGCGGAGGTGATCCTGAAGCACCGGCTGGCCGCATGTGTGCAGCTGATGCCGATCACCAGCCATTATGAATGGAAACAGGAGATCCACGAGGATGAAGAGCTGATGCTCTTTATGAAAACCAAAACCGTACTGTATGACAACCTTGAAGCTCTGATTGTAAAGCATCACAGCTATGAAGTGCCGGAAATCGTGCGGCTGCCGATTCAAGGCGGGCTGAAGGCGTATCTGGGCTGGATCGACGAGGTAACGGAATGATGGGGCGCGAATAAAGCGGAATTGGCGGTCCTGTCGCGCTACCCGAGGTAGGCTTTCTGGACCTCGGGATCATCGGCCAGTTCCCGGGCCGGCCCTTCCATGACGATTTCGCCGGTATCCAGAACATAGCCGCGGTGAGCGAACTTGAGGGCCAGTCGGGCGTTCTGCTCGATCAGGAGGATGGTCATCCCCTCCTGATTGAGGATCTTAAGGGTTCGAAACATATCGTACATCAGCAGGGGCGCCAGTCCCATGGAGGGCTCGTCCAGGAGAATGAAGTTGCAGCCGGTCATCAGGGCCCGGCCCACGGCCAGCATCTGCTGTTCGCCGCCGCTGAGGGATTCGCTGCGCTGGTTTCGCCGTTCCGACAATCGGGGAAAGAGGCTGTAGACCCGTTCGTAATCGCTCTGAATGGCTTCGTCCTTTTCCCGGGCGTAGGTGGCCAGCTTCAGGTTTTCCTCCACCGTAAGATTGCCGAAGATATGGCGGCCTTCCGGGGCCAGTGCGATGTGGTAGTCTCGGACCAGCACATGGGGTTCGACATTCAGGATGGATTCGCCCCGGTAGAGAATATCCCCCCGGGAGACCTTGGGCCCCTCGGGGGGCGGCACCCGGGTGATGGTGTGCAGGGTGGTGGTCTTGCCGGCGCCGTTGGACCCGATCAGGGTAACGATCTCCCCCTTGTTCACATGAAAGGAGATGCCGTGGAGGGCTTCGATATTGCCGTACTTGACATGGAGGTCCTTGACTTCGAGCAGCATCAGATGTTTTCGTCCCCGAGATAGGCTTTGATGACCTCCGGGTTGTTCTGAATCTCTTCCGGCGTCCCCTCGGCGATGGTGACCCCGAAATCGAGGACCTGTATCCAGGAACAGAGGGACATGACCACGGTCATCTGGTGTTCGATCATCCAGATGGTGACGTCGAACTCCTTGTGAATCCAACGAATGAGCTGAATCAGGTCCTGGACGTCCCGGGAATTGAGGCCGGCGGCCGGCTCATCCAGAAGGAGAAGGTCCGGGTCGATGGAGAGGGCCCGGGCGATCTCCACCTTCCGCTGAATACCGTACGGCAGGTTTTTGGGCACCTCGTCGGCGAACCGGGCCAGGTCCAGGGCCTCCAGAATTTTTAGGGCTTTTTTTCGAATCCGCTCCTCTGCCGCCATGTAATTTTTGCTCCGGAAGAGGCTGCCCCAGATCGTATATCCCAGTTGATAATGCTGGGAAATGCGGATGTTGTCGAGCACCGTCATATCGTTCCAAAGACGAATATTCTGAAAGGTCCGCGCAATCCCCATGCCGGTGACCTGATGGGGTTTCATGCCGGCGATGTTTTCCCCCTTCAGAATCAGGGCCCCCTCGGTCGGCTTGTAAAACCCGCTGACCAGATTGAAGACGGTGGTTTTGCCGGCGCCGTTGGGGCCGATCAGGCCCCGAAGTTCTCCCCCTTCAAAGGCGGCGTTGAAGTCGGACACCGCGCAGAGCCCCCCGAATCGCTGGGTAAGATGCCGGACCTCCAGAAGCCTCGGTCCGGTGGCGGCGGGGTTCGTTTCGGAAATGGTAGTCGCGGATTCGCCGGTGGTTTCTGCGGAAAGGGTTCTATTCATGGTTGCCTATTTGAAGCTGTACCAGCGCCGAAGCCGGGGAAACAGATCGGGCAGCTCCTTGTTGCCCATGATCCCTTCGGGTCTGAACTGCATCAGCAGCACCAGGATCAGGGGAATGATCACCCATTTCCAGACCTGGCTGACCTGGTATCCCTCCGGAATCAGGTCGGCCCAGTAGAAAACCCCGTCGAACCAGTGAAGAACGGAACTCATCCAGGGCAGCACGAATCGGAGGCCTTCCAGCAGCAGTGTGAACAGGATCGCTGCCAAAATCGACCCGCTCAATGATCCCATCCCGCCCAGATAAACGATCACCAGGGCTTCCGTGGATTTGAGAATGCCGAAGGAGCCGGGATTGATATACCCGAGGATGTGGGCGAACAATCCCCCGGCCAGTCCGGCCAGACCTGAGGAGATCATAAAGGCCACCAGCTTCATCTTGTTGGTGTTGACGCTCATGATTTCGGCGGCGACCTCATCCTGATGGATGGCGATGATCCCCTTTCCGTAAGTGGAGGAGACATACCGGTAGATCACCCAGATGGTGAAATAGGTGGACAGGATCACCCAGATGAGCATCCAGGGCAGAAAGACCACGTCTTCCATGGCGAAGGTGATCTGCTTCATGCCCATAAAGCCCCGGGATCCGCCGATGGTGTCCATGTTGATGATGGTGCTGGTGACGATAAAATTGGCCGCAATGGTGATAATGGCCAGATAATCGCCCCGGGTCTTGAAGGAAGGGATCGCCACCAGCAGTCCGGCAATAGCCGCGCCGATACCGCCGATCAGCAGAACAAAGGGAAAAAAATAGAGGGACATTTCCGGAGGCAGCAACGGGGCGCCGAAAATCCGGTCCTGGGTGAAGAGCATCACATTGATGATGGAAGAGATATAGGCCCCGATAGCCATAAACGCGGCGTGGCCGCAGGCGAACTCTCCCATATAGCCGTTGACGATGTTGAGACTGGACCCTAAAATAATGTTGATGCCCACGAACATGATCACGGACTGAATGTAGAGGTCCAGGAGGTCGTAATAAGACATGCCCACCAGAACGAAAAACACGATGGCGAGCAGGACGGGAACGGTGAGCCTTTGCATGGGTCGGTTATATTTTGGTGGTTTTGGCGACGCCGAACAGCCCGGTCGGTTTGACGCTGAGAATGATCAGCAGAATGGAAAAGGCGATCAGGTCCCGGAATGTGGACGGAAAAAAGGCCACCACCAGAATCTCCACGAAGCCGAGCAGGAATCCCCCGAGAAAGGCCCCCCGAATATCCCCGATACCCCCCACCACCGCAGCGATAAATGCTTTCCATCCGATGAGGGCCCCCATGAACGGATCGAGAATGGGGTATGAGAGTGCGAACAGCAGCCCGGCAAGTCCGGCCATGGATGATCCCAGAATAAAGGTGAAAACGATGACGGTGTCGATGGGAATGCCCATCAGGGGAACGGCGAATTTGTCATAGGAGATGGCCCGCATGGCCATTCCGATCTGGGTTTTGGTGACGATAAACTGAAGCAGAAAAAACACCGCGATTGCGGAAAAAACCACAGCCACCTTGAGGTTAGTCATGCTTATCGGGCCGATGCTGAAGACGACCTTGTCCACCAGTTCGGGAAAGCTTTTGCGGCTGGCGCCGAGAAGGGCCAGATTGCCGTTTTCAAGAATCAGACCGCACATCAGGGCGGTGATCACCACATACAGCCGGTTGGCCCCTTTCCGGCGCAGGGGCCGGTAGGCGATCCGCTCCAGGGTCACCCCCACCATGGCGGTGAGAATCATGGTCAGGGGAATGGTCAATGCCAGCACCACCGCACCGGCTTCGGCAAGAAGTGTGGTGCCCAGAAAAAAGGTGGCCACAAAAAAGGCGATGTAGGCGCCCACCATGAAGATATCCCCGTGGGCGAAGTTGATCAAGGTCAACACCCCGTAGACCAGGGTATATCCCAGGGCGATGAGGGAGTAAAAGCTCCCCCACTGCAGGGCGTTGAACAGGTTTTGAATAAAGCTGGCGATCAATTTTTTTTCAGGCTCTGGTTTCAGGCTCTGGTTCAGACTCTGGTCTGAATCCCGGTTAGAAATCCGGTCTGCATCCCGGCGGGTCCATACATGAAAAGGCAAGAAAATAAATTTGGGGCCAATGGGTTTTCCATTCGAGTATCCGCACCGCAATCCGTTTCACTTTCGCTCGGAACAGAATGTATCGAGAATCGCATCCGCTTCAGCACCGCAACCGCACTGCATGAACATCAATGTCCGTTTTCAACCCCGCGTCCGTATCCGCTCTGAATTCGGGAAAAGAAGGTGTACACGCTGTCCATTTCTGAATCCGCTCCGTTTCAACCGCATGCTTCGCTTCAACAACTTCCATCCGCTTGAGAATCCGCTTTCGCTTCCGATCCGTATTCGTTTCGGCAAGATCGAGGAGAAGAACATTTCCCGGTCCGGTTCGAGCATCCGCTTTCGAACCGACACCGTCATCGGATCCACAGATTTCGCTGCTAAAAGAACATTCACTTTCGCTGTCAGGTAGAGATCAACACCGCATTGCGTCTCGATAACGATAGAAAATCCGGTCAACAATTTGCTACAGGTTCAAAAATCACATGGAACATCCACATAACCCAGTAGCCCCAAAACTTAAAAACAATTAATGGTTTCTATTTCGGGCGGGACCCGATCAGGGACAAACCGATTTTTGGAACACGAACTCGCCTTCATCGCTGATTTTGACCACCACGGCACATTTAATGGGGTCGCCCTCTTCATCGAACTTCATTTTGCCGGTGATACCGTCGAACTGCGCAATGGAGGCGATGGCGTCCCGAAGGGCTTTCCGGTCTTTTCGAATATTGCCGGTGTACTTATCCATCTCCTGAAGGCCCTGAAGCACGATACGGGTGGCATCCCAGGTCAGCGCGGCCACATCCGCCGGCTGATACCCGTATTCTTTTTCGTACCGGTCGATAAACGTTTTGGTGGCGCCGGTAGCGCCGGCCGCGGCATAATGGGTGGAGAAAAAATGCCCCTTGCAGTCATCCCCGCAGAGGGCCATCAGCTCGGAATTGCCCCAGGCATCCGACCCCATGAAGGGGCCGTCCCACCCGAGATCGTGGGCCTGTTTCACGATCAGGGCGACCTCATTGTAGTTGTTGGGAAGAAAGATGAAGTCGGGCTTGGCCGCGATGATTTTGGTGAGCTGAGCACTGAAATCCTGATCCTTGTCGCCGTAGCTCTCGAAGGCGACGATGGCGTCGGAACCATGCTTCTTTTCGAAATTTTCTTTGAAAATCTCCGCCAGCCCCTTGCTGTAGTCATTGGCCTGGGCATAGAGGACGGCGGCGGTATCGGCATTGAACTGTTCCGTGGCGAAATCGACGGCCACGGGACCCTGGAAAGGATCCAAAAAGGCGGCCCTGAAGACCCAGGGACGATCTTTGGTGGTATCGGGATTGGTGGACCAGGGGGAAATCATGGGAGTGCGGTTGTCGTTGGCGACCTGGCCGGCCGGGACCGCCTGCTTGCTCGAGTTGGGCCCCACGATGGCGATGACCTGGTCCCGTTCGATCAGCTTCAGGCCCGCGGAAACGGCCGATTCAGCCTTGGACTCGTTGTCTTCGTAGATGAACTCGAGCATGTAGGTTTCATCTCCGATTTTGAGTCCTCCGGCTTTGTTGATATCCTCCCGAAGCATTTCAGCGGCGAACTTGGACTCTTCCCCGACCTTGGGAATATCACCGGTGAGGGGAATATTAAAACCGATTTTGACGGTTTTGGACCAGGCACACGGGGTCAGTGCCAGTACCGCTGCCATACACAGGGTAACGCCCAACAAGCCTCTTCGCATCGCATCCTCCTTCTCTGATGGTTCAGGGTAACTTCAATCAAGAGCTTTCTTGATTAGAAGATTTAAGGGAAAGTTTATGACACAAGTGATAATTTTTTTCAAGTTAAAAATGGAATTCCGCCTGAACGACGGAATACCGCCCCTTGACAAGCTGAGGTCTACCAGAAAGGAAAAGCGGCAGGTCAGCCATACCCACTGCAAATTCACGATTTTCTCCAAATCAGGCCATCCCCTGTTCAAAGCCTCGGTCAAAGGAACCGACCATTCCCTGAAAAGCTATTTCTACTATCTTCAAATTTTAAAACTCGACACCTATTTCTCCGATCCCTACACCTCCCTGGCCACCGGCTGTATCTGCCGAACCATGTCCGCCGTCTACCAAATCGCCGAGGGAGCCTCCCGCATTCTTTGCGTGGATTTTAATGTGTGAGATCTGGCATGTTTCTCTTGTAATTAATTTACAAAACAGGTATTTAAAGGATGAAAATCCATTCTGGGCTATGCCTGCCCGAAGGTAATGGCAGCCTGTGGCGATTGGCAATATGATGATGACCGGCAGGATATACTTCTGAGTCCGACAAGGTTGAGATGAATACAGAACAGCAGCAGGTAAACCGGGAACGGTAATGACAGACCAGAACGGAAAAAAGCCGGATGATTACGATACCCCGTGGAAAGAGATACTGGAAGCCTACTTTCCGGAGTTCATGCATTTTTTCTTTGCGGAAGCATATGCGGATATCGACTGGAGCCGGGGCTATCGTTTTCTCGATAAGGAGCTGCAGCAGGTCGTAGCGGATGCGGAACTGGGGCGCCGGTATGCAGACAAACTGGTGGAAGTTTGTCTGAAAAACGGCGAAACGGAATGGCTTCTGATCCATGTGGAGGTGCAGGGAAAACAGGAACCGATGTTTGAAGAGCGGATGTTTGTGTACAACTACCGCCTGTTTGACCGATTCCGCCGGACAGTGGTCAGCCTTGCCGTGCTGGCAGATGAATCTCCCCGATGGAAGCCGGAGAAATTCGGCTACGGCCGGTGGGGATGCCGTGTTGAAATGAACTTTCCCTCGGTGAAACTGCTGGCGTACCGGGAGAACCAGGTTGAACTTGAACGGTCGAAAAATCCGTTTGCGGTGGTGGTGATGACCCATCTCCGGGCGATGGATACGCGCCAGGATCACACCCGCCGCATATGGTGGAAGATGGAACTCTGCAAGAGCCTGTACGCAAGAGGCTACAGCCGGGAAGATGTGGTCCGGCTGTTCCGGTTTATCGACTGGGTGATGCGTCTTTCACCGGATATGGAGAAGTTGTTCTGGAATGAACTTCAGGAGTATGAGGAGGAACGGAAAATGCCGTATGTAACCAGTGTGGAAAAGATAGGGATGGAAAAAGGAATGGAAAAAGGTAGAGAAAAAGGTAGAGAAGAAGGCAGAGAAGAAGGCAGAGAAGAAGGCAGAGAAGAAGGCATCCACCAAAGCATTAAGCGCCTGCTGAAAAATGGCTTTTCTGCGGAGAATGTGGCCCGGCTGCTGGAGGTGGAATTGGCGGTTGTTAGGCAAATTGAGGGAAATGGGACGGGATGGGACAAAGGATTGAGGTCGCTTGTGAAATAATCAATCCGGAATGAAGTATCGACTCAAACCGACACCCTCGTCCACTGATTTCATCACTATCGATATCCAGATCCACTTTCCCTTTAAAAGCCCTCTTAATAATACTTATCCCATATTTCGCTTTAAGGATTACCGTTGAATCAGATCAACCGCCCGCGCCTTCAGCACGCGCAGAATATCCTTCGGCGCCATTTTGATCATGACGCCTCTCTGACCGGCATTGATCGCTACTTGATCATGTTCAAGAAGGGTCTGCTCCATTGCCGCCGGCATGGCCTGACGGGCAGCAAAAGGGCTGACGCCGCCCACCAGGTATCCGGTGAGCCGTTCGGCATCGGCAGTGTCGGCCATGGCGGCTCGTTTCGCGGAAAACGCTCGGGCCAGAAGTTTCAGAGAGAGTTGCTGATCCCCGGGCATCAGGGCCAGCACAAAGCCCTGGTCCGAAACCTCCGCCACCAGGGTTTTTACGGTTTTTTGCAGGGGAAAACCGGTGGCCCGGGCCGCGAATTCGGCTCCTTTTTCCTCGTGGTCGTACTGAATCACCTCGAAGGAGATTTTCCGCTTCGCCAGAAACTGAGTGGCCCGGGTGGTTTTCTTTTTCATTTGAGTCTCCTCCGGCACCTCTTTCTTGTTCTTGAGAAAAAAGCAGGCGTTTCCCATGCTGCCTGGAATTCCGCCTGTTTTATAAAGCGCCTGTCGGTTATGGGTTGAAATTGAGGAATAAATCATGATAGCTCTTCGGAAAATGCTGCTTCAGATCCCTCTCAAGACCAGGTGACCCCATGAAAACCATTCTCACTTTGAACAATACCATTCAAGATTATGCATGGGGGTCGACGACCGCCATTCCGGAACTGATGGGGCTCGCTCCCACCGGACTCCCTCAGGCCGAACTCTGGATGGGGGCCCATCCCAAGGCCCCCTCCCGGATTCTGGAAGCAGCCGGCGACATGTCCCTGATCGACTGGATCGAACGAAAACCGGAAGCGATCCTGGGAAAACCCGCTGCGGAGCGGTTCCAAAATCAACTCCCCTTTTTATTCAAGGTGCTGGCCGCCGCAGAGCCGCTTTCCATTCAGGCCCATCCTTGCCGGGAAGCGGCCCGAGAAGGATTTGAACGGGAAAACCGGCAGGAAATCCCCTTGAACGCCCCCCATCGCAACTACAAAGACCCCAACCACAAACCGGAATGCATCTGCGCTCTGACCACCTTCTGGGCCCTGAGCGGTTTTCGCCGAGTATCGGATATCATCGGCCTGGGCCGGAAGCTATGCCCCGGTGGATTAAGAGCGGAATGGGACGCCCTCGAATCCGTTCCGGACCCCGAGGGGCTCAAACGATTTTTTCGATACCTGATGACCCTCACCGACGAACGCCGCACCGCCGTCATTCAGGAAACGGTCGCCAATGCCGCCGCCCAACAGGACGACAACCCGATCTGCCGCTGGATTCTGACCCTCCACAAAGCCTATCCCGAGGACATCGGCGTGCTCTCTCCGGCGCTGTTGAACCTGGTCTGCCTGGAACCGGGCCATGCCATGTTCCTGCCCGCGGGCCGGCTCCACTCTTACCTGGACGGTGTGGGCATCGAACTGATGGCCAACTCCGACAATGTGCTCCGGGGAGGGTTGACCCCCAAACACATCGATGTGCCGGAGCTTTTAAACCGCCTCGATTTTGAAGACCGGGAGGTCCGAATCATCCGTCCTGAAAAGAAGGATGACCATGAATGGGTCTACGCCACTCCGGCCGAAGAATTCGTCCTTTCGGTCATCTCGATCCGGGATGAGGCGGCAGCCGAATTTACCGCCGAATCCATTCAGGTTCTGCTCTGCACCGAGGGCGAGGTAGTCTTTACGGTTCCTGAGACCGATCAGCGCCTTGAAATCGCCAAAGGAATGTCGGTGGTGGTGCCGGCGGCGGTCGAAAGCTACCGAATCAGCGGACGCGGCCTTCTGTACAAGGCATCGATTCCTCTGAAGGCCCGGTAATTGGGGTCCCGGCCGCATCCCATTTGTTCAGCTGACTTTTCTGCCCTGGATTATAAGATTGATAAAGAGGACGTCAATGACCCATTCACACGAGGAGCGCACACCGGACCCTGCTCTTTCCGACCGGCTCAACAGGCCCCTGGCCGTCGGAAACCGTATTCTTTCCAAACGGCTGGTGCTGGCCCCTCTTTCCAAGCTCGGCAATGTCGCCTTTCGAGAGCTGGTGGCCGGATTCGGCGGATACGGACTCCTGTTTTCGGAAATGGCCGGGGCCCGGGCGATCCCCCATGGAAACGGACACCATAAATCGGGGTTCATGTGGCGAAAAGGTGAGTTGGCGGACCTGGTCTGTCAAATATACGGGGATGATCCCGAAGAGATGGCGATCGCAGCCCGGAGGGTGGAAGCGGAAGGATTTTTCGGGGTGGACATCAACCTCGGGTGCTCGGTGGCCACGGTCTGCAACCACAACTGCGGAGCGGCGCTGTTGAAGCATCCCGATTTGGCGGGCCGGATCGTCTCGGCCGTTCGAAAGGCGGTCTCTGTTCCGGTGTTCGTCAAATTCAGAACCGGCTGGCGGGATGACCCGGAGGCCGCTGCCGAATTCGGACGGCGGTTTGAAGATGCCGGCGCCGACGCCCTCACCTTCCATCCCCGGGTCGCGCCGGACATCCGCACCCGCCCTCCCAAGTGGGCCTATATCGGCCGGGTCAAGGAAGCGGTCTCCATTCCGGTGTTCGGAAACGGGAATGTGTTTAATGGGGCCGACTGCGAGCACATGCTGCGGACCACAGGCTGCGACGGGGTGGCGTTGGGCCGGATCGCCGCGGCCCGGCCCTGGATCTTCACCCAATGGACCGAGGGATTTCACCCCCATCCGAAGATTTACGGCCAAACCGCCCGCGAACTTCTCAAACTCCTGCTCAAACATTTCGAACCGGCCCTGGCCCTGCGCCGGTTTTATAAATTCGCACCCTACTTCGCAGCCAATTTCCGATTCGGCCATACCTTTTATTCCCGGGTGTACCGCTTCAAGCAGTTCTCACCGATTTTTTTTCCTCACCTCCCGATCTGCTCGGCAAGCCCAATCCGAATCTTTTCAGTTGATGCCTTGTTCAACACAACCGGGTTAAAACGGCCAGAGGCATCGCCACCACCCGCCGGCCCTCAGAAACTCCGCCTCACACCTCCTCAATTGTTGTTCATACTCGGCGGTCTGCCATTGTACCCAGCGGGCCGCTTTGATAATCCCCGGCTTTTTTCGATGGGTGCCCTGCTTGAATCCGGTGGGACCTTCATGGTAGGCAAGATAGAGGCTGTAGGCGTCGTTTTTGGGGATTCGGCACCGGACGAAATTCATGTGGCAGTACCAGCCGATAAAATCGATGGCGTCTTTGAACTCGTCCCGGTCGGCCCCATGGCTGTCGGTGAGATCCTGGTACTCCTCCCAGGTCATGTCGAGGGCCTGGGCATACCCGTAGGCTGAGGAAAGCCGGGGGCCCGGAAAGATCCAGAGGCAGGTGGTTCGAGGGGGTTTGGCCTTCGCATTGAACTTGGATTCCTTGTGCATGATGGCCATCATCAGCGGAATGGACACCCCCCATTTGCCGTAGGATTCCCGGGCCTCATCATACCATTCGGGGCGTTCCCGAAAAATATCACAGATATTGTCGGGCCGCTCCGGGGGGCCGGTGCAGGCCCATCCGCACATGCACAAGGCCACCGCCAGGATCAGTAAACCGCTCTGCCGAATCCATAAAAAAAGAAGAAAGACGCCTTTCGGCGGTTCAAATGCACCCGTCAAACCCGATCCTTTCAACCACCCTTGGGAATCATGGTTTCGGGCATTCGAACGGCCACTACTTCTCCCTTGGCGCAGACCTGCCCTTCGGCGGACAGCGTGGACTCTACTACCACTTTTTTACCTTTGATTTCCTTGACCTTTCCCCGAAGCTCCAAGTCCACGCCCAAAGGAGTCGGCCGAAGATAATCGACCCTGAGAGAGCCGGTGACATACCGCAGGGTCGGTTCCGTGTCCATTCCGCGGCCTTCGTGACGATAGGCAGCCGCCGCTGCCGTTCCGGTGGAGTGGCAGTCGATAAGAGAGGCGATCAGCCCGCCATAGACAAACCCCGGAATCGCCGTATGGTATGGTTCCGGCCGATAGGTGGCCACGCTCTCCTCGCCGTCCCAGTAGCTTTTGATCTGATGGCCTTTTTCATTCATGCGGCCGCACCCATAGCAATGGGCCAGATCCTCCGGATAGTAATCCTGAAAAGCCTTTTCCGTCATTTTCAACCTCCTCCGTAGATGTAAATGATGACTCGCTTCACTTCAATCGCACACGCCGTTTTGTTTATAGTTCGACTTTAAACTTTAAAACAGCTCCGCCAGCTCCGTAATCGGATTGAGGGGGCGTTCTCCTTCCAGAACGGCGATCACGTTCCGGGCCGCGGTTTCGGACATTCGATTTCGGGCCTCGATGGTGGCCGATCCGATATGGGGGAGCAGTACCACATTCTCCATCTCGAAAAGCCCCGGGCTGATCTCGGGCTCGAATTCGTAGACATCCAGCCCCGCCCCTTTGAGTTTGCCGCATTTTATGGCGTTTATCAGTGCGGCTTCATCCACGATCTCGCCCCGGGCGGTATTGATCAGGTAAGCCCCGTCCCGCATTCGGTCGAATGCGGCCGAATCGATCAGGCGCCGGGTCTCCGATGTGGACGGGACATGAAGGGATATCACATGGGACCGCTCCAGCAGTTCGTTAAATCCGCAGTAGACCGCTTCCACCGCTCTTTCCTTCTCCTCGGCCGCCCGATTTCGATTATAATAGAGGATATTCATGCCGAAGGCCCGGCACCGGCGGGCCATTTCAAAACCGATTCGGCCCATGCCGATAATCCCCAGGTTTTTGCCATTCAATTCGTCCCCCCGCAGAAGCAGCGGGTCCCAGACCGTAAACCGGCCTTCCCGCGTATACCGGTCGGCTTCCAGGATCCGGCGGGTCAGACAGATCAGCAGGGCGAAGGCGATCTCCGCGGTGGCATGGGTCAATACCCCCGGGGTGTTGGTGGCCATCACCCGATGCCGCTTTACCGCATCGACATCGATGTTTTCGTATCCCACCGCGTGATTGGCCACCACCTTCAGGTGCTCGGCCGCGGCCAGCAGGGGTTCATCCACCCGGTCCATCAACAGCGTGATCAACCCCTCATAGTCCCGGATTTTTTCCCGCAAAAAGGCGGGTTCCAGGGGATACCTGGATTCCAGAACGGTGACCGAATACCGCTCTTCGAGAAGCTCGATTCCGATGCGAGGGATCGGATGGGTGATCAGAACCTTGGGTTTATCCATGGCTTCCTCCGGGGGCTTCCTCTGGGGATTCCTCTGATTTTCCGTTAACTTCCGACAGGATTCCCTATTTTTTTTATCATAATTGCGGACTTGACACCATAGCCCGATGGGAATAGCTTTTGCCTCGGACCGATGGACGGCAGACGCATGAACCGAAGACGATGAAAACACCGCCAAAGACATTCAGCTCCCCCTTGAAGAAATCCGACTGGAAGGATTTTGTCAAGAGAACACCGGTTTTGATCCTCATTTTAATCGGGGTGATGCTGTCCATTCGATTCGTGATCACCTTTATTTTCCATTGGATCTTCGGATAACCCGAAGGGCCGGTCCGTCGGAGCCGGTATGGCATTCACTTTCAGCTCCAGTTTGGTATGGTACATGATCTATCCACCCTATGAAGAGGCGGCGGCGCGAATTCGAGCCGCTGAAAGAATGATCGCCTTCACGGGCGCGGGCATATCCCAAGAAAGCGGCATTCCCACCTTTAGCCGTGAAGACGGGCTCTGGATCCGGTATGATCCGGTCTGCATCGAGATCAACAATTTCCTCTGCGATCCCCGGGAGTCCTGGGAGTGCATTCGGGAAATTTTCTATGACACCCTCAGCTGTGCCAACCCCGGGCTGGCCCATTACACCCTGGCCGAAATGGAAATGAACGGGTATCTTTCCGCCGTCATCACCCAGAACATCGACAACCTTCACCAGGAGGCCGGCAGCTCGGTGATTCACGAATTTCACGGCACCGCCCGAATCCTGAAGTGCCTCGGCTGCGGCGGCCGGTATCCGGTCTCCGAGACCGACCTGTGCCGTCTGCCCCCCTGCTGCGGCCGATGCGGCGGCGTTCTCAAACCCGATTTCGTGTTTTTCGGAGAATCGGTTTCCGAAGAGACCGAACAGGATTCCCTTTTTGAAATCGAATCTTCGGACCTGCTTCTGCTGATCGGCACCGCAGGGGAAGTCGAACCGGCCTGTTTCATCCCCTACATCGCCAAGGAGAACGGGGCCGGGATTATCGAAATCAATACCGAAGCATCCCACTACACCCGTTCCATCAGCGACATCTTCCTTCAGGGGCCGGCCGGAGAAATGCTGGAAGAGCTGATGGAAATTCTCGATCGGGACCGCTGAAATGGAAAACCGCCCCGAACCGCCCGCACCGTCTTTTTTTTGGTGGGTCCGGCAAATCCTGCTGACCCTGGTCGGATGCTTTTTTCTGCTGTTCGGGGTTCAGATCCTGATCGGGGCCTACGGCCTGAATGATCCTTTCAGCTTCATCCTCACCTTATTCGCATCCAACCTGATCATCCTCATCAGCGCTGTTTTGATCATCGGTTTCATCTATCGAATGGTTCGAATGGCCCGATTCCGCCGAGTTCCGGAAAAAGATCCCGAACCATGAAGCCGTTCTTTCACCGATCTTTGGATCATCGCCGATATCGAGGGGAGTTCAGGGGTGCCGCGACTAATCAATATCGAACCGGATCCCCTGGGCCAGCGGAAGCTCTCTCGACCAGTTGATGGTGCAGGTCTGCCGGCGCATATAGGCCTTCCATGCATCCGAACCCGACTCCCGACCCCCGCCGGTATCCTTTTCGCCGCCGAAAGCCCCGCCGATTTCCGCCCCCGAGGTGCCGATGTTGACGTTGGCGATACCGCAGTCGCTTCCCATAAAACTGAGAAAATGTTCATACTCCCGCAGATCGGTGGTAAAAATGGCTGATGACAACCCCTGGGGCACGGCGTTGTGGATGGCCACCGCCTCTTCCAGATCAGCGTAGGGAATGATGTAGAGAATCGGAGCAAAGGTCTCCTCCTTGACGATAGCCATATTCGGGGTGGCCTCGCAGATACAGGGGGTGACATAAGTGCCGGCATCATAGATACCGCCGGAAAGGAGTTCCCCGCCATACCGGATCACCCCGCCCTGGGATTTGACCGTTTCCAAGGCCCGGTGCATAATTGAAACCGCCTCGGGATCGATAAGGGGGCCCATCAAAGTGTCTTCTTTCAGGGGATCACCGACCTTGACCTGCCGATAGGCTTTCACCAACCGATCCACCAGCTCCTCTTTGATCGATTCGTGAACAATGATCCGCCGGGTAGAGGTGCATCGCTGCCCGGCCGTGCCCACCGCGCCGAAGACGATGGCCGGCGCCGCCAGCTTGAGATCCGCGCTGGGGGTGACCACGATGCCGTTGTTCCCCCCGAGTTCCAGAATCGTCCTGCCCAGGCGACGCGACACCACCTCGCCCACATGCCGCCCCATGCGGACACTGCCGGTGGCCGAAACCAGCGGAATTCGAGGATCATGGAGCAGGGTCTCGCCCACATTCTCCCGGTCCCCGATAACCAGGTTGAGGATGCCGTCGGGAAGACCGTTTGCAGCAAGCACCTTCCACATGATTTTCATGACCGCCACTGCGGACAGGGGTGCTTTGGAGGAAGGTTTCCAGATCACGGGGTCCCCGGCGATCAGGCAGAGCATGGCGTTCCAGGACCAGACCGCCACCGGAAAATTGAAGGCGGAAATCACCCCCACCGGCCCCAACGGATGCCATTGTTCATACATTCGGTGCAAGGGGCGTTCGCTGTGCATGGACAATCCGTAGAGCATGCGGGACTGTCCCACTGCAAAATCGGCGATGTCGATCATCTCCTGCACCTCGCCTTCGCCTTCGGCCCGAATTTTACCCACCTCCATACTGACCAGCGCGCCCAATTCCCTTTTATGCTCGCGCAGAGCGTTGCCCAGTTGACGCACGATATCCCCCCGCTTGGGGGCCGGCACCTGGCGCCATTCCAGAAAGGCGGTTTCAGCCTGAATCATGACCTGTTCATAGTCATTCCGGTCGGCGCACCGGATATCCCCCAGTTTTCGGCCGTCCACCGGGGATATGCCGGCCAGTGCGGGGCCGTTTCCGGCCCGCCATGAGCCGGTTCCGGCGCCGGCTTCCACATCCGCAATATCGAGCTGCTTCAAAACCGTCGATTCCATTTCTCCTCCTTTGCTGATCACGGGTTGAAAATTTAAGAGTTGCCAAATACAAATCGCAAACGATATAATAATTACTTTTGTTTTTGAACTTAGAAATATAACCCATATTACCAGACGGCCCTTCATTTGAAAAGGATGAATCCTTGAATGAAAGCCGCCGGTGGAAGGAGACGTTCTTGTGAAACAGATACTGGTATTAGGAGCGGGTTTTGTGGCCCGGCCTCTGGTCGCCTATTTACTGGAGCAGGAATCCTTAGAAATCACCGTCGCCAGCCGCACCCTTTTTAAAGCGGAAAACCTGGTGGGGGGCCATCCCCGGGGAAAAGCGCTGCAGTTGGATGTGGAAGCGGCATCCGCCCTGGACCCCCTGGTTTCACAGTCGAACGTGGTGATCAGTCTTCTTCCCTGGGTTCACCACCTCGAAGTGGCCCGGCTGTGTCTTGCGCACGGCAAGCACCTGGTGACCACCTCTTACGTCAAACCGGAGATGGAAGCCCTGGATTCCGAGGCCCGGGAAAAGGGACTGCTGTTTTTAAATGAGATCGGGCTCGACCCCGGGATCGATCATATGGCCGCCATGCGGGTCATGGACCGAATTCGAAACAACGGCGGCGCCGTCGAAAGCTTCTATTCCTACTGCGGCGGTCTACCGGCGCCGGAACACAACACCAATCCCCTGGGATACAAGTTTTCCTGGAGCCCCACCGGGGTGCTGCTGGCGGCCGGAAACGACGGCCGGTATCTTGAGGAGGGCGGCATTATTGAAATCCCCGGTTCGGAGCTGTTTACCCACTACTGGTTCGTAAAAATTCCCGGTGCCGGGGTTTACGAAGCCTATGTCAACCGGGACGCCCTGCCCTACCTGGAAATCTACGGCATACCCGAGGCCCGCAGCATGTATCGGGGAACCCTTCGGAACATCGGACACTGCGAGACCTGGCGCCAGTTCAAGCGGCTGGGGCTGCTCGACCGGGAACGGACCTTCGATTTCAGCAGACTCACCCCCAGGGAGGTCATGGCCCGACTGATCGACGCCCCCGGCAACGATCTGACAAAGGAATTGGCCGATTCCCTGCGGATTCCGGAATACAGCGTCCTTATCAAAAAACTGGAATGGCTGGGGCTCTTGAACGATTACCCGCTGGACCTGAAAGAGGCCACCGTTTTCGAGATGTTCGGCCATGTGCTGGAAACCAAATTGAAGTACGCCAAGGGGGAACTCGATTACGTATTGCAGCATCATGAGTTCACCGCCCGGTATGACGACGGCCGCATGGAGAAAATGACCTCCTCTCTGATCGAACGCGGGATTCCCGACGGCGACAGCGCCATGGCCCGAACCGTGGGTCTGCCCGCGGCGGTGGCCACCCGGCTGCTGGTGGAGGGTAGACTGCCGTTGACCGGGGTTCGCCGACCGGTGCACCCGGAAATTTACCTTCCGGTACTGGACGAACTGGAAAGAATGTCGATCCGGCTGGATGAGAGGACCCTTCCTTTGGCGTCGAATTCCGATTAAGAAAAGATCTACTCATCAAATCCTACCATTCGGCCGATCATCTTCGATTCGGTTCAGGGATCATTCAGTGGCCGATGCTTCGGCTGCAGAATAAAATAGAGCGGGAAATGAAAAAAGCGGAGTGTGAAGAAAAAAGATGAAACTGGATTTATCCAAAAAGCTCAATATTTTCGGAATTCTGATTGTGGCCGTCCCGCTGATGATCGTCAGCGCCGTCCTGATCCGCCAGGCCGGTCAATCCATCGATGCGGCCCAGACCGATCGTGCCCAATTTGTGGCGGTCAGCTTGACCCAGACCATTCGCGAGGGGTTGAACGGCCTGCTGACCACCGGCAATTCTCTGGCTGGAACACCCGGCCTGGTCTTCCTGGCCGAAACGGTGCATACAAACGGAATCGAACCCTCCCGACCCGCCATCAACGCCTTCAATCCGACCCTTCATCCGGTAATTCAGGGCCTGGGAGCTAATTTTTCGGGGTTATGGCTCGCCTCCACCGACGGCTTCATCTACGGCGGCATCAAACCGGACGGGGATGTCACCAAATACACCCACCTCGATATTCGGGAGCGAGTCTATTATCAGCGGCTCAAGGAAACCGGAGAGACGGTGATCAGTGAAGCCCTTTTCGGAAAAAGCACCGGCCGGGCCATCGTCATCATAGCGGCGCCGGTTCGCTCGGCGGGAGAAATGGTCGGGATTTTAGGATTGTCGGTAAACCTCGATTTTCTGACCGATCTGGTGACCCGAAAACGGATCGGCAAAACCGGGTATTGCTTCATGGTCAATGCCGACGGCCTGACCATCGCCCATCCCGATCCGGACGCCATCATGCAATTAGATATCACCACCCTGGACGGACTGGAAGGTATGGATGCGCGCATGTCCGCAGGCCGGACCGGATCGTTCGAATACACCTATCAAGAAACCGAGAAGATCGGTTTTTTCGCCCCGGTTCCCGATAAAGAGTGGTATATCGTCGCCACCATCGACAAGAAAGAACTCCTGGGCCCGGCCCGCACCATGCGAAACACCGCGATCTATTTTACCCTGGGATTCCTGATCCTGGCGATTCTTCTGGTGTTTTATCTATCCCGAACCTTGTCGATCCCCATCATCGGCTCCATCGGGCGTTTGACGGATATCACCCGGCATGTCTCCGGCGCCTCCGGAAAATTCACCGACAGCAGCCACTCCCTGGCGGAGATTTCAAATCAACAGGCCGCCTCTCTGGAGGAATCGGCGTCCACTCTGGAAGAGATGAGCGCCATGATTCAACAAAATGCTCAGAACGCGGACGAAGCCAATGCCATCGTCAAGGCGGCCCGGGACACCCTGAACACATCCACCGCCGCCATCGACCGGCTGACCGCTTCCATGGGCGAGATCGACACGGCCAGTGAAAAGACCGCACAGATCATCCACACCATCGATGAAATCGCCTTTCAGACCAATCTTCTGGCCTTGAACGCGGCGGTGGAGGCGGCTCGGGCCGGAGAGGCCGGCGCCGGTTTCGGGGTGGTGGCCGAAGAGGTCAAAAACCTGGCGGGCCGGGCCACCCAAGCGGCCAAAAACACCGCCGATCTGATCGACGGCACTATCCGCAAGGTCAAGGAGGGAACCAACACCACCAACGAAGCGACCGCATCCTTTGAAGAGCTGGTCCGCCATACCCGGAAGGTGAGCGAACTGATGGATGAAATCGCCGCCGCATCCAATGAACAGGCCCGGGGCATTCAGCAGATCACCACCGCCATGTCTGAAATCGAAAAGGTGACCCATGAACATGCGGCCAGCTCCCAGTTATCCGCGTCGGCTTCCGAGGCCCTGAACGAGCAGACCGAGCAAATGATCGTTATCGTCCGCGAGCTCTCCGGGGTGGTGGGGAAAAGAAACGGCCGTCATCCGCTTTCGGCGGTTCCCCGGAACGGGCGCAAGCAGCTGGATTACCGTTCAAGCGATTCCGAAATCTTCTAAACCCCGGTCGGGGGATCAGCCCTCCTCGCCCATCAGCTGATTGATGAGTCGATTGGCCCGGCGCCGGACCAGGATGTTCTGAAACGTGGTGAACGGCCAGATCAGTTTCCAGGTCATCAGAAAAGCCCCTTTCCAGGTCGGGCGATAAACCCCTTCGTCCCGGTCGAGATAAAAATATCCGGCCCGAACCTGCTTTTGGTATTCTTTCGCGATGGAATTATGGACCGCCTGAATCTCCCGGCCATGGGGCGGCGGCAGCGGGGCCCAACCCGCGGCATAGGTTCCCTTCAATCGTCCATGGAGCAGATACAGCTGGTGCGGGGAGAGGATGTGGGGAAACCGGAAGACCATCCGCTCGGGCAGTTTTTTGAAGACCTCGATCTGGGTACTGTTGTTGGTGTTGATTTCTCTGGCGACGGTAAATTCGGCCGCGAATTCCACATACCGGGTCTCGACCGGATGCTTGTCATGGCCGGAGGTGATATAGACCACCACGCCCATATCCCCCGCCTCCCGATGAATCAGCAGACCGAAATACATGCACTGGCGGTCCTGAATGGACCAAGAGGTATATCCCAGGAATTCAAACCCCTCCTCTTGAATCGCCGATACGGAGCGGGTAAAAAAATCGGCAATATCCCGATCCAAGTCCGAGGGATCGAAGGAGGTGAATTCCGGCTGGACGGGCTGCTTCTGACGGGAGTGGACCAGGATCGGTCCGATGATGCCCGGCAGCAGAATTTTGATGCCGAAAAAACCGGCGATAAGAAAGGCGATGACATCCATGTAAGCGGTTTCCTCTTTCCAGGGTCGGAGTCAACATGCACCATGGATGAAACATACGGAACGGATTGAAAAAAAGCAACCGCCGGCGGAACAAGAGCCGATTGGCCGCCTACGCCCGGGGAACCTCGACCCGGGTCAGGGCCATGGGCCGGCCCGGAACCTGTCGGGCGCACAGCACAAAATCGAAGCGGTTCAGGTGAAGGCAGAGATCGAAATCCCGTTCCGGGGCCCATTCCGCGGATGGGTCGAAAAATTTTTGAGCAGTGGTGCACGATCTCAACGCCCGACGGATACGGGTGAAATCGAAGGAGCTTCCAAGAAGGGCGCATTCGATATAGGCGGCGCAAAGGTCATCTTCTTTCGAGCGAGAAACACCGCCGCCGCCCATTGGCACCAGGGTCACCACTTCCGGTTTCCGGCGTTTCAGATACCGGACCACCGCATCGGCGTTCACGAAGCTGCCGGTCATGACCGTCTCGGCGCCGGTGGCATGCACCAGTGCACCAGCCCTCGGGACTCTTTTTCTAATTTCCTCAAAAGAACGCGATCAGAGATGTATAAAAGGTATGCTCTTCTATATCCTGTATAAAATTCCATTCTTCCAGAATATATTCTCCCGCTGAATTGCCGGAACGATACTGGTAGGCAATGTCAAAAGTGAAATGCTTTCGGTCAGAAATCCCTGTGCCGACAGTAAAACCGAAATAGTCATCCGGACTGTCCGGGGCAGGAGCCGGGTCGTAAAATGTGCCAAAGCAGAGGGGGAATACATAATCAGCGGTCTGAAAACCAAGATATTCTCCCCCAAGCCGCACCTGGTGAGTTGGATCAATATTGGATTGTGCAACACTTTCTCCGGTAACCGGTGATATCTCTTCTCCATCTGCACGTTGAAGGATAAAATCATCCCATTGAGTCCGATAAATATCCAGCGACAGAGTGAAAATATCGGAAAACCGGTAGGCAAAGCCGATACCGTAAGACAAGGGCATGTCGAGGGTGGCATTTTCTATAGAGCCTACGCATAAAAGTGGTTTTCATTTATAAAACAATAATTTAAATCC
>CAZNLT010000104.1:0-21645 GCA_964573705.1 uncultured Desulfobacterales bacterium
ACTTCGTCGATGATCGCGCCGTCGGGGAAGCGATTCAAAAACCCCCTCGGGTCGGACCGGGCGAAACCGCGCTCGTCCACATCTTCCAGCGACACATACGCCTTGTCGCCGAAAATCATTCGGCAAAGCGTTGTTTTTCCGGACTGTCGGGGCCCGGTGATGGTCAGCACGGGATATTGACTCGCCAGTTTCAGCGCTTTTGACGCCGCTTCACGTTCGATCATTTATTCTTCTCCAATACGACGGGTTCGGGATTCGAAATACTACGGCCAATATGGCAGATTCAGGGTTAGGCTTCAATCTCAATCTTTACAAATTGATAATTGAACTATCAATTTGTAAAGATTAGAAGTCGACATTGGGCGGAATATCTATTTTGGATATTATACCGGGGACGACTTCGGCAACCACATATTTCCGGCATGCTGGACAGCCGGAAATATATGAGGTATGTCTATGACGGCTGATGGGCGGATGTCGGCGCCATTCGGCGCTTCTACGAGGACACAACCTGGAGATGACATACAGCGAGCGGCCCTATGTTCTCTGCAACTCCAAACGGCCCATTTACACCCGGCCCCGGTTTCTCCCGGTGTCCTAAGTCTACGGAGCGCACATCGGCAAAAAGGTGCGGATTCGCAATCTCGCCGACCGTTCCGACTCGGACTCCGACAACTGGGTGGCCCGGGACGGACTGGTGGTGGTCAAGAACGCGACCATCCCCGACGGCGCCGTCATCTGAAACAGCAGGAAAACCCAAAGGAGCGCCATGGACCCCGAAAAAACGGAGACGCACCCGGATTCCAACCGCTGCCTGCGCCACATGGCCCGCCTCTACCCTTCGGTGGAGGCGGTCTCCGGAGAAATCATCCATCTTCGGGCCCAGCTCGATCTGCCCAAGGGGACCGAACACTTCATTTCGGATATTCACGGCGAGTACGAAGCCTTTCGAAGCGTTCTGAGCCATGCCTCGGGCTCCATCCGCCGAAAAATCGACGAACTCTTCGGGGGCCGGGTGCTTTCGGAAGAAGAGTGTTCCGCCCTGGGCGCCCTGATCTACGCCCCGGAGCGAAACCTGCCCCAGATGCTGCAAACCGCCGAAGACGAGACCCTGTGGTACCGAGACACCCTCCACCGAATGATCGAGGTCCTGCGGGTGGTCTCCTCCAAGTATCACCGACCCAAGGTGCGGCGGCTGCTTCTGGAGCCCTTTTCCGATATCGTGGAGGAGCTGCTCTATGAACAGGAACAGCTGCGGGACAAGGCCGACTACTTCAACAGCCTTCTCGACGCCGTCATCGAAACCGGCAACGCCAAGCCCTTCATTCTGGTGCTCGCCCGAACCATTCAGCGGCTGGCCATCGACCATCTGCACGCGGTGGGAGATATTTACGACCGGGGCCCGGCCGCCGAAAAGATCGTGGATCACCTGATCGCCTACCACAGCGTGGACATTCAATGGGGAAACCACGACGTGCTATGGCTGGGGGCCGCCGCCGGAAGCGAGGCCTGCGCGGCCAACGTCATCCGAATCTGTCTTCGATACGGGTTGATGAATACCCTGGAGCACGGGTATGCCGTCAGCCTGCTGCCCCTGGCTTCCTTCGCGGTGTCGGCCTATGGGGATGATCCCTGTCGACTGTTCGCCCCCAAGGAGACGGAAAACGGGGCCCATGCCGGGTTTGAAAAACAGCTCATCTCCCGAATGCACAAGGCGATCACGGTGATTCAGTTCAAGCTGGAAGCCGGCATCGTCGACCGCCGGCCGGAGTACCATATGGAAGACCGCATGCTCCTGAACCGGATCGACCTGGAGGCGGGCACGGTGCGGATCGACGGCCACATCCATCCGCTTCGGGACGGCCGGTTTCCCACCCTGGATCCGGAACATCCCTTTGATCTGACCCCCGAGGAGGCGGAGGTGATCGAAAAGCTGAGCGCCGCCTTCCGACACAGCACCCGGCTTCAGACCCATGCCCGGTTTCTTTTCGCCAAAGGCGCCATCTACCGGGTGCACAACGGCAACCTGCTCTACCACGGCTGTATTCCCATGGATGAAGACGGTGTGTTTCAGAAACTGTCGGTAGGGAAGGAAACCGTCTCCGGAAAAGCCTTGATGGACGCCTTCACCCGCCGCTGCCGGGATGGGTATTTCAAACCGGAGGGCTCTCTGGAAAAACTCGACGGCCTGGACGCCATGTGGTACCTCTGGTGCGGCTCCCGGTCTCCCCTGTTCGGCAAGGAGAAGATGGCCACCTTCGAGCGGTATTTCGTGGCGGACCCATCCACCCTTGCCGAGGAGCGAAACGTCTACTACACCCTGCGGGATTCGGAAAAGATCGCCCGCAAAATTCTTGGGGAATTCGGGGTCGACCCGGAGCGGGGCCACATCATCAACGGCCACGTGCCGGTCCAGGTGAAGCGGAACGAAAGCCCGGTCAAGGCCGGGGGCAAACTCATCGTCATCGACGGCGGGTTCGCCGAGGCCTATCAGAAGACCACCGGCATCGCCGGGTTCACCCTGGTCAGCAATTCCTACGGTTTGCTGCTCTCCACCCACCACCGGGTGGAATCGGGCCCCGCCGGTCCGGTCCAGGCCTTGGGCGTCCATTATACCACCGAAATCATCGAGACCAACACCGCCCGCCGCCGCATTCGAGACACCGACGAAGGCAAAACCATTCGGCGGCGCATCGACGAACTGAGGGCGCTGCTCGAGGCATACCGAAACGGAACCATTGAACCGGAAACCGAATTATCTTCATATTACGGGACAGACCATTGAATATTCTCTACGTATCCCCCGAAATCGCACCGTTCGCCAAAACCGGCGGCCTGGCCGACGTGGCCCGGGCCCTGCCCCCGGCCGTAAAGGCCCTGGGCCACGAAATCCGGACCGTGATGCCCAAATATTTTACCCTGAATGAAGGAAACGCAGCCTTTGAACGAAAAACCGCATTTACCGTACCCATGTTCAACGGCCTCCATTCCGCCGTCCTCCGGGAAACCCGGGCCAATGGATCGGTGACCTATCTGATTGAAAATGAAGAATATTTTCTGAGGGACGGTTTTTACGGTACAAGCGACGGGGATTATCCGGACAACCTGGAGCGGTTCGTCTTCTTCTGCAAGGCCGCCCTGGAGGCCTGCCGGGCGGTCGGCTTTCGGCCCGACGTCATCCACTGCAACGACTGGCAGACCGCGGCCCTGCCCGCCCTATTGAAACTGGTTTACCGGATGTACCGAAAGGACCCTTTTTTCGACCCGGCCCCCAAGACGGTCTACTCCATCCACAATATCTCCTATCAGGGACGTTTTCCGGAGGACCACTGGTCCATTCTGTCCCTTCCGAAAAGCTATTATACCTATGATTTCGAATTTTACGGGTCGATCAACCTGACCAAGAGCGCGATCCATTTCGCAGATGCGATCACCACCGTCAGCGAAACCTATGCCAGAGAGATTCGGGAAACCGAATTCGGATATGGCCTTCAAGGCTCGCTCGAAAACCGCAAGTCGGATCTCTACGGCATCCTCAACGGCGTCGACTATGAAGAGTGGAGTCCGGAAGTCGACCCCCATACCTACGGAATTCACTATTCCCCGGAGGACCTCAGCGGCAAGCGGGCGATTCGCTCCAGACTGCGGGCCGAATTCGGCCTGCCGGACCCAAAGGAGGTGCCGCTCATCGGCATGGTGGCCCGGTTCGTTCAACAGAAGGGGATCGATCTTCTGGCCGAAACCGCCCGGCGCATTCTGAACCTGAACACCCAGCTGATTTTGCTGGGCTCCGGCGAACCCGAATACCATGATTTTCTGGAAGGGCTGCGGCGGGCCTTTCCCGACCGGGTGGGGCTGTATCTCGGGTTCAACAACGGCCTGGCCCACAAGATCGAAGCCGGGTCCGATATTTTCCTGATGCCCTCCCACTTCGAGCCCTGCGGGCTGAATCAGATCTACAGCCTCAGATACGGCGCCCTTCCGGTGGTCCGCCTCACCGGCGGGCTGGCCGACACCATTCGGGACGGCGAAAACGGGTTCACCTTTCCCGATTTCAACGCCTTTCAGTTCTTTGATGCTGTACGGCGGGCGGTGGAGATCTTTCGGGATCGACCGGAGAAATGGAAGCAGATGATGCAAAAGGCCATGAAAGAGGACTACTCATGGAAACAATCGGCGGAAGAATACATTCGGGTCTATGAAAAAACCCTTACTCCGGCTTTGCGCATTTGATCTTGTTGCAAAATAGTGAATGTGCTACCATATTTCTTCATTGACGGATTTACCTTCATATGTTCATTTTTCTTTGAATTAACGGACGATACAACCATGACGGTTTACAAATACAAATTCGATTTCGAAGTCGGCAACCTGGTCAAGAGCCCCTGCAAAGACTGCGAAGATCGGAAGCATTTCCCCAAATGCATCGATAGGTGTAAAATGCTGGACCGGATTCAGACGGTGCTGGCCGAGGCCCGTTCCTGTTCCCGAGGATAATTCCCCTCGGCCTTTCCTTTTTCCGCATCCCGGCCCTATCCATCGCCAAAACCGACGGCCGGGGCGCCTCAACTGAAATCCCGACCGGCTGATGCCTTCCTTCTTCCACAAACGAATCCCGCATCCGCTTTTCCGACGTCTGAAACGCATCCCCCTCCTGAGTATTCTTAAATTTCTGCTGCTCATGGCGGCGGTGGTCTGGCTGCTGGTGCGGGGCGGCGGGCGTATCGGGTACAACTGGCAGTGGTACCGGATGACCCGATATCTTTACACCTTCGAGGACGGCCAATTCATTCCGGGTCCCCTGCTGCACGGGCTCGAAGTCACCCTTCAGATCACCGCCGTCAGTCTGATTCTGGCCTTCACCATCGGCCTGATGACCGCGTTTTTCAGGCTCTCCGGATCCTTTCTGGGGAAATCCCTGGCCCGACTCTACCTGGAGCTGATCCGCAACACACCGCTGTTGGTACAGCTTTTTTTTATCTATTTCGTTCTGGCCCCCATCCTCGACATCCAACGATTTACCGCAGCGGTGCTGGCCCTGAGTCTTTTCGAGGGGGCCTACGCCTCGGAAATCTTTCGGGCCGGCATCGTCTCCGTCCATCGGGGCCAATGGGAAGCCTCCTACAGCCTCGGTTTCAACACCCGTCAGGCCTACCGCCATATCATTCTGCCCCAGGCCGTCCGCCGGGTGATTCCGCCTCTCACCAGCCAGGCCGTCTCCCTGATCAAGGATTCCGCCCTGGTCAGCACCATCGCCGTGTATGACCTGACCATGCAGGGACAGATCATCATTGCGGAGACCTACCTGACCTTCGAGGTCTGGTTTCTGATCGCCGCCATCTACCTCCTGATTACGGTACCCCTCTCCCTGGGGGTCAACCTGCTGAACAAACGAATGGGTTGATTTCTAGAGGGATATGTATTACCTATCGGTAAACCATGAACAAAAAGAAGAAGGAGGTTCGATGTGAAAAAATGGATTGGACTAACCATGGGGCTGATGCTGATCTGCGGACCTTTCGCAGCCGTCGGCAGTGCCGGAGAAATTCAACAGAAGCTGGTGGAAGAAAGCGCGCTCGAACAGGTGATGCGACGGGGCATCCTCCGCGTCGGGATGTCCACCTTCGTTCCCTGGGCCATGAAGGACAAGACCGGTGAGCTGATCGGCTTTGAAATCGATGTGGCGAAACGGCTGGCCGAGGATATGGGGGTGAAGGTGGAGTTCGTACCGACCAAATGGGCCGGCATCATTCCGGCGCTTCTGACCGGCAAATTCGACGTCATCATCGGCGGAATGAGCGTTCAGCCCGGCCGGAACATCAAGGTCAACTTCAGCATCCCCTATGATTATACCGGGATGTCCATGGTGGCCCACAAGGAACTGGCCGCCGGCTTCGATTCACTGGCCGATTTCAATGATCCCGAGGTGACGATTGCGGTTCGCCTCGGCTCCACGGCGGCTTCAGCGGCGAAAAAGTTCATGCCCGAAGCCAAACTGCGGATGTTCGACGATGAATCCCAGGCCTACCAGGAGCTGCTCAACGGCAACGCCCATGCCGTAGTGGGCTCGGCCCCGACCCCGGCCTTTTACGCCATTAAAAATCCCGAAAAGACTTTTCTTCCCCTGGAGGATACCTTTACCAAGGAACCCATCGGCTTTGCGGTAAAGAAAAGCGATTACGACACCCTCAATTTTTTCAACAACTGGATTCGGCTGGTTCAGGCCGAGGGGTGGCTCAAAGAGCGCAAGGACTACTGGTTCGGCACTCAGGATTGGGAATCGAAGATAAAGTAGCCGACCTTGAGACGGACCGGAAAACAGGTTTCAGCGCTGGACATCTGTCTGGCGCTGATTCTTTTTTCAGCTCTTTTTTACCTGGTTTATCGAATCAAGGTCGGGCTCAATTACAACTGGGACTGGGGCGTCATTCCCCAATACCTGATTCGGTACGACCCCGTTTCCGAGAGCTGGAAAACCAATCTCCTGCTGCACGGGTTTTTCACCACCATTCGCCTGAGTATCTGGTCGACCCTGCTGGCCCTGATCTTCGGGACGGGGATGGGGTTCTTTCGCTCGGGCCGAAGCGTCTTCAACCGCCTGGTGGGGGGGACCTATGTGGAGATGATCCGCAACCTGCCGCCGCTGGTGCTGGTGTTTATCTTCTATTTTTTCGTCAGCAATCAGCTCATGCCCCTTCTGGGGATGGAACATTTCGTTCGCGGGTTGTCGGAACCGTCCCGGGCGATCCTCGCCTTTTTTTTCGCCCCGGCCCAGCGGTTTAACGCCTTTTTCTCGGCCGTTTTCACCCTGGCCCTGTTTGAAGGGGCCTATATCACCGAAATCGTCCGGGCCGGGATTCAGTCCATCGAAAGGGAGCAGTGGGAGGCCTCCGCGGCTTTGGGGATGACCCGATTCCAGCAGATGCGCCACATTATTCTTCCCCAGGCTTTTCAGCGAATCCTTCCCGCCCTGGCCGGGCAGTTCATCTCCACCATTAAGGATTCCTCCATCGTTTCGGTCATCTCCATTCAGGAACTGACCTTTCAGGGGCTGGAACTGATGGCCGCCACCCACCTCACCTTCGAGGTCTGGATCACCATCACGATCCTGTACCTGACCTTGACCCTTACCTGCTCATTGGCGGTGGAGCGGTTGGAGATTCGATTGGGGCGGTCCAAGGGGTAACCCTATTGGGAACATCCACCGGCGTCCAAGGCGGGCAGCCCGTCCAGCATCATTTCATCGGAAGAACCGTTGAGCTGAAATCCGACAATCTCATGATCGGCGGAATACCGAATATAAGTAGCGCCGAATATATCTTCCCAAAAAAGATTCTCGGCCAGACCCACCTGTTTTTCATAAGGTTGAAGGGACATCGACCGTGAGGCAATCAGTTCACCGCTGTCTGCATATGCTTCCAGGACCATATGGTTCGCCTGATCCGAAATATTTACAAATGCGATGCCGGTCCACCCATCCGCGTCCTTTTTAACGAAGACCCCCGATCGAGTTTGAATGGAAACACCGGTATACCCGCCCAGTTGTTGCCCGTTATGCGTGCCGAAGAGTTCAAATCCGCTGACCGGCTGATCCGCCCGAATCCGAAACCAGGCCGTACCCGCAGATAACCCCAAATCCCCGATCGTTCCGATATATTTTTCCCGGGGTCCAAGACCGAAAATCGAATCCGGTAAGGGCGTTCCGTCGGCGGAGTAGGGAGTGAGCGCCACGGTAGCGGGAATTTCGCCTGGATTGTAGGCGACGACCCCGGTCCAAAAAACCGGGCCGTCGGCGACGTGTGGGTAAAAAAGATCCGCTGCGGTCCGCTCCGTCAGTAAGATACCGCTGAGATAATGATTTCCGCTTTCCGCGGTGCTGCCGAAAAGTTCGAGACCGATCACCCCTTCTCCATTGAGAACTACTGCGGACCGTAAATCCTGCCGCGGCATTCCGTCGAACAAATCCCGGATGGTAAAGGATGTGTGTCCATGAGGCTCCAAAGGAATCGGCGCCAATTCATCGGTATTGAACCGAATGACCGGCGTTTTGGAGATCCCGGTGGTGTTGACCAGGCCGATCCCGGTCCACCAGAGAGGTCCCGAGGCGATATGGGTAATCGGGAATTTGCCTCCGTTGATCTCCGAAACCGCCGGCAGGGCCACTCTGGCATTCCCGGGCTGATAGAATTTCAAATACCCTTGGAGGCAGGTCGCAAAAGACTCGAACACCGCATACCGGATGTCGGCGGCCGAAGCAAAATCTCTCCCGATTCGCATCTCCTGCCTGCCATGGCCGCCCAATCCTATGGTTTTCGACTGTCCGGAGAGCTCGGCCCCTGATCCGGTAAAGACCTTCAACGTCCCCGTGATGACGGTGGGCCCGGTATTGATGATGCCGATTTCCGTTTCCCATTGCCCGGATGCGGCCACGTGCGGAAAATAGAGTTTAAAGGGCTCGACGGTGAGAGGAACGTACTCCGCAACAAAATCGAGAACAGCCGACACCCTCGTATAAACCCCGTAAAACCCCGGATTGGCGCACCCTTCTCCCCAGCTGGTAATTCCGGCCAGCTTCCAGATGTCTCCTTCTTTGATCATCAGGGGGCCGCCGCTGTCGCCGAAGCAGGTGTCTTTTCCGCCTTCCAGAAATCCGGCGCAAAGCATCCGATCGGTGATCTCCCCGACTTCGGTGCCGGCGGTACCGAAGACTTCGTTGCAAACCGAATTGGACACCACCGGGAGAGATACCTGTTGAAGAATATCCGGGTAGTCACCTGAGGTGCTTGTGGACCCCCATCCGATCGCCGTGGCATTCCGTCCTTCCAAAAGATCGCTTCCTGCATAAGGGTCGATCGTCGATAAGCTCGAGGGGGAGGACAACTCAATCAGGGCGGCGTCCGAGTCGTCCGAAAAGAAATAGTCGTAATCGGGATGAACTATAATCCGTTTGATGGGAATGGATTGCCCTTCATCTTTTCGCAAATCGGTCACACCGAGGGTAACATCAATCCGGTCGGGAGAAAGGGTTTCACCGTTTTCGATGACGCAATGGGCCGCCGTCAAGACCCAATTGGGATGGATCAGCGCACCCCCGCAGTATTGACCCCGATAAAGGGCGGCCTCGGCACGGACCAGCGCGGCCATCCAGGGCCAAGCATCGGTAGAGGCGCTGCGCCCCCCCACGATCCGCTTTTCGGCACTCACTTCTCCAGGAATCAAAATGAGGGTTAAAAGGAATGCAACCGCATTCACCCAAACAAAACCGGTTTTAAATCTCATTCAGTTTCCCTTCCAGATTGCGGGTTTTCAAAGCCGGACAAATGGAATTCCGAAAGAATGTGATCTTACATCATGGAGGCCCGACAGGAAACTGTTTATTCAGGAAATTGGCAATTTCTTGTTTGGAAGCGGTGGGATTGGCTTGGATAAACCCGGCCGCTGCGTTGGCCACAAAGGCGGTGGCGATGGAGGTGCCGGCATACGCCCCGGGTTCGCCCCGGTAGCCGACGGGCATGTGGGCGAAGCCGGGGGCGGCGAGGGAGACGAAATCGCCGAAGTTGGATTTTTCCCAGGGGCTGCCGTCGGGCTTCTCGGCGCCCACCCCCAAGACCGAGGGATAGGCGGCCGGGTAGACCGGCTTTCCGGTGGGCTGGTTGCCGGCGGAAGCGACCACCAGGAGGTTGTTGGCCTCGGCGTAGGCCATGGCATCCTCCAGAAACCGGCTTTCGGTTTCGGTTCCCCAGCTCAGGCTCATCACCCGGGCCCCGTTCTGGATGGCGAAATCGATGGACCGCATGAGGTTGAAATTGGAAGTCATCCCGTTGTCGTCAAAGGCGCGAATCGGGATCAGCGGATTGGCGGAGGCATCCGCCGGATCGATTCCCAGGGGCGATATCAGCCCGGATGCCACCAGGGACATCTGGGTGCCGTGCCCCAATCCGTCGGTCAGCATATTGCCCGGATTCACCGCGTCGAGTGAAGCCAGAATCCGATCTTCCAACCCGGCGCCGGGCATCAGCCCCGAATCGAGTACGGCGATGGGAACGCCGTCATCCGGGTCCAAGGGCGGCGGATTCGGAAAATCGACCGGTACCGGACTCAGCCCCTTGTACGGCAGGGAAATAGGATAGGCGAAATTGGGTTCGGCCCGGGCGATGCCGTTCTCCTGGGAAAGGGCCTCGGAGAGCCGGGGCACATCGGTGTTTTCGGGCAATCGAACCCGAACCACGTTCGTGCCCTCATGCCGGGCGATGATGGTGCCGCCGATTCGATGGACCAGTTGCTCGATCTCCTCCGGCGAAGCGCCCGGACCCAACCGAAGGAGCAGCTCGTCTCGAACGAAAAAAGACCCGTCCTTCGGGTTCCGGGCGATCAACAAGTCGCCGTCCGGGCCAAGGGGCCGCATCCGGGACCTTTTGCCGGTTTCGAAGATCTGGATCTCGACCAGACGCACCCGTTCAGAACCGTCCGTCGATTCCCAAATCAGCGCATGATCCAGAGACTTGAGAAGAATTTTCAACCCGGGTTCCATCTCCTTCCGGGTGAATGAGGCCGTTATCTTCGGGTTCAACTGCGGATCGATCCGAACCTTGACGCCCTGCCGGGCGATTCCCTTCAGAATATCCTGAAGAAAGGCTTCCCTGGCATGCAGCGAGAGGGTGTCTTCGCGAAGGTCCACCTCCAGGGCACCGAGGGGTGAACTGCCGACTCCAAAAACCAAGACAACCGTCAAACAGATGAGCAGGTGTTTCAAGAAGATTCGCTTCCTCCAGACATCAATCGTTTCCGGATCATTTCAATAGTTTCAGGGTCATTTCTTCCGCTCCCGTACCGACTGATAGGCGGCGCTCAGTTTGATAAAAGCCTCGTGATCCCCGCCGGTATCAGGATGAATTTCCTGGGCTTTGCGGCGAAAGACACGGGCCAGTTCCCGGCGGGTCATTTGTTTCAATTCGGTTTCGGTCACCCCGAAGATGGCGCTGGCTTCTTTGACCGATACGGATTTTTGGGGCGGAGGCGGCCGGAAATCCCTTCGGCTGTTCATCCAGTTCTGAACCATGTCGTCCAGATAAGAACTCCGTCCGTAATCGTGGTCGAAAAAGAGGATCGCATACCGGATCAGATACTCCTGAAGGGTGTCGCCGGTATCCATCCCGGACCAGAAATCGGCATCGGTGTGAAGGCGGCACACATCCTGAATGAACACCCGGTCTACTTCATCCTGGTCGAGCCCCTGGGGCATGGTCTTGGAAAAAGATTGAGAAAAATGGCGCTGGAGATCGAAAATCGTGTAGACATAGGATTTAATCTCATGGGGCTTGAGGATTCTCTCCGCGGACAGGAAATATTGTTCGAGTTCATCCCGGGATTTGTCGCACAAAACCTTGAACAATTTCGGGGACACCCGTCCGATTCTGGACTGGTCCATCTGCCCGAACCGGAGAAAGTGAACCCGTCGCCGGTCGAACAGATGGAACCGGTCGCCGGACAGCGGCTTTGCCCGGGATTCGAATTTTCTGGCGGACCCTCTCCCCCGAAAATGTTCCTGAGCATACTGAATATCCGGGTCCAGAAAGGGCCAGAAAATATTTTCCAGATCATCGAAATCAGGCTTTACGCCTAAATCGCGAAGCCGGTCTTCCACCGTTTCATCGATATAAAAAGCGTTTCCGCCGGGATAGACGATATATCGGGTGGGGTCCGGGCCGAGGTTGAACAGCTCCCGACAATAATAATGATCATCCTCTTGGTAGGATTCTCTGATAAAATAGCAAGTGTTTCCGTCGATTCTTTTTCGAGCTAAATACAATGTATTATCCTGATTTTCCTTTGCATGGGGAGGTTGTCGGTTGTGGAACAAAGGATAACCATAGAAGCTTCCCCAGTCAAAGAAAAGGGGCGCCGCCGACATCCCCTGAATCGGCGTTTCCATATTCGGCCGTTATCTGAATGCCAGCAGCCGCTGCAGGGCAACCGCCCACCAGTGGCGAGGATGACCGGGCTCAGCAGGACCGCCGCGCTTCCCATGTCCCTGGCCTGTATTGCCAGAGGTTCGTATTCCGGAGAGACCTTGTCCACCATGCATTCAATGTCGGTGTTGATTCAGCGATGCTGGAAAACGGCGTTCAGATCACCCCGCGATAGAAGGCCAACCGGCGGGCATGGGGTTTGAAAAGCGATTCGAGGCGATCTTTTTCTTCGGCGCTCAGGGGCTCTGAATCCCTGCCGGTGTTCGCCAGGATTTGAACCTCCGCCGGTGAAGAGCACCCGACGATGGCCACGGTAATGTCATGGGACAGGGCATACCGGATCAGCACTTCGGCGGTGATGCCGTTCTGATCCATCACATAGTGGGAGGCGCCCAAAATCTTCATGGCGATGACCGCCATCCCCTTTTGACGGGCTTCGGGGAGGGTATCGGTCAGAAACCCGCCGACGACCCCTTCCACCGGATTCACCGGCAGCATCACCGAATCCACCGGCCACTCTTTTACCGCCCGGGTGAGGATGCGGGGATCATGATGCCCGGTCACCCCGATATGCCTGACCCGCCCCGATTCTTTGGCCTCCAGAAAAGCCGACAGAGCGCCGCCCGGTCCGCCGACGGCCTTCAGGTCCGCCTCGGTCCGCAGGTCGTGAATCTGCCAGAGATCGAGATGGTCGGTCTTCAGTCGTTGCAAGCTCCCCTCCAGGTCTTTGAGGGCGCCGTCCTTGTCCCGACTGGCCGATTTGCTGGCTTGAAAAACGCCGTCCCGCAGCTCGGGCCGTTCACCCCAGATGGAACCATAATAGAGCTCACTGTCCGCATACACCCGGGCCGAATCGCAATATCCGATTCCCCGGGTCAGGGCCTCCTGAATCACCTCGACGGCCGCCTCCTCCCGCCGCTGAGTTCTCAGCACCCCTTCTCCGCCGAGCCCGACCCGGGTGACTTCCGGACCGGTGTTGCCGAAGGGTCGTTCGGGTATATCGCTTTGAGTCATGGATTCCCTCCCTCCTTATGGTTCAAGTCAATTCACCTGAAACGGCGATATCCGATCCGCATATCAGGTTCTCTTCCGAACATACCTCGAATCGGCGCTCTGTTTCAACAGGTCATACACCGTTTGAGTCTGCTCCCGAGTCTCCTCTCGGGTTCCGCGGTTGTCGATGACGAAATCGGCCAGATGCCGCTTTTTTTCGATATCCATCTGGGAGGAAATGCGGGCCCGGGCATCGGCTTCGGAAACGCCGTCCCGGTTCATCAACCGCTGGAGCTGAACCGGTTTCGGCACGTAGACCAGGATGACCTTGGCCATGCGGGTGTGCATTCCGGATTCGATAAGGAGCGGCACGTCCTGGATCACCACCGCACCGGAATTTCGCCGATGAATTCGACGCACCTGATCGTCCATCTCCTCGAACACGTGGGGATGGACGATCCGATTGAGAACCGTTCTTTGATGGGGGTCATGAAAGACAATCCGTCCCAGTTTTTCACGATCGACTTCACCCCCGGACAGCAGAACCTCCCGTCCATAATGATCCCTGATTTTCCGCCATGCCGGCAGGCCCTTGCCGACCACTTTTCGGGCGATTCGGTCCGCATCGATCACCACGGCCCCAAGTTCCTGGAAAAAGTCCGATACGGTCGATTTCCCGCTGGCGATACCACCGGTGAGTCCCGCGATGATCAATGGTGCGCTCCCGTGTTCGATTCTCTCATTCTCGTGAATTTTTCCTTTTAATTTGACCGTAAACCCTTTAAAAGAAAGTTACACGCTTTTCCGCGTTGACAATCCGAACCCTGATCCGCTATGTATTAAGGGCTATTTGAGGAAGAAACAGGAAGATTACTCATTGCTACAAAAATATTTCTTTTAACCTTCTGTTTAAGGACACAGCATGAGTAGATTTGGCAAACCCGTAAACCATTTCAGTGAAAAAGAGATCCGCTTTTTTCAGAAGATGAACCCCTCTTCCCCCCGCAATACCCATTCCATGCTGGATTGGATGAACCACGCCAATAAAAAACAAGGATATGCCGAAAACAATCGGATCGTCAACATTGCGCTGCTTGTCTGTCTGGCCAGTATCCTGATCGTCATCTACGGCGTCATTTGAGGGCCGCCCGCTCCCATGCCTTCCACGGCTGTATCCCGCCTCCCAAGCCTTGAGAATACCGATTGCGCCGGATGTTATTCTTTGCCCGCCTTCCATGAGACTGATCTCCAACCGGGGCGCCACCGATCCCCGAACGAATCTCGCCCTCGAGGATTATTGTCTTCGGCGTCTCGATATGGGACACACCTATGTATTGCTGTATGTCAATGAACCCTCCGTCATTATCGGTCGAAATCAGAACCCGATTCTGGAGGTCAACCGCGCTTCCCTCAGAAAAAAAAACCTGCCGGTCGTCCGCAGGGTATCCGGCGGGGGCGCGGTGTACCATGACCCGGGCAACCTCAATTTCAGTTTCCTGACCCGGTATGATCGGAATTACTTTCACAATTTCCGGCATTTCACCCAACCGATCATTGACGCATTACATCATTTAGGGGTTCCGGCGGAAATGAACGACAAGAATGATATCGTGGTCGGCGGGCGAAAGGTGTCGGGGAATGCCCAATATTCAACCGGCAAAGCCATGCTGAGCCACGGCACGCTTTTGTTTGATTCCGATCTGACGGCCCTGGAACAGGCCCTTGATGCGATGGATGCGACCGGTATCGACATCCGGTCCAAAGCACTTGCATCGATTCGAAGCCGGGTGGCCAATATATCGGATTATCTCCCCGTTTCCCCCGTTTCCATAGACATGGCGGCATTTCGGTCCCTGCTTCTGGAATCCCTCTTCACCCCTTTCGGCCGAATCAAAGAGCATCCCCTTTCCGAGGATGACTGGATGCGGGTTCAAAATCTGGCCGAGGAGAAATACGGCTCCTGGGAGTGGACCTATGGACGGTCCCCTCAATTCGAAATCGAATGCACCGGTCGATTCAAATGTGGAACCCTTCAGGCACGGATCACGGTGGAAAAAGGGGTCATTCGGGGATGCGATCTATCCATCGATTCCTTAAAGAAGGCGGACATCCGCTCCTTGGAAACCCGTTTGATCGGTGCGCGCTTCGGAGCGGAAGCAATCCGCAACCTCCTCAAGGAACCGGATCTGAAAACGGCCGTCGGCCCGGTCAACCCGAAAGCATTCGCCGATTTTCTATCGCCCTTTCCGTAAGCTGCGGCCGATTTCGCCTCTTCAGGCCATGCCGCCGTTGGCTAATTCAAAACTCAGCCGATGTCGAGGACGATTTTCCCCTTCATGTGCCCCTCTTCGATCAACTGGTGGGCTTTGGCCACCTCCTCCAGCGGAAAAGTCTCGTTCACCTGAACTCGAACCGCTTCGGCCTCGATCCGCCGGGTCGCCTCATCCAGGATGCGCCGCTGGGCCGTGCGGCCGTCGTGGATACCCAGATGCATGGGCGTCAGCATCAGTTCATATCCGATGGACAGGTTGCGCATCTTGGCCGTCTTGACGGCGTCGGCGTCGCAGACCTCCTCCAACAGGGTGACCACCTTTCCGTAGATTCGGGCCGCGCCGAAGGAACGGCAGAAGGCGCCGCCGCCCACCGTGTCGAAGACGACATCGACCCCCTGGCCGTCGGTCCAGGCGAGGGCCGCCTCCACAAAGTCGGTTTCCCGGTAGTTGATGGTGTAATCGGCGCCCAGGGACCGGGCGAATTCCGCCTTTTCCGGAGTGCTGATGGTGGTGACGATGCGGGCGCCCAATTCCTTGGCGATCTGAATGGCGGTATGGCCGACCCCGCCGGCCCCGGCCTGGATCAGCACCGCTTGGCCTTTCTGAAGTCCGGCGCGGTCCACCAGGGCTTCATAGGCGGTGATCCAGACCAGGGGCACGCCGGCCGCCTCGGTCATGGTCAGATTTTTTGGTTTTTTGGAGGCATGATCCTGATGAATCACCGTGAACTCGGCATAATTGCCCTGTTCCGGACCGCCGATGCCGCCGTTGAAAAAATAGACCTCGTCGCCCGGTTGGAAGCGGGTCACCCGATTCCCGACCGTCTCCACCTCGCCGGCCCCGTCGCATCCTAAAATCGAGGGCAGTGTATCCGGGAAAAAGGTGCCGGCGTTGCGCATCTTGAAATCCACCGGGTTGATTCCGGCGGCCCGAAGCCGCACCCGAATAAACTCGGGACCGGGCAATTCCGGTTTGGGAACATCCGCCACTTCCAACATTTCACTGCCCCCGGCGCTTTTCAGCAAAACCGCTTTCATATGGGTGCCTCCTTCTGTTTTGCAGGTTCAAATCAAAGGTCTGGTTTCTGCAACTTCAGTTAAGGTAATGCGCGGGTTCGGGAGCGTCAAATGGTCGAATTCCCCGGCGATTGAAATCCGTCCTCTATTCCCGGGGGTTCGTCTATCCGGCGATCTTTTTCATCAACCAGCCCAGGTTAACCCCCAGGTTTTTCATGGTTTCCATGCCTTCCTCATCGGAGGTGACCTCGCCGCGTTCCAGGCCGAAGCCCATATTCCAGTAACTGGAGCCGACGATGATCATCTGCCCGATGGTGAAAAAATGGTTCATGGTGTCGAAGGCGTGAATGGCGCCGGCCCGACGCACCGCCACCACCGCCGCGCCCGGTTTTCGCCGAAACATGTGGTCATTGGCGATGGCCACCATGCCGGCCCGGTCGATCAGGGCCTTCATCTCGGTGCTGACATCGGCGAAATAGGTTGGCGATCCCAGAAGGATGCCGTCCGCCTCAAGCATCTTTTCGATACAGAAGTTCATGTCGTCATCGTCGACCGCGCACCGGCGATCCTTGTTTTTATGGCATTTCATGCAGGCGATGCACCCCTTCAGGGTCATGCCCGACAGCCGAACCAGTTCGGTGTCGATGCCCTCGGGTTCCAGTTCCTCGAACACCCGCCGGATCATCACTTCGGTGTTTCCTTTTTTACGTGCGCTTCCATTGAATCCCACCACTTTCATGGCTGTTTCTCCTTTCCGTGTTCAGTGTTTCAGCCAGTCCAATATGGCTTGGGCGGCCGTTTTCCAGTTATCCTCCAGCATCATGGCATGGCCCATATCCGGCAGGATTTTGAGTTCCGCGGAAAAGGTCTCGGCGGTCTCTTGAACAAAATCCGGCGCAATGATGATATCAGTTTCCGCTCCCATTACCAGCATGGGACCCTTGAATCCGAATCGGGCGGGCGGGCAGAACAACATCAGGTCCGTCAAGGCCCGGATCGGTTCGCTTTGAAAGAGTAAAAAAAACCGCTTCACCTGATCCATGGGGGTATTTTCAGAGAAAAACAGGGCTCGAATATCCTCCGCACTCAGCCAATGCTCCCACATCCACCGGGGAGACGCATTCAGGAGGGTGAGCTTGTGGAACAAGACCGGATGGTTTTGTGCCAGTCGAAGGGCCGGTTCACCCATGCCCTTCGGCGGCACCGAGGCCATCAGGACCGCCCCGCTGACCGGAATCTCCGGTTTTCCCAATACCTTCTGAACCACCAACCCGCCCAGGGAATGGCCCACCAGCACCGGGGGTTCGCCGATCCGTTCAACCGCCCATTCGACGTCATCCCGGTAATCCGATACACCGGGTGACCCGATGAGCGGATCATACCGGCTCTTGCCATGTCCCCTCAGGCTCAGGGCCCAGGCATCGAAGCCCGCGTCCACAAAAAAATCGAGAAAATGGACATCCCAAACTCTTGCATCGGCATAGGCGCCGTGAATGAACAAAATCGGGGGATAGCCGGTCCGATGCCGGCAACGTCTGCGTATCAGTTCCATTCTTTGAATCGGTCCTTCCGTAATCATCGGTTTATTCGAATGCCTCTCCAGTTTGATCTTCCGATATGCCGGAGAGTCCTGTACCGGATATCACAAGATCTTGAAAAAGAAAATTAAGTTATTCCCCGACAGGTCGGGATGGGGCTTCCGGAGATAAGCGACCGGCCTTTTTCTGAACCGCAGATAATCCTGATGATATGGATGGCGCTGATGGGGTGTTTGCATTTTACGGTTAAATCATTTAACTTGAGATGCGTTTGTGAATTGATGAAAAGATCAAAAAAATCAGATCATACCGAAAGCGGAAAGGACGACATATGACCGATCGAGCGACGAAACTTCTGGGATCTCGATACCCGGTGATTCAGGGGGCGATGGGGGTGATCTCCAATCCGGAACTGGTGGCGGCCGTCTCCGAAGCGGGTGGATTCGGGGTGTTGGCCACGGCGTTTCAGGAAGACCCGGCGGCGGTTCGGGAACAGGTGCGCGCCACCCAAAATCTGACCGACAAACCGTTCGGGGCCAACCTCATGCTCATGAACGCGATGAATCCGCAATTCGCCGATGTATTGGCGGAAGAGGGCGTCCGGATCGTCACGCTTTCCGGCGGATCGCCCAAAGCGATACTCCCCTACCTGCACGACCGCGGCATCAAGGCCCTGTGCGTGGTACCCACCGTCGACATCGCCAAAAAGGCGGAAGATCTGGGCGTCGACGGAATCATCGCCGAAGGAATGGAATCGGGCGGGATTCAAGGATATAAGGGCGCCTCAACCTTTGTGCTGGCGCCGGCGGTGGCGGATGCGGTTCAGGTGCCGGTGATCGCCGCCGGGGGCATCGCGGACCGCCGGGGCTACCGGGCCGCCTTGGCGCTGGGGGCCGACGGGGTGCAGATAGGAACCCGGTTTATCGCCACCCGGGAGTGCGCGGCCCACATCCGGTACAAGGATGCCGTTATCGGCTGTGCGGAGACCGGTACCGGACTGGTCAATCTCGGCCGATTCCTGGTACGCGCCCTCAACACCCCCATGGTGAAAAAGATCAACTGCGGCGAGTTCGGCGCAAATGATGCCTTCTGCCGGGCCGCATTTGAAGAATCCTGGATACGCGGCAACCTGGATGCCGGGCTGCTTCCGGTCGGCCAGTCCGCCGGGCTGGTGCGGGATGCCCCCTCCGTACGGGAAGTGATTCAAGAAATGATCTCCGAATAGCAGGTGGATGATCCGCAGTTCAGGATGCTCCTGGATCATTTCGAACGCCCCTGGAAAGGCTATCGAAAGGTCCGCAAAGGGGTCAAGAAGCGAATCTCCCGGCACATGCAGGAGATCGGTACACGCAATATGGCGGCATACCTCGACCGGGTGGAAGAAGACCCCTCGGTTCAGGAGGAATGCCTGCGACGGATGACCGTCTCGATCAGCCGCTTCTTTCGGGAACGCCGGCTCTGGGAGGTGCTACGGGACAGCCTCCTTCCGGAGTTGGTCGGTCGGGATATCGAGATTCTTCGGGTCTGGTCCGCGGGGTGTGCCGGGGGTGAAGAACCGTACAGCTTCCGCATTGTCTGGGAAGAAGCAAAGAAGCATCTCGACCGGGTTCCGGCTCTGGATCTTCTGGCCACCGATTCCAACTCCGAAAATCTCGACCGGGCTCAAAGAGGTGTGTATACGCGGGGAAGCCTGAAGGAAGTGGACCACTCCATCCTGAAAGCCTGGTTCGATGAAAAAAAGCCTGGAAAATCCTATCGAATCAAGCCGGAACTGAAGGAGCAGATCACCTGGAAAATCCATAACCTGCTGGATGATCCCCCGAACCGGCGATTTCACATTCTCTTTTTGCGAAACAACCTCCTCACCTATTATGAAGGACGCGCAAGGACCGAGGCCTTTCACCGTAATACCAGCCGCCTGGTCGATTCGGGATACCTCATCATCGGTTCCCATGAAAAACCGCCTTCCGAAGCGGCGGAATTCACCCGGCTGACCGCCTCCCCTCACATCTATCGAAAGCGATCCTGCTGACCCCATGCTCGGACAATTTCTGACCATCTTCGTGGATGTCGTCACCCCCGTGTTCGGGCTGGTCCTGATCAGCTATCTGGCCGGACCCCGGCTGGAGCTGAAGGTTCGCACCCTGTCCCGAACCGCCTATTTTCTGTTCATCCCGGCATTCGTCTTCGACATCATCAGCAAGGCCGACATCGAGGCGGTTCTGGCGGTGCAAATGATCGCCTACATCGCTCTGGTCCACGTCGTCCTGGCCGCGATTGCGCTGGGGATCGGGAAACTCCTGCGGCGGCCGAGGGAGGTGATCGGCGCCTATATCCTGATCGCCGCCTTCGCCAATACCGGCAACTTCGGCCTCTCTCTGATCGATTTCCGGCTGGGTCGGGAGGGCCTGGCCCCGGCCACCGTCTATTTTCTAGGCCTGAACATCGTCAATTTCACCATCGGGGTCGGGGCGGCCAGCTGGTCCCGGGGCCGTGGCGGCTGGCAGTCTGTACTCTCGGTGTTCAAAACCCCTGCCATCATCGCCGTTCTGCCGGCGCTTCTGGTCAACCTCGCGGAGGTGCCGGTGCCGCTGTTTCTGAGCCGCCTGATCGGGCTCCTGTCTCAAGCCATGATTCCCACCATGCTGGTTACCCTCGGGGTCCAGCTCGCCGATGCGGGCCGCCCCCAAATCAATCGAGATATCTGTACCGCCAGCGCCGTCCGGCTCATCGGCGGACCGCTCGTCGCCATGCTCCTGATTCTTCCCTTCGGCCTCACCGGCCTCGAACGGGCCACCGGCATCCTCCAGTCCAGCATGCCCGCCGCCGTCCTCACCGCCGTCATCGCCATCGAATACGATATGGTCCCGGAAATGGTGACGCATACGGTGCTGTTTTCGACGGTGGTCAGCTTTTTTACGTTGACGGTGATTATGTCGCTTTTGTGATCCATATCGTACCCCAATTCCCGAAGCTTTTTTACAGTCATCCTCGGGATGTTTTCGTCAACAATGACCTTCACGAGGCGTTTTCCAGCATTTCAAGGGAAGTTATCTTCTCCTCTGCCAACGATGCGGCATAATCGAGACAGGCATAGATATCCGCCGTTGTGAGGGATGGGTATTCTTCCAAAAGTTCTTCTATTTTATCGCCATTTGCCAGCATGCGGATAATCTGATGAACCGGGATCCGGGTCCCTTTTATGCAGGCTTGACCATGGCAAATATTTGTATCTATAGCAACACGATTGTTCATGGTTTTCTCTTTTCGGTAAGTTGTTTAAATTTTCCTATACTTTGACGTTGATTGTGTTCCGGGCACGGCGCCTATTCTAAAGGGTGCGATGCGCATACCCTTTGTTTTAAAGCTCATCAAGTCCCGAACCCAGCCTGATAGAGGCGAAGGGTATAGCGGCATGGCAACGGGGTATCCGGCAACGGACCTCGGGAGGAGGCCGCCCCGCCAAGGCGGGGCGATCCCTATCCCTATGGCCGGCCAATTTGTCTGATATTCCGTATCATTGACTTTAAAAGTTATAAGTATTCTACATGATTGATCATCTCTTCGGCCTCTAATGCTTGGTAAATCAACATTAACCCTGAAATCAATGTGCCAACTCCTTTGCCTTGTTGAGCATAAACGATACCGGAATGCTCATTGCCGAGGGCATGCAAACGTAGAAAATCATCGTCCTGAGTGAAAATAACACGCTTTCCTGATTTTGCTCTCTCCAAATGCTCTTCATCGGTTGCACCCCGCAGGCCCGCCTCAACAACCGTTATTACATCAAGACCGCGTCTTTTAAGGCCCTTTGCAACTGCTTTTGGGACGTGTTCATCAAGATAAAATTTGATTC
>CAZNLT010000105.1:0-21562 GCA_964573705.1 uncultured Desulfobacterales bacterium
GCCGATGCACGGCACAAAAAACAAACGTAGTGCCAAAACGCGGTTTCTCATAACCTCAACCAGCTGATATCATGGGTATTAAATTCTTACGCCATGAAGTTGGGTTTACATTAAAGCGCGGACCTTTTACTGAATTGCAATACCAGCATAGCGGCTGTATATTTCTGACATCTTTTTCGAGTGTAAGGTCGTACTTCTTTATGGTATTGACCCATTGAGATAGTGTATGGTTTCGGATTCCGCTTATCGGCATATCGACGACCGCTTCATATAAGTTCTGATCGAGTTGGTCGAATTGATAGGCAATCGTTTTTCTCAGCTTGGTTTTTACAGATTTTGGAACTATGTGGTCTCCTGTAATCAGTACCGGTGGAAGTAATCGGCGGCATCCAAAACACTTGACAGCATCTTCAAGGCCATTGCCGAAATTGTGACTTACCATCGTTCCCGCATTTCTGGCATATTCTGTCCAACTTATATTTCTATATTGCTGGATGGAATTTTCACATTTCTGCCCCATTTCTTTAATTCTTTTCTCAATTTCCTTATCATCTATGCTTATTTTAACTTTCTTTGGGGAGGTGGCTCCACTGATTTGACTCGAGGGCGGTTCTTTTCGTTTTTGATTCGGCATTTGATTGCCTCCTTTCCATCACAATTGATCGGGTTCGTCCATTTGCATTTCGGGCAAAATCTATAGATAGGGAATTATAAAGATTGATTAAAAATGGAGTGTACATCAATGGATTATTTTAATGTAATATGTAGTTCTAAAATTTTTAGTGTCAACTAAAAAAAATGATCCTCTTGAATCCCCCAAAAAAATTGTGTGGTTTCCCTGGGGTGGAACTCCTGTATTTGCATACAGGTCTGAATACGGCCTGCCCCTCAAATAAATACGCATTTTCCCCTATTTCCATACCCGCCGAGATCACCGTACCCTGAAAGCTGAAATTCACCAAATCATCATTTTTGGTAAACACCGATCGAACCCGTTCCGGAAAACAGGGGGATTATCCAATGCCGAAAAAAGAGATCGATCTGGAGTATAAAATTGAACACCTCTCCGTTTTGAATGAGGACGGAGAGCTGGACGCGGACCTGGAGCCGGACATTTCCGACGACCTGCTGGTCAAAATGCATCGGACCATGCTGCTGACCCGGCGGTTCGACGAGCGGATGCTCAAGCTTCAGCGCCAGGGCAAGATGGGAACCTTCGGTCCCATCAAGGGCCAGGAGGCCGCCCAGATCGGCGCGGCGGCGGTGCTGAAAGAAAAAGACTGGCTGGCGCCTTCTTTTCGGGAAATGGCCGCCGAGGTCTGGCGGGGCAAGTCGATGGAGAACATCCTGCTGGTCTACGCCGGCTTCAACGAAGGGGGGCTCATCCCCGAAGAGAGCCGTACCCTGCCGGTCTGCATTCCGGTGGCCACCCAGGTTCCCCATGCCGCCGGGCTGGCCTATGCGGTCAAGTTCAAAAAGGAGGAGGACGTGGTCATGGTGTTTCACGGAGACGGGGCCACCTCCGAAGGCGATTTCCACGAAGGCCTCAATTTCGCCGCCGTATTTCAGACCCCCACGGTCTTCGTCTGTCAGAATAACCAGTGGGCCATCTCCATCCCGCGATCGAAGCAGACCCTTTCCAAAACGCTAGCTCAAAAAGCTCTGGCCTACGGCATGCCCGGGATTCAGGTGGACGGCAACGATGTTCTCGCAGTCTACTCGGCGGCCAAGGACGCAACGGAGCGGGCCCGGTCCGGCGAAGGCCCCACCCTGATCGAATGCGTCACCTACCGAATGTCGGTCCACACCACCGCGGATGACCCCTCCAAATACCGGGACGAGGAGGAGGTCAAGAAATGGGAAAAGCGGGACCCCATCACCCGCTTTCAGAAATATCTGAAGAATAAGGAGCTGCTTTCGGACGAGGATATCGAGAATCTGGAAGAGGAGATCAAATCCGAAATCAAGGATGGGGTTGACGCCTGGGAAAAGAAGATGGAGGACCTCGGGGACCCGACCGATATGTTCACTTATCAGTATGCCGAACTGCCGCCCCATCTGGTTTCCCAGAAAAAAGAGTTCGAGGCGATGTTGTCCGAAAATGACTAAACCCATCTTCCTGTCTTTTCTTTCAGAGTGGGGGAATCCCGTCTGTTTCCGTAAGGGCAGATGGAATAGAGGCATTGAACCAACAATGACATCGAACAGAAGAACCCGGAGATAAGCGAGGCGCATCCATGGGAAAAATGAATATGGTCGAGGCCATCAATCTGGCCCTGAAACAGGAAATGGAAAAAGACGAAGATGTGATCGTGCTCGGCGAGGATGTCGGGGTGGACGGCGGTGTCTTTCGGGTCACCGAAGGGCTGCTCGACGCGTACGGGGAAGAACGGGTGATCGATACCCCGCTGGCCGAATCGATGATCGCCGGGGCCTCGGTGGGGATGGCCATCCACGGCCTCAAACCGGTCTGCGAAATCCAGTTTTCCGGGTTCAGCTACATCTCCTTTCACCAGATGGAGGCCCACGCGGCCCGGTACCGGGCCCGGACCCAGGGTCGGTTCGGCATCCAGATGGTGCTTCGCTGCCCCTACGGCGGGGGTGTGCGGGCCCTGGAGCATCACTCCGAAAGCCGGGAGGCCTATTACGCCCACACTCCGGGGCTGAAGACGGTGATTCCTTCGGGACCCCGCAAGGCCAGGGCGCTTCTGGTCAGCGCGATAAGGGACCCCGATCCGGTGATTTTCTATGAGCCCAAAGCGGCCTACCGGGCTTTTCGCGAAGAGGTGCCCGAAGACGAAGAGACCTTCCCCATCGGCCAGTCGGAGATCGTGCGCCAAGGCAAGGACATCACCTTCATCACCTACGGCGCCATGCTCCAGCGCACCCTGGATGCGGCCGACATCCTTCAGGAGGAGGACGGGGTCGAGGCCGAGGTCATCGACCTGCTGACCGTCTCCCCGCTGGACGATGAAAAATTCACCGAATCGGTCCGCAAGACCGGGCATGGGGTCATCGTCCACGAGGCCCACCGCAGTTTCGGGCCGGGTGCGGAAATGGTCGCCCGACTGGTGGAGAAATCTTTTCTCTACCTGGAGGCGCCGATTCGGCGGGTGACCGGATACGATGTGGTGATTCCGCTCTATCAGCGGGAACAAGACTATATCCCCGATGTGAAACGCATTCTTCACGGGGCACGGGAAACCCTCGACTTTTAAAAGGCTCCAGTTTCAGGAGGGAGGATATTACAGCGATGGAAAAAGAATTTACACTGGCCGATCCGGGAGAAGGTATTCACGAAGCGGAAATCATCGAAGTGTTGGTCTCCGAAGGCGATCAGGTGGAGGAAGAGGAATCGGTCCTGGTGATCGAAACCGACAAGGCCACCACAGAAGTGCCCTCGCCCATGACCGGCACGATCAAAGAAATCAAAGTGTCCGAAGGGGATATGGTCGAGGTCGGAGACGTGCTGATGATCTTTGAGGTGGAAGGGGAAGCGGAAGAAGAAGAACCTGAAGAAATGGAAGCGGAAGCCGAGACGGAGGTAGAAGAAGAGAAAGAAAAGGCCGAAACGGAAAAGACGGAGAAGAAAGAGAAAGAAGAGGCGGAGGCAGCCGAGGAGGGCGAAAAAGAAAAGGCGCCGAAAAAAGAAGAGAAGGAGAAGAAACCGTCTGAAAAGGTATCGGACGAAGAAAAACCGGTGCCGGCGGCCCCCTCCACCCGCCGGGTGGCCCGGGAACTCGGGGTGGACCTCCACCACGTGGAACCCAGCGGCCCGGGCGGGCGGGTCACCACCGAGGATGTAAAGGCGTTTGCCGAAGGCGGGGAGGAAAAGCCGGAAAAGAAGCCCCCGGAGGAGAAAAAAGAAAAACCGACCGAGAAAAAAAAGGAAAAGAAGAAACCGGCGCCGGCCGCGCCGGAGGCCCCCGAACTGCCCGATTTCAGCCAATGGGGAGAGGTGGAGCGGGTGCCGCTTCGATCCGTGCGGCGGACCACGGCCAAGCGGATGCGGCTGTCCTGGTCTCAGGTCCCGCATGTCACCCATGAGGATGTGGCCGACATCACCGACCTGGAGGCCTTTCGCCAAAAGTACAAAGACGAAATCGAGGAAGAAGGCGGGGCGCTCACCCTGACCATCTTCGCCATAAAGGCGGCGGTGGCCGCCCTCAAGGCCCACCCCCGGTTCAACGCCAGTCTCGACATGGATCAGGAGGAGATCATCCTCAAGCATCACTACCACATCGGGGCGGCGGTGGACACCGACCGGGGGCTGATGGTGCCGGTGATCCGGGACGCCGACCGCAAGTCCGTTACCGAGCTGGCCAGGGAGCTTCCGGCCCTGGCCGAGAAAACCCGCAACGGGGAGGTCGACCGAAAGGAGATGACCGGCGGCACCTTCACCATCACCAATGTCGGCCCTTTAGGCGGCACCGGATTCACCCCGATCATCAATTATCCCCAGGTGGCCATTCTGGGGATGGCCAAGGCCCGGCTTCAGCCGGTGGTGATGGGCGATATGGACAATTACCGGGTCAAACCGAGGCTCATGCTGCCCCTGGCCCTGGGATTCGACCACCGGATCGTGGACGGGGCCGATGCCGCCCGGTTCATGGGGGAGATCATTGCGGCCCTCGAAAACCCTGAAAAACTGATGATGCTGACGTAGGAGGAAGAGATCATGGTCATGGGCGAATTTACGGAACGAACGGATGTGCTGATCATCGGCGGCGGGCCGGGCGGATATGCCGCCGCGTTTCGCGCCGCCAATTTGGGTTTGGATACCACTCTGGTGGAGATGGATGACCGCCTCGGCGGGGTCTGCCTGCTGCGGGGCTGTATCCCCTCCAAAAGCCTGCTCTATGTGGCGGAACTGCTCCACGATGCCCGCAACGCCGATGAGATCGGGGTCTCCTTCGAGAAGCCGAAGATCGACCTGAAGAAAATGAGAAACTGGAAAAACGAGGTGGTCGACCGCTTGAGCCAGGGGTTGTCGCGCCTGTGTGAAGAGCGGGAAGTGAAGCGGATTCAGGGGAGGGCCCGGTTCGAGGATTCCCAAACGGTGCGGCTTCTGGACAGCGATGCCGAGGTTTCCCACATCCGGTTCAAGCACGCCGTCATCGCTACCGGTTCGTCTCCGGTTCCGCTTCCCGGCGCCGAGTTCAAGGAGGGCGGGCGAATCATGAACTCCGCCGACGCATTGGATCTGGCCGAGATTCCCGACCGGCTCCTGGTGGTGGGGGGCGGATACGTGGGCGCCGAACTGGGGTCGGTCTATGCGGCCCTGGGCAGCAGGGTCACCTTGGTGGAGATGACCGACCGGCTGATGCCCCAGGCGGATGAAGAACTGGTGGACATCCTGGCCGGGAGCTTGTCCGAGGTGTTCGAAAGTATTCATTACAAGACCCGAGTCAAAGAGATGGAGGAGTCGAAGGAGTCGGTGAAGGTGGTCTTCGAAGGGGAGATCGATGAAAAAGAGGGCGCCTTCGACCGGGTGCTGGTGGCGGTGGGCCGGCGCCCCCAATCGGCGGACCTGGGGCTCGACAACACCGATGTCGAAATCGACGACAAGGGTTTCATTCAGGTGGATGAGAAACGCCGCACCGCCGACGAAAAGATCTTTGCCATCGGGGATGTGGCAGGCGGGGCCATGTTGGCCCATAAAGCCATGCACGAGGGAAAGGTGGCGGCGGAAGTGATTGCCGAACGGCCCTTGGTATTCGACCCCCGGGCCATTCCGGCGGTGGTCTACACCTATCCGCAGCTGGCCTGGTGCGGTCTCATGGAAAAGGATGCCGAAGAGGCCGGCCGAAAGATCACGGTGGGCCGGTTCCCCTGGGCCGCTTCGGGCCGGGCCGCCTCCATGGGTTCTCGGGAAGGATTGACCAAGATGATCATGGATGCCGAAACCGGTCAGATTCTGGGGGTGGCCATCGTCGGCCGGGAGGCCGGTGAAATGATCTCCGAAGGGGTGTTGGCCGTGGAGATGGGGGCGATGGCCGAGGACCTGGCCCTGAGCATCCATCCCCATCCGACCCTGTCGGAGACCGTGGGGGAGGCGGCCGGGGCCTTCCTGGGCAGCTCCACCCATATTCTGTCCGCGAAGGAAACATCGAAGGGGTAACGGAAAGCGGTTGCCGTTTGCAGACCCGGAACGGATCGGGCGACGCGTTATCCCACCGAAAAAGAAGCGGAGTGAAGGAGGGTGAAATGGGCCGGCGCGGGGAACAGAATCACATTCAATGCGAACCAGAGCCAGGTGCCGGACCGACCTCGGCGTTCATCCAACTGGCCGATCGGAAAGCCTGCTTGTTCCTTCGCCAAGATTCAGCCTCCCAGATAAAGCTTTTTCACTTTCGGATCTTTCAGCAGGTCCCGACCGGGTCCGGTCAAGCGGTTTTTTCCCAGCTCCAGAACATACCCTTTGTGGGAGACGGAAAGGGCCTTTCGGGCGTTTTGCTCCACCAGAAGAAAGGAGACCCCCGCCCCGTTCATTTGGCGGATTTCTTCAAAAATTTGATCCACCACCATCGGGGCGAGCCCGAGAGAGGGTTCATCCAGAAGCACCAACCGAGGCGAGGTGACCAGGATGCGGCTGATGGCAAGCAGCTGCCGTTGTCCTCCGGAAAGCTCCCGACAGGGGCGATTCGCAAGCTCCGCCAAAACCGGAAACCGGGTTAAGACCCGCTGGACGCCTTTGCGAAGGGCCCTTCGATCTTTGAGAATCATGCCGGCCATTTCCAGATTTTCGTAGACGGACAGGTTGGGAAAAATGTTCATCCCCTGGGGAATAAAAATCAGGCCCCGATCTCCTTTTTCGGCGATGGACAGACGAGTGACCTCCCGGCCCCTATACTGAACGACGCCGGCGGAAGGAAACAATTGACCGGCAATGGTCCTCAGAACGGTGGATTTGCCGGCTCCGTTGGGTCCGATGATGCAGACGATCTCGCCGGTCTCGACGGTGAGGTCGACCTTCTCAATCACGTTTCCCCGGCCGTATCCCGCGGTAATTCCAGATGCCTCAAGCAACATGGTTCGCCCGCCCCAGGTAAGCCGAAATGACACCTTCATCCTCCCGGGCCGCATCAGGGCTGCCCTCGAAAATGATGTTTCCGGCGTCCATAACCAGAATGCGGTCGCAGAGTTCCGACACAAGGGGCATGTTGTGTTCAATCAGAAAGATCTGAACCCCTTCGGAGGTAACGGTTCCAATGATATCGACCAACTGCCGGATCAGGGTGGGATTGATGCCTGCGGTGGGCTCATCGAGCAGCACCAGTCGCGGATCCGCCATCATCACCCGGCCCAGCTCCAGGAGCTTTCCCTGGCCATAACTGAGTCGGCCGGCCAATTCATGGGTCATGTGATCCAGATGGATCTGCTTTAAAATACCCAACGCTTTTTCAAAATTAGCCGTCTCTTGCGCCCGAACCCGGTCGGGTCTGAACAGCAGATAAAAGAGGGATTCTCCTGGTTGTTTCGGAGCGGCGGCCAGCAGGTTGTCCATCACCGTCAAAAAGGGGAGTATTCGGGTATGCTGAAAGGTCCGGATCAGACCCATTCGACTGAGGGCATGGGGTGGCATGCCGGTGATACCGGTGTTTCCATACCGGATTTCCCCATGGTCGGCCCGGTAAAAGCCGGTGATCAGATGGAAAAGAGTTGATTTCCCGCTTCCGTTGGGCCCTACCAGGCCGGTCACGGCGGTTTCTCCAAGATCGAAAGAGATGCGATCGACGGCGGTCAGCCCTCCGAATGTTTTGGAAAGATTCCGGACGCTCAGCATGAGGGCTCCCGGTGCTCGGGGATCAGCCCTTCGGGCCGTTTGAGCATCAGGATTACCAAAACCCCGCCGTAAACCATTCCCTGAATGGGACCCACATAGGAATCGTACCCGTCGGGAATCGGCAAAAAACGAATCGCTTCCTGAAAAAAAATAATGGTGAACGCCCCCAGTACAGGCCCCCAAATGGTGCCGCGACCCCCCAGAACCACGCAGAGCAGCACCAGAATGGTTTCCGTCAGGGTGAAATCCGCCGGACTGATATAGGTGATGTAGTGTGCCCAGAGGCATCCGGCCGCACCGGCCAGCAAAGAACCCAGAGCCATGGACCGGATTTTGAGCCATAAAACATTTTTTCCCAGGGCCTGGGCCACATACGGGTCCTCTCGAACCACCTTCAAAGCCCGGCCGAAAGGCGATTCGGCAATCCGGCGAACCAGAAGGAAGACACCGACTGTGATCAGAAAATAGAGAACCAGCATCGCCGGCATACCGGATACGCCCGAAGACATCCAATCCGGTCGCGGAATGCCGGGAAGCCCCATGGGCCCCTTGGTTAACCAGGTTTCATTCAGGAAAACGATCCGGGTCATTTCTCCAAAGGCAAGGGTCGCAACCCCGAAATAATCTCCGGACAGACGGAGCGCGGGTACCGCCAGAAGGGCGCCCGCCGCTCCCGCCAGGAGCACTGCGCAGCCTGCGGACAGGCTTACCGGCCATCCGGACAGGCTCAGCAGAGCGGACCCGTAGGCGCCGATACCGAAAAAGGCCACATGGCCGAAATTGTAAAGTCCGGTAAACCCCAGTTCCAGGTTGAGGGACACGGCGAAAACCGTGTAGATCAAGGCCAGGATCAGAATGTGAATCAGATAATCCATGAAAACGGGTTTACCGCATTCCGGCGGTGATTCCGAAAATCCCCCTGGGTCGAAAGAGGAGCATCAGAATGATCAGTAAAAAGGAGACGAAATCTTTATATCCGGGGGAGAAAAACGCGACACTCAGGTTTTCGGTGATGCCGATGCAGAGTCCGCCCAGGAGCGCTCCCCATACATTCCCCGCCCCGCCCAGCAACACCGCCGCAAACGCCTTCAGGAGGTTGGTCAGCCCCATCAGGGGCTCCAGGTTGGTATCCATGGCCGTCAGGATTCCGCCGATTCCGGCAAACAGCGCTGCAAGGGTCCAGACCGTGACCGATACCCGCCGCATATCGATGCCGATGATCCCGGCCAGTTCCAGGTTGTCGGCGGCGGCCCGGAGTTGTTTTCCCAACAGGGTGCGGGTCAGCAAAAAATAAAGAAACCCGAGTGAAATCAGTGCGGTGCCCATCATTGCGATCTGAACCGGCGTAATGCTGATTCCCGCTGGAAGTCGAATGCCCCGGGTCAATTCCCGACCATAGGTCGTCAGTTCGGATCCCCAAATCAGCCGCAGCAGATTGCGCAACAGATAGGACAGACCGATGGAGGCGATCAGCAGGGTGATTCGATCCTTTTGCCGGAGTGGGGTGTATACCAACCGGTCCTGAGCGATCCCGATGGCAACGACACCGGCCAGGGCCGGAATGGCCGCCAGCCAGAGGGGCAGAAAAAAGGGGGGACCGATAAACAGGAGCGGCAGGTAGGCCCCCCAGGCGATCAGTTCTCCATGGGCGAAATTGATGAAACGGAATACCCCGTAAACCAGGGTAAGGCCGACCGCGAACATGGCATAGATGAACCCGGCAATCAGGCCGTTTGCGGCCAGTTGAAGATAATAGGCGGTCATAACAAAAACGGTTCTCTGCCTGAATCACCGATAGTCGGTGATCTCGCCTCCTTTGACCGTCCATCGGCCGTATTCCGCGCCCACATCGCCGTTTTCATCCAGGCTCTTGTCGCCCGTTACACCCTGGTAATTTTGAGAGGATATGATCAGCGCTTTCCGAATGTCCTCGGCGGACAGGGTGTCGGCGGTCCGAAGTGCTTTGGCGGTCAGTTTGACCATATCGTAGTTGTATTCTCCGAATATCGGTATTTTTGCTCCCGGATATTTCTTTTCCCATGCCTGTTTGAAGGCCGAATAGGCAGGGGTCATTTGGGAAAAAGTGGGATAGGTGCCGATGATGCCCTCTGCCGCCGGACCTGCCAGTTCCACCAGTTTGGGCGATTTGGATGCCGAACCCAGAAGCCATTGCACCTCCATGCCCGCTTCATAAGCCTGTTTGAGCATGGTCGCAGCCTCTTTGATATAGGTCAGATTCACCACCGCCCTGGGTTGGTTTTTCCGAATGCGAAAAATTTCACTCCGGTAATCGGTCTTGCCTTCGTCATGACTGAATTCGTCCAGAATTTTGCCGCCCTGCTTTTCATATATTTCTTTAAAAACCCCGGCAAGACCCACCCCCCAGTCGTTGTTGACATACGTCAGCACGACCGACGCGTATCCCAGCCCCGTGGCCAGTTCGGCGACCCCGATGCCCTGAAGGGCATCCGACGGGAACACCCGAAATACAAAGTCGCCGCAGTTGCTGATCTCTGCGGCGGCGCTTTCGGCTCCGATCAGAATGGTTCGGTTTTCCTGAGCGATGGGGCAGATCGCCAGAAAATTGGAGGAAGCGGCCGGACCGAAGATGACCGGCAATTTGTCCACCGTGATCAGCTTTCGAATCGCCGATACCGATCCTTTTGCGGTGGAGGTGTTGTCTTCAAAAACGATCTTCATGGGCTTGCCCTGGATGCCGCCCTCGGCATTGACCTCATCCAGGGCGAGGAGCATTGCTTTCTGAAAGCCCTCACCATAGACCGCCAACTTTCCTGTCAGGGGGGTTACCGACCCGACCGATACTTCTTCCGCACCAAATGAAAGGGCTCCCCATCCAAACAGCAAAACCAATGCAAAGGTTACGATACAGATCTGCCTTCTCATCTATCTTCCTCCCGATTCTTAGGTTGAAATGGGTTGAATCCCTCCATACTTGTTGCCGATACGCTCATTCACCGATCAACGGAAAACAGATGAATGACATCACTTCCATAATCTAGTAGGGGCATGGAAGTCAATGCATCGATTATATCGATTGACTTTAAAGACCTGTGCATCCGCACCCGCAGGAGGGCCCGGTGAAAAGGGGAAAAAATAAAACTTCAGCAGGGTGGGGCCCCACCCCATCATAACTCCTCCGCGGTATGAAGATCGGCCGGTGGATTTTTGCTCTGGACGGGGGGGCGTGCCTGTCCGGCAACCCGCTCATTGATTCCCTGAACCATCACAAAAAATACCGGCACGAACAGCACCGTCAGGACGGTCGCTGCAATCATTCCGCCGAAAACGGAGTTCCCGGGGCCTGGCGGCTGGCCGCGCCTGCGCCGGCGGCTACCGGCAGGGGGAATACCCCGAGGATGACTTTTACCAGAATATTTAAGAATATATCTCGGTTATAGGGGGATGTCCCCGCGGTAATCTTTATTCCTCGGTAAAGAAGATTTTGGGATCACCGCAGGCAGGAGAAAGACGCGGCGGCAGAATCTGCCGATAGGATAAGGGATCAGGGTCGAAGACCCGATTCGAATATCTTCACCATCCGAATGTATTGATGAAGCAGTTTGAGCTGTCGTCATCGTCATCATCCGTATCCGTGGATTCGGGCACCTGGGCGTTCAACTCCGCAAACACCCGGTCGGCCAGCAGGGCGTGGGTCGCGGTGGTCGGATGTTTTTCATCCCAGAACAGATGCCCGGCACCCTCGAAATTGTTTTCGATATCAAAATTCGGCGAGGGCTCGGTCACGTTGGTGAACCCGAATGCGGCCGGGTTGTTTTGGATCTTCGTAAAAAAAGAATAGGCATCGAAGGTGTATAGGCCGACCTCCGGGTGTTCGACACTGAACTCATCGAGCATATTGGCCAGTTCGGCATTGAAATTGAGCGTAAACTCGGTCGCCGCTGCGGCTTCCGAGGTCCCCAGGGTTTCGGGGATTCTTCCCAGGTCGGGGAGGTTGAACACCAGAATATGCTCGGCGTCGTATTCCACCAGACGGTCCATGGCGGTATTGATATTGTCCACCGCCTCCTGATAATCCCCGTCTCCGTTCAGAAAATCATTGCTGCCGGCCCATAGGATGAAAAGGGAATCCCCGGAAAGCGAGCCGGTTTCAGAGGCGATATAGGTAGAGACCTGTTCCAGCAGGCCCGGCGGGGTCAGGCCGTCCGTTTGGGTGCCGCCGAGAGCGATGTCGGTTTTGGATACATCCAGGTGTTCTTGATCGACCAGGTATTCGGCCCAAACAGGGCCGTTGGAAAGACGGCCCTGATAATAAAGCTCCGGATCCGGCCGCGACTGGTCTTCAAAGAACAGAAGATTGCCGTCATCCGATAGGCTGTCGCCGAATACCACGATTTCATCGAAATCAGCTGCGAATGCGCCGGCCGTGAAGAAGATCGAGAAGAAAAGTATCGTTACTATAGCGGTTTTCCTGATGACGGCATTCATTTTTCACCTCCGGACGGACGATGTTGCAGGGAACGAACAGCGGAACTCTTTCCGCATCGAATTTCCAGGCCGGACTCACACCCCAAAGCGTGTGCAACAAAGATTTTCATTCATAAACCTCCTTTTTTAAAATAAGCGAAATATCAGAATCTATTTTTTTAACGGTTTGGAGTCAATCAGGGGAAACTCTGATTTCCCCCTGCAGTTTCTCTGAAGGTATTTTTCCCGATTTTATCTTCCCCCTTCATTCATGGGGGATACTATGTACAAATATTTCTCTCCGGTTATTGAAATCTTGACTTTTCTCACAAAATGGAGGAGATTTTCGAAAGATTGGGAAATCCGCCCGCGAAGGTCACCGGAATACGCCCATTTCGAGCTTCCTTTTTTCCAATTCGAAATGATCACGGGATTTTCGGATTTCGATTTGAAACTGATTCGAGGGACGCGATGTCTTCCAGCAATTTCGAGTTTTTGAAAACCCACGACCCGGTCTTTTTTGAATTGGCTTTTGCCGCAGAGCGGGCCTTTGCCGGCGATCCGAACACGACCCTGTTCAAGCTCCGCCAGATGGGGGAGGCCCTGGCCCGGGATCTGGCGGCCCGGTCCGGCGTCGATTGTGATCCGGAGATCAGCCAGGCCGATCTGTTGTATCGTCTCAACCGACAGATTCGTTTGGATCCCATGGTTCTGGATCTCTTCCATACCCTTCGCCGGGAGGGGAACAAGGCGGTTCATACCTTCAAGACCCGCCACAAGGAAGCTCTGGACGGGCTGCGGGTGGCCCGAACCCTGGCCATCTGGTTTCATCGTTCCTTTGGTGAACAGGGTCCCGATTTCAGGCCCGGCCCATTTGTTCCGCCCCCTGACCCGAGCCGCGAACTCCGGAACCTTCAGACCCGAATTGAACAACTCAAATCCGAATTGCAGGGCGCCAACCAGCAGATCGAATCCGACCGCCGACTGAACGATCTGCTGGCCGAGGAAAAAGCCCAATTCGAGACCCTGGCAGAGGAGATGGCAACTGACGCCCGCACTTATGAGGAGCTGGCGCTGGAGCACGAAACCGCCCTGGGAAAACAGCGGGCAGAATTCGAGAACCGGCTAAACCGCCTCAAAACCGAACTGGAGAGTCGGCCCCAGGCGGTCCAGGAAGTTGTCGAACAAACCCGTCAGGCCGGAGAAAGTTTGGTCCTGACCGAGGCCCTGACCCGCATTCTCATCGATCGGCAGCTCAACGCAGCCGGGTGGGAGGCCGATTCCGAAGCCCTGACCTATGCCAAAGGGGCCCGGCCGGAGAAAGGTAAAAACCGGGCCATCGCCGAATGGCCTACCCAGGGCAAACAGTCCGCGGACTATATTCTGTTTGCAGGCCTGATCCCGATAGCGGTGGCGGAGGCCAAGCGGGACTCGGTGGATGTGCCCGGCAAGATTCCCCAGGCCGAGCGCTACGCCCGCGGTTTCAAACCCTCGGAGGCCATGACCCCGGCCTGGGAGGCGGAGGGGCGCACCATCGCCTGGCCTTACGAAATGGAAGGCCACTACCAGATTCCCTTTGTCTATTCCTGCAACGGGCGACCCTTTGTGAAGCAGTTGGCCGAGGCCTCCGGGGTCTGGTTCCGGGATGTCCGGACCCCGTCGAATCCGGCCCGAGCGTTGCACGAATTCCACAGCCCCGAGGGGCTTCTGGACAAGCTTCGCCGAAGCCGGGAGGCGGCCGAGGCTCGGCTGCGCCGGGAAGGGTTCGGCTATCTCCAGCTCCGGGACTATCAGGAGCGCGCCATTCAGGCGGTGGAGGCGGCCCTGGAGACCGGCCGCACCGAATGCCTGGTGGCCATGGCTACCGGTACCGGAAAGACCCGGGCCGTCATCGGTCTGATGTACCGGTTTCTGAAATCCGAACGGTTCCGACGCATCCTCTTTCTGGTGGACCGCAACGCCTTGGGAAAACAGGCCCTCGATTTTTTCAACGAAGCGACCCTGGAACAGAATCAGCCCCTTTCCAAAATTTACAATGTGGCCCGAATGGGAGACATGGCCGCCGAAGCCGAGACCCGCATTCAGGTGGCCACGGTCCAGGCCATGGTGCGCCGGGTATTCCAGTCGGATGATCCGCCCGGGGTGGACGCCTTCGACTGCCTCATTGTGGATGAAGCCCACCGGGGCTATACCCTCGACCAGGAGATGACCGACGGCGAGCTGGTCATTCGCGACCAGGCCCAGTATCTTTCCAGCTATCGGCGGGTGCTCGACTATTTCGACGCGGTCCGGATCGGCCTCACCGCCACCCCGGCCAAGCACACCACCGAGGTTTTCGGCCGACCGGTCTATACCTATCCTTACCGGGAGGCGGTGGCCGACGACTGGTTGATCGACCATGAACCGCCCATTCGGTACGAAACCCTCCTGAGCCGACAGGGCATCCACTTCGATTCGGGGGAGACGGTGAGCGCCCTCAATCTCCACACCGGCCAGGTGGAGATCACCGAATTGGCGGATGAACTCGATTTCGAGGTCGAGGCCTTCAACCGTCGGGTGATCACCGAGGGGTTCAATCGCGTCATCTGCCGCCAGCTGGCCCGTGAGCTGGACCCCTTCGGTGATGAAAAGACCCTTGTCTTCTGTGCTCTCGACCGCCATGCGGACATGGTCAAACGGCTCCTCGACGAGGCCTTTGGAGAGGTCTACGGCGACGCCTATCATCAGGATGCGGTCCGAAAAATCACCGGGAAAAGCGTGGATGTGGACACCCTCATCCGTCGGTTCAAAAATGAACGGTATCCCTCCATCGGGATCACCGTGGATCTGCTCACCACCGGCATCGATGTGGATACCATCTGCCACATAGTCTTTCTGCGGCGGGTGAAATCCCGCATCCTTTATGAGCAGATGATCGGCCGTCCCCCCCGCCGATGCGATCGGATCGGCAAGACGGTGTTCCGGATTTATGATCCGGTGGACATCTATGCGGCCCTGGAACCGGTCAGCACCATGAAACCGCTGGTGAAGAACCCCAATGTCACCTTGGATCAGCTGGCGGCCGAGCTGGCCGACCCGAAAAGCCGGGAGGCTCCGGGCAGCCGGTCCGATACCACCCATGTCCATGATGTGCTGGACGCCATGAGCCAGAAGATCATGCGGGTGCTGCGGCGGGCCGCGGCCAAGGCCGAGCAGAACCCGCAGATTCGGGATAAACTCGTGGAACTGGAGAATCTCTGGGGTGTGCCGCCGGAAGAACTTCATCGACATCTGCGGGAGCTGGGGCCGGACGGCGCAGCGGTTTTTCTCAAGACCCACGGCCGATTGGTGCAGCAAGTGGAGGAGGTGAGCCGTCTGATCGGGTCCGATCGGTATCCGATCATTTCCGAACATACGGATGAACTCCTGAATCGGGAGCAGACCTACGGCCCTTACGACCGACCTCGGGACTATCTGGAGAGTTTTTCTGGTTTCATCCGCAGCCGGATAAACGAATCCGCGGCCCTGGCGGTGGTGGTCAATCGGCCAAGGGACCTGACCCGGGCACAGCTGCGGGAGATTCGACTGCTGCTGGACCGGCACGGCTTCAGCGAGGCCAAGTTGCGAAGCGCCTGGCGAAACCAGACCAATCAGGAGATCGCCGCCGGTATCATCGGCCACATCCGCCGGGCCGCCCTGGGTGAACCCCTGGTCCCCTTTGCCCGCCGGGTGGAAGGTGCCATGGAAAAGATTTATGACCTCCATGACTGGACCCCGGTCCAGCGCAAATGGCTCGACCGCCTGGCCAAACAGCTCGTCCATGAAGCGGTTCTTGATCGCGATTTCGTCAACCGGGTCTTCGCCATAGACGGCGGGGACCGGCGTCTGGATGCTTTGCTGGAAGAGCGCCTGGATGAGGTGTTGGAGAAGTTGGCGGCATCGGTGTGGGATGCGGCGGGGTGATCTTTGCCGGGAATTTAAAATGCCCTTAATATGTTATTTTCGGATTATTTTGTCAAAATTACATTTAAAAGGTGACAATAAATTCTTTTCGATGTATCTTTTGACCAGATCTGCCAAAAAACAATCCGAGGGGGCATTATGTTGATTGAATTTAGTGTAGCCAATTTCAGGTCCTTCCGAGAGAAGCAAACCTTCAGCCTTGTGAAGGCAAAGGGGAATGAGTTGGAGGAGACGAATACTTTTCGGATTCAGTCCCCGACCCGTTTTGATTTGCTGCGCTCCGCCGCTGTTTATGGGCCCAATGCTTCCGGAAAATCAAATTTTATCAGAGCTCTGCGGGTGATGCGCCGGATTGTCGTCGATTCCGCCTCCTGGCAGCGGGGAGAGGATATTCCTGTCGTCCCCTTCCGCCTTGACGCCAGGACAGCGAACTCACGGAGCGAGTTTGAAGTCGTCTTCTTGGCGGATGACATCCGTTATCAATATGGGTTTTCGGCGGATAAAGAGCGCATTTATGAGGAATGGCTGATTGCATACCCGAAAGGACGGGCCCAACGGTGGTTTCAACGTGCCTGGGAGGACGAAAGACAATCCTCTGCCTGGGAAACCGGCAAGCAGCTCCAGGGTGAAAAGCAGGTCTGGCAGCGTTCCACTCGTGAAAACGCGCTTTTCCTCTCCACGGCCGTCCAGCTGAATAGCCGACAGTTGCAGCCGGTATACGACTGGTTTTCAGAGAACCTGCGAATAGTAAACATCGAGGGTTTGGATCCTGCATTCACAGCTGCCCTTTGCAGAACCAAGGAAAAATCTCGAATTATCAATTTCCTGAAAGCGGCGGACTTATCCATTAATGATGTGGAAGTTCAGAGGATCAGTTTCGATCCTCAACTTTTGCCTGCGGATATTCCGGAATCGTTGAAAGAGATGATTTTATCCGAGATGGTCGACAAAAACATGCTCGAAGTTTCAACTTTTCATCGGCTGGGAAGCGACGAACTGGTGCAGTTCGATCTTGAAGATGAATCCGACGGCACCCGAAAGCTTTTTTCCTTTGCGGGTCCTTGGGTGGATACCCTGAATAAAGGGTTTATTCTGTTCATCGATGAGCTTCATGATAATCTGCATCCGAAATTGGTAAGGTTTTTGGTGGATTTATTCCATAGCCGGAAATCCAATCCGAAAAATGCCCAGCTGGTGTTTACGACCCATGAAACCTCCATTCTGAGCCAGGAGGTTTTCCGCAGAGATCAGATTTGGTTTTGTGAAAAAGATGAGGACGAAACCACCCACCTGTATCCGCTTACCGACTTCAGCCCGCGTAAGGGAAGGGAAAATCTCGAGGCCGCATATTTGTCGGGCCGTTACGGCGCATTGCCGTTCGTGGGTGAGATGGCGGAGATGTAGTCCGTGGGAACGGATGATATTTTCAAGAAACGGAGGGCCAAGAGAACTCGTGATCTGGCCCGCAGGAAGGCCAGGCGGGGTCCCTATGCCAAAGTACTGATCATCTGTGAAGGTGAAAAAACCGAACCGAACTATTTCAGGGAAATGATTGCCCATTACAAAATCAGTAGTGCCAATGTGGTGATCACCGGTGACTGCGGAGCCAGCCCGATCCATGTGGTCGAATTCGCCATACAGCGGTATCGCAGTGAAAAAAAGACGGGAGACCCTTTTGATAAAATATTCTGCGTGTTCGACAAAGATAACCATTCAAGCTACTCACAAGCGCTGGATATTCTCAGACGGGCAAAACCAAAGAACACTTTTTTTGCGATTACTTCGGTGCCTTGTTTTGAATACTGGCTGCTCCTGCATTACGGATATACGACCAGGCCCTACGAAGATGTGTATGGCCGAAGTACTGCACATCAGGTGATTTCGGATCTTAAAAAGCAAATGCCCACATACGAAAAGAAGCAAAAAGGGATTTTTTTGGCGTTGTTTTCTAAATTGGAATCCGCTAAAAAATATGCCGCTCAGGGCCTGAAGCATGCGGCGCAAAGCGGGACCGATAACCCGTCGACCCGGGTGCATGAGCTGGTTGACTTTTTACAGAACATCAAAAAATAAGAGCAACGGGAACTCGATCAACTTCCTATGAACCAAACCGACATCGTTCAAAAACTCTGGAATCTCTGCGACGTGCTGCGGGACGACGGCATCAATTACTCCGATTATGTGACCGAACTGGTGCTGCTGCTGTTCATCAAAATGGTTCACGAAAACACCGAGGCGGGCATTCTGCAGAAACACAGCCTGCCCGAAGGGTGCCGCTGGCCCGACCTGACCGGCAAATCGGGTCTGGTGCTGATGAACCACTACAAACAGATGCTTCTGGATCTTTCCAAAAGCGCCGATCACCTCATCGCCGCCATCTATGCCGACGCCCAGACCCGCCTTCGGGAGCCGCGCCACCTGGAGCAGCTGGTCAAAAGTCTCGACGGCATCGACTGGTTCAGTGCGAAGCAGGACGGGCTGGGCGACCTCTACGAGGGCCTGCTGGAGAAAAACGCCAATGAGACCAAATCCGGGGCCGGGCAGTATTTTACGCCCCGGCCGCTGATCGACAGCATTGTTCGGTGCATTCAGCCCGAAGCGGGCGAGATCGTCCAGGACCCGGCCGCCGGTACCGGGGGGTTTTTGATCGCGGCGGATGCCTTCATTAAAGCGCAGACCGATGATCTCTATGATCTGGATGAAAAGGCGCAGGGGTTTCAGCGAACCAAAGCCTCCATCGGCATGGAGCTGGTCCCCGGCACCCGGCGGCTGGCTTTGATGAACTGCCTGCTTCACGGCATGGAAGGGGATGCCGATGGGGTGGTTCATCTGGGCAATACGTTGGGGGAGCCGGGCAAGAGCCTGCCGGCCGCCGACGTGATCCTCACCAATCCGCCCTTCGGCACCGCCAAGGGGGGCGGCGGGCCGACCCGGGATGATTTCACCTTCAAGACCAGCAACAAGCAGCTGGCGTTTTTGCAGCATATCTATCGGAGCCTGAAACCGGGCGGACGGGCTGCGGTGGTGCTGCCGGACAATGTGCTGTTTGAAGCGGGGGTGGGGACGGATATCCGCCGGGATTTGATGGATAAATGCAATTTGCATACGATTCTGCGGCTGCCCACCGGGATTTTCTATGCCCATGGGGTGAAGACCAATGTTCTCTTTTTTTGCAAAGGGATGGCGAACAATCCCCGGCAGGAGAAAGGGTGTACCGAGCGGGTGTGGGTCTATGATCTGCGGACGAACATGCCGAGTTTCGGCAAGCGGAATCTGTTCGGGGAGATGCACCTGAAACCGTTTGAAAAGGTGTTCGGAGATGAGCCGGACGGGTCGGGAGATCGGAAAGAGGGGGAATGGGCGTGGGTGAACGGGGATGGGGAGAAGACGGTGGAAAACGGTCGGTGGCGGTGCTTCGACCGGGATTGGATCGAGAAGCAGAAGGGGGATTCCCTGGATATCGGCTGGCTGAAGGATGAAAACAGTGTGGATGCGGATAATCTGCCGGAGCCGGAGGTGCTGGCGGCCGAGGCGATGGGGGAGTTGACGGAGGCGTTGCGGGAGCTGGATGGGTTGATGGGGGCTTTGGGAGCTGGGGATGAGGCGGTGGCGCAGCGGAATTTGTTGGCGGAGGTTTTGGGGATGGAGGCGAAATGAGGGATTTCGAAGTTCTTCCTGAAAATTGGAAGACCGTACCTCTTTCCTTAGTTGTAAACATTGTAAGAGGCGTCACCTACAAGAAGAAGGATTCTTCGGATACCTCAGATGATGGGCTTTTGCCTATCTTAAGAGCGAATAATATACAGAACGATCAGCTTCATTTCGACGATTTGGTCTATGTGCCGAAGGGGAAAATCTCGCAATATCAAAAAATAAAAAAGGGAGACATCGTTGTCGCAATGTCAAGCGGTAGTCGGAATGTTGTAGGGAAAACGGCTAGGGCAACTGAGGATTGGATTGGAGGGTTTGGTGCATTTTGTGGGGTCTTGAGGCCTTTAGACGTTATTTCAGATGGCTATATCGGGTTGTTTACGTCATCGGGACAATACCGATTAAAGGCTTCAGATTTGGCAGCTGGAGTCAACATTAACAATTTAAAACCCTCGCATTTTGATGAAATACAAATCCCTATTGCCCCCCTCGCCGAACAAAAACAAATCGCCGCCAAATTGCACGAACTGCTGGCGCAGGTGGACGCCATCAAAGCCCGTCTCGACGCCATTCCCGGCATTCTCAAACGCTTTCGTCGATCGGTGCTTGCTGGAGCGGTCAGTGGGCGGTTGACGAAGGAATGGAGGAAGAATAATGAATTTATAGCAGGGCCTCAGCTTTCTTCCATTTGCAGGGAAAATCCTGTTTCTAAGAAAGGAGATTTTGTCACAGATTTATTGCCTGAGTTGCCAGCGAATTGGTGTTATGCTCAAGTAAAGGAAATTGGGCAGGTTCAATTAGGCAGACAAAGGTCCCCAAAATATCATACGGGCGAAAATATGAGGCCTTATTTGAGAGTTATGAATGTGAAGGAGGGTTACATTGATACCTCAGATGTTATGGAAATGGTATTTGATGATGCTGATTATAAGAAATACGAGCTATCACCAGGGGATATTCTCCTGAATGAAGGTCAAAGCCATGAGTTAATCGGTAGACCGGCGATTTACTGTGGGGAAATATCCGGGGCATGTTTTACCAATACACTCATCAGATTCCGACCCCACAAGCCACTCTCTTCTGAATTCTGCTTATTGGTTTTCTTGAGCCAAATGAAATCCGGTCGTTTCCAGGAAATTGCCTCCCGAACTGTAAACATTTCACATCTAGGCTCAGGGCGCTTTGCCGAGCTTGAATTTCCGTTTCCCCCTTTTGAAGAACAAACGGAAATTGTCCGCCAAGTCGACCAACTCTTCACCTTCGCCCATAACATCGAAAAACGCGTAAAAGAAGCCCAGAACTGCGTAAAACAGCTCACCCAGTCCATCCTCGCCAAAGCCTTTCGCGGCGACCTCACCGCCGAATGGCGGGAACAAAATCCAGACCTCATTACCGGCGAAAACAGCGCCGAAGCTCTGCTGAACCGCATCAAAGTTGAACGGGCCGCAAAAGCCCCCAAAAAGAAAACCCGGAAACGCCGCGCAAAACCGAAAACGGAGAAGGTGTGAGATACCATCGCTGGAGCAGTAAAAGCATATTGTTCACAGTTTGTGATAACGCACCCTAAAATGGAGATGTGACAAAGGAGCCCTGCAAAGGCATGACATAAACTGCCGGAAAACCAGCCTGGAGGATTACACCATGCGAACCTTTCTCACCATATTGCTTCTGTCATTCCTGATCACCACCCTTCTTACACCCTGTATTGCCACTACTAAAAAACCAGATCGGAAGAGC
>CAZNLT010000106.1:0-21336 GCA_964573705.1 uncultured Desulfobacterales bacterium
GGGGCCGAAATCCCGAATCGCCCTGCGGTGGGCGGCGGTGGCATACCCCTTGTGGCAGTCGAACCCGTATTGGGGATAGAACTCATGGTACTGCTCCATCAGCCGGTCCCGGGTCACCTTGGCCACCACCGAAGCGGCGGCGATGGAGATGGACAGCGTATCCCCTTTGATGATGGCCTCCTGGGGCAGATCGTAGTATATGGGAAATTTGCCGTCGATCAGGAGATACAGCGGCCGCGGATTCAGATTCTTAACGGCCACGGCCATGGCGGCGAGGGCGGCCTGGAAAATGTTGATCCGGTCGATTTCACAGGGATCGATGATGCCGATGCCGACGCTGACCGCCTTTCGGTAGATGATCTCATAAATCTCGTTCCGGCGCTTGGGCGTCAACTGTTTGGAATCGGCCATTTTGGTCACCCGAAAGCTTCGGTCCAGTATCACCGCCGCAGCCACCACCGGGCCGGCCAAGGGGCCTCGGCCGGCCTCATCGATGCCCGCGATGACCGAAAATCCTTTTTGAATGACCTTTTTTTCAAACGCCCATAAATCCATCGCCGAAACGCCTCAGAAAAACACGGGAACCTGCATTCGCCGTTGCTCCAACGGATACCGCCGCCGATAAATTTATGCCACCACCCGCTTTTCCTTGAGCCGTGCGGCCTTGCCCCGCAGTTTTCTGAGATAATAGATCTTGGACCGCCGGACCCGCCCCTTGGTCACCACCTCGATCTGGTCGATGATCGGCGAATGGAGCGGAAACACGCGCTCGACCCCGACCCCGTAGGAGACCTTTCGTACGGTAAAGGTGGCGTTGGCCATGCCCTTTCGTTTGCTGATGACCACCCCCTGAAACACCTGGATTCGCTCCTTCTCGCCCTCCTTGATCTTCACATGCACCTTGACCGTATCCCCGGGCACAAAATCCGGGATGTCCATGCGCATGGCCTCTCTTTCGATCTGTTCCAATACCTTCATCATATCCCCCTTACACTCATTATTTTCAGATTCGGTTGCAGTTGATCTATCGCTCTCCCAGCAGACGGTCCATCAGGATGGACGCGGCGGAACGGACGGATAGATGGTTATATTCGGTCGGCCCGTTGATAGGCCTCAATATATAATCGGCGGCCGAAAAGACCTCCTCGGCGAGCCCCCAGGCGGTCCCGAACTGAAGCAGATAGGGCGCGCCGTCGTTCATCATGTCGCGAAACCGGTCATGGCCGATACTGCCGGGTCGAAGCCGGGCCCCGGTGGCCACCCGGCGGGGTCTTCCCCGACCTTCCGATTCGATTTCCTCAACCGCCGCCTCCACCGTCTCCCGGATCCGGATCAATTCCAGGGCCGCTTTGCGGGCCGGGTTGAGCCTTGCGCCAGCACCGGTGAGCCAGTGGTCTACGAGCTGCCGGGCCAGATCTCCTTGATCCGCCAATGGCGTGACCACATAAAAAGACCGAACCCCGTAAGTTCTGCCGGCTCTGGCGATATCATGCAGGTCGAGGTTGGTCACCGCCGAGGCGACCGTTTCACCCGACCGATTCATCACCGGATGATGAATCAGCGCCAGATGCAGATTGGGTCCGGAGGATGTTTTCGATATGGCCATGGCAGCGTTTCAGGATCTCCAGTTCCGCAGCTGTTACATGACGGCTTACCAGAAGATCCGGTCGTCGAATCACCGTCTTTACAAGAGAGGCCTCCAGGCGCCACCGGTCGATTTCCCGGTGGTTGCCCGAGAGCAGAATCTCCGGCACCGGATCTCCTTCAAAGACCGGGGGCCGGGTGTAATGGGCGTGTTCAAGGAAGCCCTCCGAAAAGGAATCCTTGTCTGCCGAATCCGCCCCTCCCAGGACATCGGGGATCAGCCGGATGACCGCATCCATGACCACCATGGCCGGCAGTTCCCCGCCGGTCAACACATAATCGCCGATGGAGATTTCATCATCGATAAAGCGGCGGCTGATCCGCTCATCCACCCCTTCGTACCGGCCGCAAATCAAAATCAGCCCTTCCTCCCGGGAGAGCTGCCGTGCAATTTTTTGGTTGAACATTCGGCCCTGGGGCGTCATCAGAATGGTTCGGGATTCCGGATGTTCGCCTTTTGCGGTACGAATCGCCTCCGCCAGGGGTTCGGGTTTCATGACCATTCCGGGGCCGCCCCCGTAAGGCCGGTCGTCGGTGGTGCGATGGCGGTCTGAGGTAAAATATCGAATGTTCAGCGCTTCGGCCTGGATCAAGCGGCGATCGAGGGCTCTTCGAATGATACCAGTTTCCCAGAAAGGCTGAAACATTTCAGGGAATATGGTTAATACCTGAAAGTCCACCCGCTCACAACCCCTCGGGCAAATCCACGGTGATGACGTTTCGGTCGGTATCGATCTCGATGACCACCGATTGGATCGCCGGCACCAGGGTTTCGGTATCCCCGTCTTGCACCACATAGACATCGTTGCTGCCGGTGGGGATGATCTCGGTCAATCGGCCGATCGATCGGCCCTCCGCTGTCAATACCGACATACCGATCAGGTCGCGCCAGTAGTAGGCATCCTCCTCCGGTTCAGGCAAAAGAGAGGCATCTATATGAACCTCCCACCCGGCGAGGGATTCGGCCTGATCCCGATTTTCCACGCCTTTCAGGGTCAAAAGCCCGTGGCGTTTGAACGGCTTTACCCGATCAATAATGTGAAACCGTCCCGGCTGGTCTCCTTTCTTTAAAAGAATTCGGTTTCCTTGTGAGAAGACGGACAGCGATTCGGCATAAGACAAAAGTTTTACATCCCCCCTGATGCCGTGGGCGCCGGCGATTTTGCCGATCAGCAGATAACCGTCTTCAGACAAAGGACTACTCTAAGATTTCCAATACCGTGCGTTTTCTCACCTTCGCGGATGCCGCACTCAGTATCGTCCGCATCGCTCTTGCCGTCCGCCCCTGCTTCCCGATAACCTTGCCCAGATCCTCTTTGGCGACCTTCAATTCCAGAACAGAGGTCTGGTTACCCTCCACCTCCTCAACCGATACCTCTTCAGGATTGTCAACGAGTGCTTGGGCGATGTACTTGATCAGGTCTTTCATAGCTCCGTCTCCTTTTCTGGTTGTAGAGAATCAGGGATGAGAAGGTCTAGGCCGGATTAGAGAAAAAGCCTTGATTTTTTAGAATATTTCTCACGGTATCCGAAGGTTTCGCGCCCTGATCCATCCAATACTTGACGCGTTCATTTTTGAGTTCCACCTCGGCCGGGTCCGGCAGAGGATTGTAGGTGCCGACCGTCTCGAGAAATCGGCCGTCCCGGGGATTTTCCTGATCCGCCACAACGATTCGGTAAAAGGGGCGCTTTTTCGCCCCGTGTCTGGCCAAACGAATTCTTACAGGCATTTGCTTTTTTTCTCCTTCGCCTTTTTTAGAACGGCAACATGCCGCGACCCAGTCCGCGCATTCCGCCTTTGTTGATTTTTTTCATTATCTTCATCACCTGAGTATAATTTTTCAGGAGCCGGTTCACATCCTGAACACTGGTTCCACTGCCCTGGGCGATCCGCTTTCGGCGGCTCCCGTTGATGACATTGTGACGGGACCGTTCATGGGGCGTCATGGAATTGATGATCGCCTCGATTCGAACCAGCTCCCCTTCATCCACATCCATATTTTTGAACTGCTTGTTTTGTTTCATCCCCGGAATCATGCCGATCAGATCGCTCAATGAGCCCATCTTTCGAATCTGAGACATCTGATCCCGAAAATCCTCCAAAGTGAACTGATTCTTCCGAAGCTTTTTTTCCAGCTCGGCGGCCTTTTCTTCATCCACCGTCTCCTGGGCCTTTTCGATAAACGTGAGCACGTCCCCCATGCCCAGAATGGAAGAGGCCATGCGATCCGGATGAAACGGCTCCAAGGCGTTCAGCTTTTCGCCGACCCCCACGAATTTAATCGGTTTTTCGGTGATGGCTTTGATGGAAAGGGCCGCACCGCCCCGGGCGTCGCCGTCCATCTTGGTCAGCACCACCCCGCCGATATTCAAGGCGTCGTCAAAGGATTTGGCGATGTTGACCGCATCCTGCCCGGTCATGGCATCGGCCACCAGAAGGATATCCGATGGCTGAACCGCATCCCGAATGCGCTTCAGCTCGCCCATCAGTTCTTCGTCCACATGAAGACGGCCGGCGGTATCCAGCAGCAGGGTGTCACAGCCTTCCTTCTGGGCCGCCACCTGCGCCTTTTGGCAGATCTCCACCGGGTCCATGTCGGTGGTGGAATCGAACACCGGCACATCCAGCTGGGTGCCCAGCTTCTTGAGCTGATCGATGGCCGCGGGCCGGTACACGTCCGCCGGCACCAGATACGGCTTTTTGCCGTCTTTTCGCAGGTAGACCGAGAGTTTTCCGGCGGTGGTGGTTTTACCCGACCCCTGAAGCCCCACCAGCATCAGGGACACCGGTTTGGCGCCGGAAAGGTCCAGCCCCTCGTGGCTCGACCCCATCAGAGCGGTCAATTCTTCATTGACGATCTTGATGACCTGCTGACCGGGGGTAAGGCTCTTCATCACCTCCCGGCCCAGGGCCCGCTCCTTGATGGAGGCGATAAACTGTTTGGCGACCTTGTAGTGAACATCGGCTTCGAGCAGGGCCATGCGGACCTCCCGCAGCGCCTCTTCGATGTTCTTTTCCGTCAGCTTGCCGTGCCCCTTGAGTTTCTTGAAGACCGAATCAAGCTTGTCGCTCAGATTTTCAAACATAAATAAATCAATTCCTTAGATATTAAAAATCTTGAATTTAATATGGAAAAAATGTAATGTCAAGCACAATCCAATAAAGGAAATTGATTTCACATGACACCGAGAACCGACAACACCTTAGATCATAATCCAGACTATAAGCCAGATAATAAGATAGATCACAAGCCAGATAATAAGATCGTTCAGAAGGCCGATCCGAAAATCAACCGCAAAACAGATATCAAAGAGCTGACCCCGGACCGACTCACCCGCTGGCTGGTCGAAAGGGGCCTTCCCCCGTACCGGGCCAAACAGGTCCTCGGTTGGGTCTATCTTCGCCAGGCCGATGATTTCGAGTCCATGACCAACCTCGGAAAAGCCGATCGGGTTTTGCTGGCCGACCATTTTTCCATCGACCGGCTCCTGATCAAGGATATGGAGACATCCGCCGACGGCACCCGCAAATACCTGTTTGAACTTGCGGACGGCCACCGCACCGAAACGGTCCTGATCCCTGAAAAAGATCATTATACCCTCTGCATTTCCAGCCAGGTCGGGTGCGCACTCGGGTGCCGATTCTGTCTCACCGCTCAAGGCGGCTTTCAAAGAAACCTGACTCAGGGAGAGATCCTGGCCCAGGTCCGGGACATTCTTCAGACCATCGATCCGAAGGATATCCGGCGGCTCACCAACCTGGTCTTCATGGGGATGGGAGAGCCGCTGGCCAACTATGAAAACCTGATCGGCGCCCTCGGTATCATCACCCAGGGCGATTACGGGCTCAAGTTCTCTCCCCGCCGGGTCACGGTGTCCACTTCCGGTCTGGTCCCCGAAATCGAACGGCTGGGGCACGACACCGATGTCAACCTGGCGGTTTCCCTGAATGCGGCGGACAACCCCACCCGGGACCGGCTGATGCCGATCAACCGGAAATACCCCATCGAAGCCCTTTTGGCGGCCTGCCGCCGGTATCCGCTGAGGCCGCGCCGTCGCATCACCTTCGAGTATATCCTGATCGAGGGGGTCAACGATGATCCTGAAGATGCACACCGATTGGCCAAGCTGCTTCAATCCATCCGCTGCAAAATCAACCTGATCGCCTTCAATCCCCATGCAGGCGGCGATTTCAGGCGACCCGGCGAAGCCGCCATTCAGCAATTCCGGGATGTGCTCCTGTATTATAATTATACGACAGTAATACGGTATAGCAAGGGTCTGGACATTTCCGCGGCCTGCGGTCAGTTGAATGCAAAAGCCCGGGGGGAAGCCGCCGAATGTGAAGTCGCCGGCGCCGATCGGCTCAGATCATGAACGCTCGGGCTTCTTCGGGAGGAAGGCCCTTCACGGCGGTCGTTTCACGGCCCCCGGGGGTGGAGACGGTCACCTCGACCGATTCTCCCTTGGGGGATTTTGAGTATCCGACGCAGATGGCGGCGGCCTGTTGAATTTCATGTGGGGAAGCGCCGCCCGGAACAATGACCACCGGGCCGGGCACAGAAGGGGCGTTGATGAGCACATCCCGTTTCGGATCATACAGCCGAAGGAGCGCTTCGTTGTCCCGCTGGTCCCGCCCTACGACCGCCTTGGCCTCGGGACTCAGACGAAAATGGCGGCCGTGCTGAAGGAGGCGAAGTTCGTTTTCAGCCTGTATCTCGGAGTGATCGAAAAGGTCCTTCAGCCGGACGGAATAGTTTTTGTCGGTCAGCAGGCATCCGCCGGCGGGATTGGGATACTCCGTCACCCCGAATTCCCGGGCCAGTCGAATCTGGGCCTTTCTGCCGCGCCCGGAAAGATCGAGCAGGTCTTCCCGGCGGACCCATCCTTTTCGCTCGGGGATGGTCTCGGGCAGGCGTTTGGCGCTCAGGGGGCGAAGGATGTAACCGTCGAAACCGGAATGTTTCTCCACGTACCGCAGAGAAGGCTTGGTCTGAGACATGGGCCGCTGCCCCAACACCTCCCCGCTGAACAGGAAATCAACCCCGCCCTTCGGCATCATTTCCCCGGCGATACGAAACATCAGGGAATGGCAATCCGCACAGGGATTCATGTGCTGCCCGTATCCGCACTTGGGGTTTTTGAGCATCTCCATGTATCTCGGAGTGATGTCCTTCACGATCAGCGGGATGCCGGTGTTTTCAGAAGCGCGGCGGGCCTTGTCCGCCGAAAAAAAAGGGGTTTCGAAACTGACCCAGGCGACCGCCACCCCGGCCCGTTGAAGGACCAGCCCGGCCAGTATGCTGTCCAGCCCGCCGGAGCACAAGCCCAGGGCCCTGGCGGTTGTTTGAGATGAATCCATGATCATATTATTGGGATATGAAAAAGGGTAACCGTGGAAAATCCGGAAGCAACCCGGATGCAACCCGGATGCGACCCGGATGCGACAATGACCCGCAACAGAAAAATCGAGCCATGAAAACCGAAAAAGAAACAGAACAGATCTGTAAAATTTTAAGGGCCGCCTATCCCGATGTCAAGACGCAGCTGGATTACGACACCCCCTTTCAGCTCCTGATCGCCACCATTCTGTCGGCCCAGTGCACCGACAAACAGGTCAATGCGGTCACCCCGGTTCTGTTCGACCGGTTTCCGACCCCGGACGCATTGGCCGCCGCGCCCTTGGCGGAGATCGAATCCCTCATCCATTCCACCGGGTTTTTCCGCAACAAGGCCAAGAACATCAAGGCCTGCGCCCGAACCGTGGCCGAAGATCACGACGGCGTGATTCCACAAGACCTGGAAGGGCTGATTCAACTGCCGGGGGTGGGCCGAAAAACCGCCAATGTGGTCTTGAGCGCCGCTTTCGATCAGCCCGCCGTGGTGGTGGACACTCACGTCAAACGGATATCCCATCGGCTCGGGTTGACCCGCCATTCGGACCCGACCAAGATCGAATTCGACCTGATGGAGGTCCTGCCGAAATCGGAATGGAACGGATTCGGGCTTCGGCTCATCTATTTCGGCCGGGAGATCTGCATCGCCCGGAAACCCAAGTGTACTGTCTGTCCGCTGTTCGATCTCTGTGAGTATCCGGACAAGCATCGGTAACCAAGACCGGGAATGCGAGGCGGGACTCCCCCGAATATCACCGATCCGGCGGGTTCGCAGGGGTTCGGCCACCATCCAAATCACCTGTTATTACACCAGAGAGATGACCTCTTTTTTTGAAAAACTGAAAAACATCTTTACATCAGATCGCTCGGAAACGCCGGTCGAACCGACCGAAAAAAAGGAATCGGATAAAGGAACTCGGTCGAAGCCCGCAACGGTCGCCGCGCATACGAAACCCAGAAGGCCGGTGCAAAAACCGGCTCCTCAAACCTCCGCCGCCGAGCCTGAAAAAACGGCTTCCCCGAAACCTGAAAAACCCGTCACACCGCCAAAATCCCGGAACCGGAAACCTCCGCAAAAAAAAGCCCCTCAAAAACGCAAAAGCGGAAAATCCTCCCGGGCGGTCAACAAGCACGGCATTCCAGTCTTTGAAAAAGAAACCGATTTTACGGCCCTCTTCAAAGACGAACCGGAGGAAGCACCGCTTCCCCCTCGCCGGCCCCCTGAAAAATCCCCGAAACCATTTTTCCCGGAGGATGAAAAAAAGCCCGAAGGGGTACGGAAGGCCAACAAACACGGAATCCCAATTTTCGAGGAGGATACGGATTTTCGGAAATTTTTTAAAGATGGGCCCGGCGATGCAGGCCGTCCTTCGGGGTCCCCTAAAAGGATGCGGTACGCAGATGCCAAAAAGGAGACCGATTTCGCGGAACTCCTGGAAAAATCCCTTTCCGGGAAACCCCGGGAGCACCTGATTCAGGAGAAGACCGGCGGTTTGCCCCCGGAACGCCCCCTCACCCGAAAGGAAAAGATCGCCGCCTATCCCCCGCCCCAGGGGGAGATCGACCTTCACGGATGCACGGCTGCGGAAGCCACCGATAGAACCGAGGCGTTTATTCGGGAATCCCGGCGCCGGGGAAAACGGACGGTGATGATCATCGTCGGCAAAGGGCTCCATTCGGAAGGACGCCCGGTGCTGCCCGATGCGGTGGAGGCCAAACTGACCGAACTGCGGCAGAAAAACTGGGTGCTGACTTCCGAATGGGAGCGGGGCCGAAAGCGCAGAAGCGGGGCGGTGATCGTTTACCTGAAAACGCCTTACCGTTGATGCGTTCGGATGATGCGTTCGGATCATTGAGCAACAATTTAAAATCAGTGATGTTACCACCCGATCCTGCTTTTTCAACTTTTTATCGACTTCTAACAAACTTTTAACACAATCCTAACATTGGGGGGTTAGGGTATCGGCCACAGTGATCGAGTTGATCGGAACCTGTTTTTATTAAACCCCAATTCAGGAGGAAATCATGTTCAGAAAAAACCCCGTACTGGTAGCGGCAATTGCATTGATGATGGTCTTCGGGGCCGGGTCGGCTTTTGCCGAAAACATCGTCATCAAAGGCTCCACCACCGTTCTGCCCATCGCCCAGGAAGTGGCCGAGGCCTACATGAAGGCCTACCCGGAGGTCAAGATCACCATCTCCGGCGGCGGCTCCGGAAACGGCATCAAGGCGATCATCGACGGCACCACCGACATCGCCGATTCGTCCCGTTTCATCAAAGACAAAGAGGTGAAACTGGCCGTGGAAAAAGGCGCTTATCCGGTCCCCTTCGCGGTGGCCTATGACAGCATCGTGCCGGTGGTTCATCCCACCAACCCGATCGAAGACATCAGCCTGGAAGACCTCAAAAAGATCTATATGGGTAAAACTACCAACTGGAAAGAACTCGGCGGACCGGACCTGAAGATCGTCGTAATCTCCCGGGACACCTCTTCGGGCACCTACGAGGTCTGGGAAGAAAAGGTCATGGAAAAAGAGCGGGTCTATCCGGGCGCACTGCTTCAGGCCTCCAACGGCGCGGTCGCCACCTCGGTCGCCAAAAACAAGAACGCCGTCGGGTATGTCGGCATCGGATATCTGAACGACGAGATCAAAGCCCTCACCGTGGACGGCATCGAAGGCAACAAAGACACCACCCTGAGCGGCAAATTCCCCATCAGCCGGGCCCTGTTCATGTTCACCTCGGGCTGGCCCACGGGCGAAACCATGAACTTCATCAACTACACGATGCATCCGGACAAAGGCCAGAAGTATGTGGAAAAGGCCGGATTCGTGCCGCTCTGGTAAGATCCGTGCATGCGGGCAATTGACCCGACACTGATTCGTGAATAAACGGCGTAGGGGCGGTGTATCACCGCCCCTACGCACGCTTTAGGAGAATACACCCCCTTATGGCGAACAAACGAAATACCACCGAAAAGGCGATGCGGGCTTTTTTCTTCAGCGTGGCGACCGCCTCCATCGCCATTCTTTTCATGATCATGCTGTTTTTGTTCATGGAAGGGCTTCCGATTTTCAGGGAGGTTTCCGTCTCCGACTTTGTGTTCGGCCAATACTGGTATCCCACCTCCGACCCGGCCGATTTCGGGATCTTCCCCCTGATTCTCGCGTCCCTGGCGGTGACGGCGCTCTCTTCGGCAATCGCCATTCCCTTGGGCGTCATGACCGCAATCTATCTGGCCGAACTGGCCTCCAGGCAGGTGGCGGAAATCGTCAAGCCGCTGGTGGAGCTTCTGGCCGCCCTGCCGTCGGTGGTCATCGGTTTTTTCGGAATGGTCATCGTGGCGCCCTTCCTTCAGAGTGTGTTTAATCTTCCCACCGGTCTCAACATGTTCAACGCGGCCCTGATGCTGGCCTTCATGTCCATCCCCACCATCACCAGCATCTCGGAAGACGCCATCTACAGCGTGCCCACCGCCCTCAAGGAAGGCTCCATGGCACTGGGCGCCACCCACTGGGAGACCCTTCTGCGGGTGATTCTGCCGGCCTCCATCTCCGGCATCGCCACCGCCGTGATCCTGGGAATGTCCCGGGCCATCGGCGAAACCATGGTGGTCTTGATGGTGGCGGGCGGCGCGACCATGATCCCCGGTTCCATTTTCGACCCGGTTCGTCCCATGCCGGCCAGCATCGCCGCCGAGATGGCCGAGGCCCCCTTCCGCGGGGACCATTATTATGCCCTGTTCGCCACCGGCATCGTCCTGTTTTTGTTTACACTGCTGTTCAATATCATCGCCGATCAGATCTCCCACCGGTATAGACAAGTCGGCGAAGCATCGTTATAAAGGAGGGGGAAGGGCCCATGGACATCACCAACGAAGAATATGTGGAAGGACCCGTGGAAAAAACAACCACCGGAAAACCCGTGAGAGAAAAATCCGAGATTCAAAAGGCGGTGGATGCCAGACATGCCGGTCGCAAGCTGAGGGAAGCCGTTCTGTTTACCCTCTTTCGAATCGCGGCCGCCATCTGCGGACTGGCCTTGCTGATCATCGTCTTTTTTATGGTCAAAAACGGATGGAGCGCCGTCACCTGGGAGTTTCTGACCGAGGTCCCCCGGGACTCCATGACCAAAGGCGGGATCCTCCCCTGCATCGTGGGAACTATCTCCCTCAGTTTCGGGGCGATTTTGATCGCACTTCCCATCGGGGTGGCATCGGCCATCTACCTCAATGAATACGCCAAACCGGGGCGGGTCCTGCGGATCATCCGTTTGAGCATCAACAACCTGGCGGGGGTCCCTTCGGTGGTTTTCGGGCTGTTCGGCCTGGCATTCTTCGTGATCTATCTGGATATGGGGGTGAGCCTGGCCGCGGGCGCGCTGACCCTGGGCGCCCTCAGCCTTCCGGTGATCATCGGCACCACCGAAGAGGCGCTGAAAGCGGTGCCCGACACCTACCGGGAGGCATCCCTCGGGCTGGGGGCCACCAAATGGCAGACCATTTACCGGGTGGTGCTGCCGACGGCCCTGCCGGGGGTTCTCACCGGATCGATCCTGGGCATCAGCCGGGCCGCCGGAGAAACCGCTCCCATCATGTTCACGGCCGCGGTTTTTTACACCCCGAACCTGCCCTCTTCGGTCTTTGATGAAATCATGGCCCTGCCGTATCACATTTACGTACTGGCCACCGCCGGCACCTACATTACCGAAACCCGCCCCCTTCAATACGGAACCGCCCTGGTCCTGATCGCGCTGGTGCTGGGAATGAACCTGATCGCCATCATCTGGCGGGGCCGGCTTCGAAGAAAATTAAACAAGTAACCCCCTTCTTATAAGGATTCGCATAGTATGGCTGAAACAGTCAAAATGAGATCGCGGAATCTGAATTTCTATTACGGCGATTTCCAGGCCCTTCATGATGTCTCCCTCGATTTTCAGGAATGCCAGGTGACCGCGCTCATCGGCCCCTCCGGATGCGGAAAAAGCACCTATCTGCGCTGTCTGAACCGAATGAACGACCTCATCCCCATCAGCCGGGTGGAAGGAAAGCTGCTGCTGGACGGCGAGGACATCAACGACCCGTCTCTGGATGTGGTCATGCTGCGGCGCCGGGTGGGAATGGTCTTTCAAAAACCCAACCCCTTCCCCAAAAGCGTGTTTGAAAATGTGGCCTACGGGCTTCGGGTCAACGGAATCAAAGACAAGGCCTTCATCGAAAACCGGGTAGAAGAAAGCCTCAAGAAAGCGGCCCTCTGGGAAGAGGCCAAGGATCGCCTCAACGATTCGGCCCTGGGGCTCTCGGGCGGCCAGCAGCAGCGGCTCTGCATCGCCCGGGCCCTGGCCGTGGAACCGGAAATCCTTCTCATGGATGAACCGGCGTCCGCCCTGGACCCCATCGCCACTCAAAAGATCGAGGAGCTGATCCACGAGCTGAAGAAAAACTATACCATTATTATTGTTACCCACAGTATGCAGCAGGCGGCCCGGGTGTCGGATATGACCGCCTTCTTTTATATCGGCAAACTGATCGAGTTCAACGACACCGACACGATCTTCACCCGGCCCAAGCTGAAACAGACCGAAGACTACATCACCGGACGATTCGGTTAAACCGACAGGGGAATATAAAAGATGGCACTTCACTTACAAAGAGAACTGGACAAACTGAAAAACCGGGTGCTCGGCCTGGGTGCTCAGGTGGAGGATCGGGTTCGGCTGGCGGCCAAAGCCATCAAGACGAGGGAGATTTTCGACGCCGACCGGATCATCAAATCGGATTATGAAATCGACGAGGAAGAGGTCGAAATCGAGGAGGAATGCCTCAAAATCCTGGCCCTGCACCAACCGGTGGCGGTGGACCTTCGGTTTCTGATCGCCACCATCAAGATCAACAGCGACCTGGAGCGGATCGCCGACGAGACGGTCAATATCGCCAACCGGGTCAAAAGCATGGTCGGCAGCCAGCCCAATAACGGCATCCTCTACGATTATTCCGACATGATTCAGAAGGTTCAGGAAATGCTCAAAAAGAGCCTCGACGCCCTGGTCAATCTGGATGTCGATGTGGCGTTCAAGGTCTGTCTTCTGGACGACGAAGTTGACCGGATCCACAGCGAAATGTATCAGCAGGTCAAGCAGGATATCGTCGGCAGCCCCGAAGATGTGGGATATCTGGTCAACATGTTCCTGATTTCCCGTCACCTGGAAAGGATCGGCGATCACGCCACCAATGTGGCCGAGGAAGTCATCTATCTGATCGAAGGCGAAATCATTCGCCACGGCAATTTTTAATCTTCATCGATTTTTTTCAGGACCGGCCTGATTTCGGGACGGTCCGAGAGCGGAGGTGGGCAGTGGGCAGCGGAGAGAAACTCGTATTCAAGTCAATGACACAGAAGGAAACAGCCCGGCTGTTCCGGGAACTGGCGGACCGAATGGAAGGTAATCCCCCCGCATCCGAGCCGTCGTCCGTTCCGGAACTGGGCGATTTTCGAAAGATGAAGATCGCCGTGAAACGGAATATGGATGATCTGTCCGTCAAGATCAAGCTCAAATCGCCCAAGGAGAGCGGCTCGGATGAAGGCATCCCTTCGGATGACCCCGAAAACCCAAAATTCTCCAAGTACAAGGACCTCAAGAAACGGATGAAGGTCCAGTTCAAAAAAATACTGGAAAGCCTCGAAACCGGCGCCCTGCCTCCGGAAACCGTCGTGACCGCGTTTCTGGCCGATTCCAAACTGATGATCCGATACCCGAAATACGGGGCCGAGTTTTTCGGCGACTATGACCAGGCCTGCACCCGGTTTCGCCAAGCCTGCGAAAGCCATGATCCGGCAGCCTGCAAGGCCGCCGCTCAGGAGCTGGACCGGCTCAAATCAGACTGCCATAAAAAATACAAATAAGCACCCCTTGGTATCCGGAGCACGAATGATGGAGTCCGCAAAAGCCCATAACGGGGGCGAACCGCTCTGCCTGATTCCCAAAAATATTCCGGAGGAGGTGACCGACGCCGATCGGGAGTTTTTCTTTCGGGTCGTCTCCGTCGACCTGAATGAGGAACAGAGAAGCCGGATTTTAAAACCGCCCCGCATTTTCCCCCGGCAGGAGGCGGTGCTGGCGGTGCACTGGCATCCGGAATTCGTCCCCATGGAGCTCATCGCCGCGCGGATCGACACCCTGTTCCCCCATCGGCAGGAGAGCCTGATCATCCCGACCCAGCACAATGAAATCCTGAGCTTCGGCGCCTATTCCGGGGTGGAGGTGGACAGCTTCTCCGGCGGCTTCAATCAGAAGGTGCAGCTGCTGCTTCATTTCGAGAACGCCAACGCCGAAAAGGCCGACACCCTCAAAAAGATGCTGGCCCACACCTTCAAATACCGCTCCTCTCAGCTCTTCAGCTTTATGCACACCATCACCCGGCCGGTCCGGGAACGGATGGAGGAGGCGGCCCGCCGGACCGGGGCCAACGACGCCCTGATCCGGTTCGTTCAGGTCTACGTCCGGAAAATCGAATCCCTGATCGACGCCCATTACAGCGACCTGCCGCCCCAGTCGATTAAAAACAAAGTGCTTCGGAATTTCTTTGACTGCCTGCGGCCGGTCTATGGCGACACCCTCATCGACCGGGCACAGACCTTTCTCACCGCGGTCAAAAAAGAGGTCAAGGCAAATTTTTCGCTTCGCTATTTTTACCGGACCTCCGAAATCATCGAAGAAGCCCGGTCCCTCAACGCCGGCATCGTCATTCCCCATCCCGAGCAATTCTGGCCCGTCCTGCTGGCCGAATACGACGTGGACGGCATCGAGGTCTGGAACCCCCAGTCCCAGCGGTATACCGAATTTCTGATCGGGGTCCTGAACAAAAAGAACCAGCATCGGGGTCCGTCCCGGCGCCGACTGCTGATCTTCATGGGTGACGACACCCACATGGCCGAAAAGACCCGGCCGGTTCGAGAGCAGAACCCGGAAAAAGCCGACCGGGAAATCGGGTTTCAACCGGCCTGGGAGGACCTCGCCATTCGAAAGACCCTGATCATGGCCGGCTGCAGCCGCAAAGAGGTGATATGCGAATACAAAAACCGTCTCGCCGGATAACCCAAGGAGGACCCCATGGCCAAAAAAGAAGAATTCCAACATGAATCGATTCAGGACAACCATACCATCAGCCAATATCTTCAGGCCCTGATCGAGGGTCTGGAGAGCGGAAAAATCGTTCTGAACTCCGAGGACAAGCAGATCATTTTCCATCCCGGGGATTTGATGGAGATGGTCATCAAGGCCAAAAAAAAGGGAGACAAAAACAAGATTTCCATCAAATTCTCCTGGAAGGACACACCGGGAGGACCCACCGAACCGGTTCGCATCACCACCTGATTTCCCGATGGAATATATTATCGAAAACTTCCGGTTCCTGGTGATCGAGGCCGAAAGCCAGGTCAAGCTCACCTATGGGCTGCTGTCGGATTTCCGCATCTCGGTCCTGGAAAAAATCCTCTCCAAAGACGACTATATCGACAACCTCAAGGCCACCGTCGAAAACGCCTGTTTTTCCAAAATCCATATCCTCAAGGGCCATGTCGATCAGAAGAAGATCAACGACATTCGGGCCCTGCACATTATTTCGGTCAACCTGGAGCGGATCGCCGATTATTGCGTCAACATCGCCCGCCAGACCGAATATCTGTCCGATCTGGCTTTTTTCCGGCGGTACGACTACCATTCGATGTTTACGGAAATCCAGAAGGGGCTCACCCGGATCATTCCGGTTTTCGACAACCGTGGGTTGTCGGGGGCGCTGGAGATCTGCCGTATCGAATCCCGAATGGATCAGCTCTATAAAGAGAGCTTCGATCGCATCATGGTCGAGCTCAAAGAAGGGCGGCAGGTCGGGAACCGGATCACCACCATTTTTATTTTCCGATATCTGGAGCGGATCGGCGACGCCCTTCTCAACATCGGGGAGGCCCTTATTTTCGCCATCCTCGGAGACCGCATCAAGATCCGCCAGATCGACGCCCTTCAGAAGACCCTCTCCGAGGCCGGATTCAGGGAAGACCTGTCGGATATCGATTTTTCCTCTTTCTGGGGGTCCCGGTCCGGCTGCCGGATCAGCAAGGTGGGCCGAAAAAACCCGGCCAGCTTCACCACTCAGGGGGTCTTCAAGGAGGGGGTGCTCAAGAAGATCAAGCGGGAGCAGGAAAACATCCGCAGGTGGGAGGAAATCTATCCGGGCATTGTTCCCAAGATTTTCGGGTATCATGAAAACCGGGACACCGCCTCACTGCTGGTGGAATTTCTGCCGGGATGCACCCTGGACCAGATCATCCTCACCGAAAACGCCGATTCGGTCCGGGACGTCATTTTCATCTTCGAAGAGACCCTCAGCGATATCTGGCAAAAAACCCGCACCCCCGGGCCTTTCGACACCGACTACATGGCCCAGCTGAAATCCCGGCTGGACGGGGTCCACCGGGTCCATCCCCGTTTTTACAGACCGGCCCAGAATGTGGGGGCCCTGCGGGTCCCTTCTTCGGACGATCTGATTCAGGCCTGCACCGATCTGGAAAAATCGGCGCCTGCGCCGTTTACCGTCTTCATCCACGGGGATTTCAACGTCAACAACATCGTCTTCCATCAGGGGGAGGAGAAGGTCTATTTTATCGACCTGCATCGGTCCCGGAAGGCCGATTACGTGCAGGACGCCTCGGTCTTTCTGGTCTCCATATTTCGAATGCCGGTTTTCGACATCGAGCTTCGGGAACGGCTCAATACCGTCTCCCTCTATTTCTATGAATGGTTTGCCGACTTCGCCCGGAAAAACGGGGATACCACCTTTCCGTTTCGATTGGCCCTGGCCCTGGCGCGGTCGTTTTATACCTCCATCCGCTTCGAACTCAACCGGGATTTCGCCAGAGAAATGTACCTTCGGTCCCTCTTCCTGATGGAACAGACATCGGCCCACCGGGGCCGCCCTATCCCGGATTTCATTCTTCCGGAAAGCGTTCTTTTTTATTGACCCGGGAACCCCGATTCGATTTACCTCTTCTATCGACCAAAAGGAGCTCAGACGATGCCCAAAATCGGAGTGGTCGGAACCATCGGCGGATGGTCCTCGGAAATGCTGGCGGACAAGGTGGCGGAAAAAACCGGATACCGGCTGCTGATCGACCCGAAAAAGATCTGTCTGGACCTGGGGGCGAAAACGCTTCGGTATAAAGATACCGACCTGGCCGGTCTGGATGGACTGATGATCAAAAAAGTAGGGGCCCGGTACTCCCCCGATCTTCTGGATCGCCTGGAGATGCTTCGGTTTCTCCATGAACGGGGGCTTCGCATGTTTTCCAACCCCTTTGCCATCATGCGGGTCCTGGACCGCCTCAGCTGCACCGTCACCCTGGCCGGCGGCGGCATCCCCATGCCGCCGACCACCGTCACCGAAGATGTGGAAGCGGCCCTGAAGGCCGTGGCCGACTATGAAAAAGCGGTCTTCAAACCCCTGTTCAGCTCCAAGGCCCGGGGGATGAAGGTGATCCCCGACGGACCGGAGGCGCGCCGGGAGGTCGCAGCCTTCAAACAGGAAAACGAAATCATGTACATCCAGAAAATGATGGACTTGGGGGGCCAGGACCTGGGGGTCGCCTTTCTGGGGGGCGAATACCTGACCACCTATGCCCGGCGCGGCCAAGACGCCTCCTGGAACACCACCACCCGGTCCGGCGGCAAATACCAGGCTTACACCCCTTCGGATGAAACCGTGGCCCTGGCCCACCGGGCCCAGGCCCTTTTCGGCCTCGATTTCACCTGTGTGGACGTGGCCGAAACTTCCGAGGGGCCGGTGGTTTTCGAGGTCTCGGCCTTCGGCGGGTTCCGGGGAATTCAGACGGCCAGCGGCCTGGACGCGGCCGAACTTTATCTCGACTATGTCCTGAAAAGGATCTGAACCATGACCTCGACCACCGAATCCGTTCAGAAACTGGTGAAATTAATTCGCGATCGGCGCCCGGCCGTTCATGGACTCGGTCTGCGCTTCGGAGACTGCCGCATTCGGGTCTCCGCCGATTCAGCCGAAGTGGCCGGTGCCCTGTGGGGCTATTTTCGCTCTTTCCTGGACCGGGAAAACGTCCCGCCCGATATCGACATCACCGCCCACCAGGCCGACCCGCCGGAATTTGCAGGCCCCTTCATCATCAAGGAACCCGATCCGGGAAAGACCCAAATCAAAGAAGAATTCATCGATTTTTCCGACGGGCGGGCGGTCCGCAAACGGCTGACCGGCATGGTCTTTCTCTTCGGTGGCCGGAAGCACCTGGCCGTGGGTCCCTGTCTGGAGAACATCAACCAGCTGGTCAACTTCATCAACAACCGGTACATCGAACAGATGCTCTGCCGCGGCGCACTTCTGGGCCACGCCGCCGGTGTGCTTCGAAACGGCCGGGGAATGGCCCTGGCCGGCTTCTCCGGGGCGGGCAAATCCACCCTTGCCCTGCAGATCATGGCCCATGACGCCGCCTTTGTGAGCAACGACCGGGTGATGATTCAACCCGAAGAGGATCGCCTGGTCATGCACGGGGTGGCCAAACAGCCCCGCATCAACCCGGGCACCGCTCTCAACAATCCGGCCCTGACCGGCATCCTGTCCCGGGAGGATCGGGACCGGTTCGGCGGCCTTGCCGAACAAGAACTCTGGGCGGTGGAGCATAAGCATGACGCGGCCATCGAAGACTGCTTCGGGTCCGACCGGTTTACCCTGCGCGCCCCCATGCATGCCCTGGTCATCCTCAACTGGCGGCACGGCGGGGGGGGCCTCAAGGTTCAGGTCGTGGACCCGAATGAACGCCGGGACCTGCTGAGCGCCTTTATCAAATCCACCGGCCTCTTTTTTCTTCCGCCCGCAGACTGCCGCATGCCCGACCCGTCTCCGGAAAACTATATCGGTTATCTTTCCGCCTGTGATGTGATAGAGTTCAGCGGCGGCATCGATTTCGTCCAGGCCGCTCGAATTTGCGTATCGTATCTGGAAACCGGGGCGGTTTAACCCATCCACCGAGCGTCCTTTCAAGCATGGAAATTCAAGTCACCCGCAGCATCAAACTGCCCGATCCCCTGAAGCTGGCCCGCTACCGCCACCGGCCGGACCTGGGCCCGAAGATTCTCTTTTTCAGCGGCGGAAGCGCCCTCAAGGATGCGTGCCCCGAACTCATTCGGTATACCCATAATTCCATCCACATCATCACCCCCTTCGATTCCGGCGGAAGTTCGGCCAAAATTCGAGACGCCTTCGCCATGCCCGCCATCGGAGACGTCCGCAACCGGCTTCTGGCCCTGGCCGACCGCAGTCTTCACGGGTATCCGGAGATCTACCGGCTCTTCGCCCACCGGTTTCCCGCAGACGGGGACCCGGAAAAACTCACCTATGAACTCAACCGAATGATCCGGGGGGAACACGAACTGGTGGCCGACATTCCGGACCCCATGCGGAAAATCATTCGCCACCACCTGGACCTCTTCCGGAATTACATGCCCGAGGATTTCGATCTTCACAAGGCCAGCATCGGCAACCTGATCCTGACCGCCGGCTATCTTGACAATCGCCGGAATTTTGATATTATTATTTTTATTTTTTCAAAGCTGGTTCAGGTTCGGGGGGTGGTTCGGCCGGTGGTCAACCGGGATCTCCACATGGTCACCGAATTGGAAAACGGAGAGGTGATTGTAGGCCAGCACTCGCTGACAGGCAAAGAGAAGCCGCCGATCTCCTCCAAGGTGACGCGGATCTACATCTGTGAGCATCGCAATCATCCCCGGCCCGCTGAAACGGCCATTCGGGAAAAGATGCATGAGCTGATTCGGGATGCGGATGTGATCTGCTATCCGATGGGGAGTTTTTATTCGAGCATCATCGCCAACCTTCTGCCCAAGGGAATCGGAGAGGCCATTCGCCGCAATCCCTGCCCGAAGGTGTTCATCCCCAATACCGATACCGCCGACCCGGAGGCATACGGGATGAACCTGAGCGACCAGGTCCGGATGCTGCTCTCGTACCTCCGCCGGGATGATCCGGCCGAGATTTCGGTCCAGGATGTGCTCGATTTTATTCTGATCGACAGCGAAAACGGCCGATACCCCGGCAGCCTGTATGGGGATTCGCTGTCCAGAATGGGGATCGACGTGATCGACACCCCCTTGGTGAGCCCGGAAAAACAGCCCTTTATCGACGAAAAACTGCTGGTACCGATTCTGCTCTCCCTGGCCTGACCCCGCAACACCCGAAGGGAGTCCCATGCCGCAGGAACGCAATAAAATTCTGATGGAAAGCATTCGCCGGCTGGTTCGACGCAATGCCACCTCTCATCTGCGAAAGATCGTCCGCAAAACCCACGGGGCCGATCTCGCCCGAATATTTCCCCATCTGACCCGTCCTCAGCAGCACAAGCTGTTCGATGTGATCGAAGACAACCAGAAAAAAGGGTTTATCTTCAGCGAGCTGGAAGAGGACTCCTTTCTGGAATTTATCGAGAAGCGCAAACTGGAGGAGATTGTCGGGGTACTGGAATCGATGCCCAGTGACGACATCGCCGACATCCTCGAACGCCTTCCCGACGAAAAATCCGATGCCATCCTGCAAAAAATGCAGCGTGAAGGCTCCGAGCAGGTCGAGGAACTGCTCGGGTATGCCAAAGATACCGCCGGCGGCATTATGGTGCCCGATTTCGTGGCCCTTCGGGAGGATGCCACCGCCGGAGAGGCGATCAAATCGCTTCAGGTCGAACACCAGAATGTGGAAATGCCCTTCTACCTGTACAGCGTGGATGAAAACGGACGCCTGGTGGGGGTCTGTTCTCTTCGCCAGTTGGTGGTGAACACCCCGGAAACCCCGCTTCGGGATTTCATGTCCACCGATGTCTTTTTTGTCCGAGTGGATACCGATCAGGAAGAGGTGGCGCGTCTGGTCGCCCGGTATGACATTCTGGCGGTGCCGGTAGTGGATCATATAAACAAACTGGTGGGAATCGTCACGGTAGACGACGTCATCGACATCATCCGGGAGGAGGCCACCGAGGATTTTCTCAAAATGGCCGGGGCCGGCGCCGAATTCGTGGAAACCAAATCGATCTTCAAAAGCCTCAAGATTCGCCTGCCCTGGCTCTTCGCCAGTTGCCTCGGGGGCATCGCCGCTTTTTTCATCATCGGAGAATTCGAGGAAAGCCTTCAGAGGATCACCTACCTGGCCGCCTTCATCCCGGTCATCATGGGCATGGGCGGCAATGTCGGCACCCAATCCTCCACCATCGTGGT